>JAEZJQ010000137.1 GCA_023436305.1 Bacillota bacterium
CGCGGCGGTATTAATTTTTCCGCTCCAGATTTTGCATGGTAAACACCGAAGCCGGGATGGATTCATCCAGTTTGATGTTGGTGAAGATCATCTCCGTATAGGTATTCTGCTTTAATTTATCCTCCATCCGGGTCTTGGTCACATAGAAACGGTCTCCGATCTGCTTGATATCGGAAGAATACGATACTTTCAGCAGTTTGCCGCTTTTAGCGTACATCTCCTGCCGTAACACCACATAGCGCTCCCGGTCGATCCACAATTTACGAATAAAGTAATTGGCATCCGCTTGTTTGGCTTTCAATTCCAGTACATAAACAGCCCGTCCATCGATCTGATCGGTACCGGTGACAGTTGCGTCATATCGCTCCAGAAGTTTCATCCGTTCGGTGCTGTCGGAGTAAGATAAATCGCTTCCCATAAAGCTCTGGCGTAACATATGGCCGGAAATTTTAATGGTCTTTTCGGCGGAAGGCAGGTACATCCAAAGATTATCCCCCAACCGGAGCATGGAGGTGCCTTTATCCCGGGGTGGGCTTAAAAAAACGGCAAATGATTTTTCCTGGCCCTCGCCGTACAGTTTCATGGCCTTGGTGTCCACCCGGTCTTTTTGATGAATCACCATCTGGGCATCATAGATGACGCTGCCCGGCGCCTGATTATAGTCTACTTTATTGATGATATCGGCAGCGCTCTCATTCCCGTAAACTCCGGCGCCCGCCATCGAAATCATCCATACAGCCAACAACAGACTCGCAATTCCCATTCCATACAACCATCGTTTCATTATATTCCGCTCCTTTCAGTCTTTGCGTAATGCTTCGGTGGGCTTAAGCCGCACTCCGTTCAAAGCCGGCAGCAGTGAGGCTAAAATTGCGGCTGCCAGGCCTAAAATCAACGCTTTTAGAAAGATTCCAATGTTGAAAGTACCGTAAATCATATTGGCAACCACAATCGGCATCCCTTCCAGGCTGCTTCCCAGATTGATCCCGTATTTGGATAGCCAAAAGGCCACCAATCCGCCACCGGCCAATCCCAAGACGGTTCCGATAAATCCCAAAAAGAAACCTTCGATGGTAAATAGCGCGGTGATTTCTTGTTCGTGCATGCCCATGGATTTCAGCAAGCCAATCTCGCCCTTCCGCTCGAAAACAGCCATCATCATCGTATTGGCAATCCCTAAAGCCGCCAGAAAAATGAAAACCAATTGCATGATGGTGGAGACTACCGTGACGATCCCGGTAAAAACAGGCGCAAAACCAATCTCATCCCAGCGTTTCAGCAATAATTCCTTGGATCCGGGTATTTTTTTCAGCCGTTCCAGTAAAGCGGGGGCTTTATCACCGGACTCGCCGTATACCAGGATCTCGCTAACCCGATCGGTCATATCCAGAAGCTCCTGGGCTGAGGCCAGTGAAATATAGAAGGTTTTGTTCAATTTGCCGTTTTGCATGTCAAACAGCCCAACCACACGGTAATTCAAGGCATAGGTTGAGTTATACAGGGTCCTGGAAAGTAAAGTCACCTCATCGCCGGTTTTCAGGCTTAAACTTTCGGCGAGTTTCCTGCCCACCATGATTTCATCCCTGGCTTCTGGTTTCAGCAGACGCCCGTCATAAATATAATTCTTGAAGTTGAGGTTTTTTAAGTCTTCTGCTTCAATCCCATATCCCAGTCCTTCTTTGTTTTCTTCACCACTGGCTTGATAAACCAGGCTGGGAAATCGTAGCCGGCCTACCACCGTGACAACTCCGGGCACTTTCGAGACATCTTTTTTCTGTTGCTCAAAGTCCGTCACATTACCGGTCAGAGACATCATTCGTTCCTTGGTCTCATAATCGGCGGAAGTAATCCGGACATGGCCGGTGGTTTTAATGCTTTCGCTCAGGAGGTTGTTGAACATCCCTCCCAGAAACGAACTGCTCATCATTAATACAAATACGCCAAGAAAACTGATAATAATCGTTAACACGCTGCGGCGCAGGTTCCGGAAAATATTACGGAACGCAATTTTAAACAGATCGCTCATTTATCTCCCCCCGTTCCCCGGATGGCATCCACCGGCTGCATCCGCGCCGATTTCAACGCCGGATAAACCGCTGAGATTACCGCCACGCCGATGCCCATCAAAAAGTAAAGCAAAACCTCAAACGGTTCCAAATATGCGTAAAGTTTCCCGGCAATCGGCACGCTTCCCATATTACTCATAAAATCCACCCCCAGCGGGATTCCTTGCCATTGAAAATAGCCGACAATAGAACTGCCCAGCACCACTGCTACAACACTCCCCAGTATCCCGATCATCGCTCCCTCAATCAAGAATAGCCGTACAATCTCACCCCGCCGGACTCCCAGCGCCATTAAATTGCCGATCTCCCGCTTCCGTTCCATCATTGCCATCAACATGGTGTTCATAATTCCCGCCGCAGCCATCAGCAAGATCATCACCATCAAAACACTAATAATCCGGCCGCGAAACTCCACCAACTCGATGTAGTCACTGGCATAATCCCGCCAACTGGCCACTTTGACTTGATCCGGAAATCTTTGTTTTCCAAACTGCTGTTTAAAGGCGTCAATCCGGGAATTGTTCCGTAAAGCCACCGCAATATCGGTGACACCCGTGAAACTCAAGAATTCCCGGGCAAACTTAAGCGGCACCCAAAAGCCGCCCGTATCCAAAACCGGATTCCCGGTTTCAATCAGCCCTTTGATCTCCAAGTCGTAAGCATTCATCCCCATTTGCGCGGCCTGGGAAATTACCGTCACACTATCACCCGGCTTAAGACCGAGCAATTTGGCCAGATCCTTTCCAATCACGATGCCCTCTTCATCCGGAGCCAAATAATGGCCTTGGACGATCCCTTGGGAGCGGTTGAATACCTGGTCCTCCATCCTTGGGTCAACTCCCAGCCCTATCGCCCGAATCTCGTCGGAACCATTACTGAGACTGCTATGAAAAGCGATTCGCGGTGAATATGCCTTGACATTGGGAGTATCTTTTAAAATTGGCAGGATCTTGCCATCCTCCTTGATGGGATAATCCAGCGGATTCTCGAGATCTTCCAGGTTATAGTCTTGGCTCACTATTTTTAACGAACTGGAATCGGTTTTGATGAACATATTGCCCATCTGCCATTCCATCCCTTTATTGACACCATTGGCCACGATGGATAACAAAACGCCCCAAAATACCGCCAGTACGGTGATCATGGTCCGTTTCCGGTTGCGAAAGACATTTTTAACCGCCATCTGAATCAGCACGATAACTCCTCCTTCCCGAATTGTACACTTGGGATTACGAGACTCGGTTCTCCTCGCCGTCGATCCGGCCGTCCTTCAACCGGATCACCCGGCGGGCTCGTTCAATGACCATCCGGTCATGGGAGGAAAAGATAAAGGTAATTTGTTTGCGCCGGTTTAATTCCTTCATCAATTCCAAGATAGACTCCCCATTCACCGAGTCCAGATTGGCCGTAGGTTCATCGGCCAGAATCACTGCCGGTTCCTTGACCAAAGCCCGGGCAATGGCCACCCGTTGTTGTTGGCCCCCGCTTAGTTCTCCCGGACGGCGCCCGGCCATTTTATCCAGTCCCACCTCGGCCAGGATTTTATTGACTTTTTCAACCCGTTCTTCTTTGGTGAATCGCTTCAATAAAGTTAACGGGAATTCCACATTTTCAAAAGCACTCAACACCGGAACCAGATTGTAGGATTGAAAGATAAATCCCAGCCGTTCCCGGCGAAAATCCGCCTGAGCCCGGTGGTCGATGACTCCGATGTTGATTCCTTCAATCAATATTTCACCCGTGGTGGGCTGATCCAGACAGCCAATCAAGTTGAGCAATGTGGTTTTTCCGGAACCGGACGGCCCGGCCAGCACTGTAAATTCACCCTTGGCCACGGCTAAATTGATGCCGTCCAATGCTTTGACGGATACCTCTCCGCTGCCGTACTCCTTGATCAAGTTCTTGATTTCAACCATTGCCATTGTTTTTCCTCCTGTCGTAATAAGAGTCAAAAGTAGAATATTAGAAATTGAAAGTTGAAGAATATAAAAGAAAGTTGCATGTCGAAAGTCTAAAACTGAAAATTAAAAACTGGTTTTCAGCCCCAGGACGATTTCGCTATTGCAATTTGAGGTCAAACCGAAACTACTGCTTCCTTGGGGATAATAATTGGCCATTCCTGAGAACTCTATATTATCGTTCAATTGATATTTTAAAACAAGGCTATATAATGCGGAATCGCTTTGTAAAACCCATATACCGCTTAAAGAAATCGTTAAGTAACCGTTGGTACTGTATCGGGTGAGAAAATAGAGTTGATTGTTGCTGAGTTTGCCGTTTTGAAAGGATTCAGCCAGGATATAAAGTCCGTTGCCGATGGGCAAAGTATAGTCACAGCCCAACACGGAACTGAGATAGGTAGATTCTACACTGATAGATGAAATATCGTTGAACCAACCGCCTTGCGCCCAGACACCCGGAAGATCATCTCCCAATTCGCCTTTCAACTCTAAGACACCTGCGCGGCGATCCGTGTAAATCGAGGGGACTCCTGATTGGATAACGGTTTTCTTTATCGCGTAGGCGCTGATATCAAACCGGCCAATATTAACTAAACCTTTAATCCCGTAATCACTCCCCGCCACGGTTGCGTTCCCGGCTCCGGGAGGGGCTGCCGGAACCGCCACCATTTCGACCAGAGAAGTTCCGGAAGTATTCCATTTGACGGAGAACGCCGTGATTCCCGTTTTTTCCCCCTTGGGATCAAGAAGATTGATCATGTTGAACTGGTCCGGCAAATTGAAGAGATAACCGTTGCCCCAGGCGATATTTTGCAGGCCGACAGTGGCTTTTCCCCAGGATGGATAAAGCTCCAGGTACGCCCGGCTTACCTCGATCTTATTTTTTTCTTGCGTAACAAAATCGTTAAAGCCGGTGAGTGAGGCAAACAGGAAATAGGACTCGTCCTTCACTTTGAAATCCAGTTTCAATTTATTCGGCGCGGTGAGATTTTGGCCATCGGTGACTTGAAGTTTATTCTCCAAATATCCGCCTATCTCTAAAGCATCGGCCGGATTGGAGCAACTGAACAGCAAACTAAACACCAGCATGAACAAACCGAGTTTTTTCATCACTCATCCCCCGTTTCTAAATACACCCATCAAATTTTCTGATCCGTAGTCAAAATCCCATTATAAATAACTTTGATAATCGCATCAAAAGCATCTTTCACCGTAAAGGGCATTTCCGATAGAACTTTGGGGTTAATGACGGCCTGAACGATGTTTATAAAAATCAGCAGGATAATTTCCTGGTTGATATCATTACGAATTAAACCTTTTTGGACTCCTTCCTGGAAAAAATCGCGGAAATTGGCCAGGATAAATTTTTCACGCGCCGACTCAAACTCCGAATAAATATGAGGGACTTCTCTTTGTAAATCTTGTAAAGGCTGTATACTGATCTTAGCGGTGAAATTCCCGAAAAACATCATGAGTTGTTTTAATCGCTCCAGGTATTCGGTTTCGGTGTTATGAATTATCCCGGTGATATTCAGCATGACTTCCTGCATCAAATTCAAGATGGCTTCCCGAATTAAATCCTCTTTGGAGCGGAAATGTTTATACAGAGTTTTTTTACTGATACCAATACTTGAAGCAACATCATCCATGGTAATCCGTGAATAGCCATATTTTAAAAAAAGTTCCCGGGTTCCATCCAAGATTCGGTTTTTAACATTCAAATCATCGGCCAATTCCACACCCTCCTAAAGAAAAAATATCCGAGAACATTTTGAAAGTGATGTTCACTTAGGAAACTATTAAAGTTTCTCTAGTTTCCATTGTAATCACATTCGCCATCTTTGTCAATGACTCTCCCCTAAAAGCAAAAAAGCATTATTGGATAATTCCCGTATCGGCCAGGAAAGACTTAGATATGCCACTGGCTTGTTGAAGAAATGAACAAAATATACGAAAAATTATTGGTGGCATAAACATTTGACAATGACTGGGAGATAAAGTTTTACCGGTTATTTTATGGTAAAAGTTGATTTACGGGTGTTCATCATTTATAATGATGGTAAGCTGCAATCACTATTTTTATAATCATAAGCCCTATAATTTACCATTGACAGTTCTCAAAAAATAATGGTTGGGAGGAAGTTGTCTGATGAAGATTCTGGAATCCGATCTGCCCGGAATTGGCCGGAAATTTCAGATTGAAGCCCGCAGCGGAGATAAACTGGTAGTTATCGTTCATGATGATGGGCGGCGCGAATTATATCATTTTTATTATGACCATCCGGATGAAAGCATTTCCATGGTGACCCTGGATGATAATGAAGCCAGAACGATTGCGGGGATTATTGGCGGGATGTCATATAAACCCAAGGCGCTGGAGAACATCGATGTTGATTTGGATAATTTAGTCATTGAGTGGCATCGTATCGAACCTGGCTCCAAATGCATCGGAAAACCCATTGGAGAGCTCAAGGTACGCCGTAAGACCGGAGCTTCAATCATCGCGGTTGTGGAAAACAAACGCACGAAGCATATTAACCCCGGACCCGAATATGTGTTCGTCGCCGATTCAACCTTGATTATCGCCGGAGAAAGGGAGCACCTGAAATTGTTGAAAGAACTATTATTAAATGGAGGTGAATAGATAAAAGATTCAATCATCTTTATACTGGGGGGGAAACATGGATACGATCATTTTTGAAGTTGGACTTGCCATTGGATTAGTTGCACTTGTGGGATTAATCTCAACAAAGCTCCGTTTTTCTGTTATTCCCTTTTATATATTAGTTGGTATGGCGGTTGGACCGCATGCCCCTCATCTGGGCATCATCGATTTGCGGTTTATTGAAAGTTCGGTATTTATTGATTTTTTAGGACGGATTGGCGTCCTATTTTTGCTTTTTTACCTAGGACTAGAGTTTTCGGTGAGCCGTCTCATGAAATCGGGCAAGTCAATCATTGTGGGAGGCTCATTTTATTTAGCGATTAATTTCGCCGCTGGTTTGTTGCTCAGTTGGATGATGGGTTTTCCAATAAAAGAAACCCTGGTCGTTAGCGGAATCATGACCAGCTCATCCACGGCCATTGTCGCCAAAGTTTTGGTGGATCTGAAACGGACCGCCAATCCGGAAACAGAGATCATCATGGGCATGATCATGTTCGATGATCTGTTTATCGCGGTCCATATGTCCATCTTATCCGGGTTGATTTTGAGCGGAGCCACTTCATTATCGGGTGTACTGCTGACTACATTTGGTGCCCTCGGTTTTATTCTGCTCTTCTTATTCTGCGGGCGAAGAATCATTAAATTTATTGACAAGGGTTTAAACATTCAGTCCGCAGAACTGTTTTTACTGGTAATTATGGCCGGATTATTTTTGGTGGCCGGTTTTTCGGAAACATTGCACGTGGCGGAAGCCATTGGCGCGTTGATGGTTGGATTGGTTCTGGCGGACTCGGTCCATGTGAAACGAATTGAACAGATTGTGCTTCCACTCCGTGATTTTTTCGGAGCTTTATTTTTCTTTAGCTTCGGTTTGAGCATTAATCCATTGTCATTGGGGGGTGCGGTGTGGGCAGCCCTGATTGGAGTACTGTTGACCATCTTCGGCAATTTGTTCGCCGGAGCGATAGCCGGGCGGACTGCGGGAATTCCCGGCCGTTCTTCGGCCAATATCGGCTTTACTTTGGTTTCCCGGGGTGAATTTTCGATCATTATCGCCAACATGGGGAAAGCCGGTGGATTACTGCCGAGTATTCAATCTTTCGCTGTTTTGTATGTGCTTATCTTAGCCATTCTAGGCCCATTATTGACCAAAGAATCAAAGAAGATCTATGGTTGGTCGCAAGAAATAGTGAACCGGTTCAAAAGATTCAAAACAAGCGAGGATTCCTGAGTTTTAAAGAACACGGATTCCTCTTAACCACCCCTTAACTAGGCCGTAATTTATGTGCATTGACCGTCCGTAACTTTAGCCCGGTAAAAAACTTGGCGTAAGCCATCCTAATAAAAAAGGGGCTGTCCCAAAAGGTAAAACTTTTAGGACAGCCCTTTTTCAAATTTCGGGAAAAGACATCAATTTTACATAAAACAGACTCCACCTCAATGGCTCTCAACGCTCGGAGTTTCAAGCCTTTTTCGGAGGTAAGATTAGCTTTTGCTTTCCTTTTCAACTCCTCAAGCCGGGGATTAAATCGGATTTTACGATTACCCTTGGACTTTGACAGTCTTCTTTAATTGTTTATCAGCCGGATTCAAAGCCAGCTTTTCGTCTAAAGCTTTAATCACTTCTTCCAATTTATCCGGTGAAATCGTCCGGCCTGTTTCCGCCGCTAATCCACATAAAATTAATATTTTCCATAAGTGATTTCGCGATTTCCCTAGAAGAGAATATCTTTTCGATGTATGCGTAAACCAATACCTTAAGCATCATTGGGATGAAAGCTAGAAGTTCCGCCGCCTTCATATTTGGAATGTAACGGAGCTATATCCATCCTTTCGATAGCATTATTTACCTCTCTAACCACATGGTTTTGAGGAATGATGTCTGATAGGTAAGTGGGTAGCATCATTTGCCCTTTCTGATATTCTTTGAAGGTTATTTTGTTGTGAAGTTTCTTTTTGATTTTGTTTCGGTAGGGAGTTCATTAAATAGATTTATCTGTTCCAGATGAATATTTTAACTTATTTGTTTTATTATGTAAACATAATTCTAGTAGAAAAGGCTGCCCTTTTGGGACAGCCCCTTTGGTTTTTTATGATCGAAATTACCGGGTGGCCGTAGCCGGTTTACTCGCCAGCTTCCGGTTCTCCAGCCAGTCTTTATAAACGGCCCAAATCGGGCTGGCCACGAAGATTGAGGAGTAGGTTCCGGAGGTGATACCAATGATCAATGCGAAACAGAACTCCCGGATATTCGGAACCGTGACGAATAAGACCATAATGGCAAACAATGAAGTAAAACCGGTATTTAGCGAACGGCGGAATGTTTGCAGGATGCTGTCGTTCGCCAATTCCACGAAGGAATTCCCCTTCTGATGGTATTTCAGGTTTTCCCGAATCCGGTCAAATATCACGATGGTATCATTAATTGAATATCCAAGAATCGTTAAAATAGTCGCGATGATTGTGGCGTTAATCTCCAAGCCCAGCAAACCGAAAATCCCCAAAACCAATATACAATCATGGAGCAATGCAACCACTGCCGCCACTCCGGATACGAACTCAAACCGGAACCAAATATAAACCAACATCAAAAGCGAGGCAATAATTATTGCCATAATGGCGTTATTTACTAGTTCTTTCCCGATTAACGGGCTGACTCTGGTAACATCCAACCCCTGCGTTTTATCTTGGCCAAACTTGGCTTCCAAAGCGCTGACGACGGTTTCTTGTTCCGAATCCTTTAAGAACCGGGTATAAATCAAAACCCGGTGCTTCACATTACCATTGGAATCAACATATTGACTCGGCTGCGGCGCAGTGTATTTAAAGTCCGGCAACTTGATGGTTTCCAGGACATCCATCACCGCCATGGAAGTAACCGGTTTGGATACCGGGAAATATATTTTGGTGCCGCTCCGGAAATCAACCCCTAGATTTAAGGAATCTCCAGGTTTGGTTCCCCAGTTGTTATACGGATTAATAAACAGAAACAATACACTCAAAACCATGGTCAACAGAAAAAAACCTATAAAATACCAGCGATATTTTAGTAAATTCATGATTGCACAACCTCCTTGGCCCCAAAATATTTGGCGTAACGATCCGGATCACGATCAATTCGCCATTCTAAAAATACCCTGGTGACAAAGATTGCGGTAAACATACTAATTATAACTCCGATAATCAAAGTAACCGCAAATCCCTTAACCGGTCCGTTTCCAAGGAAGAACAGAACCGCGGCGGAAATCAAAGTAGTGAGATTCGAATCAAGGATTGTGACATAAGCTCTGTCAAATCCACCTTGAACGGCTGCCCGTACCCGTTTGCCGTTCCGCAACTCGTCCTTAATCCGTTCAAAAATAATGATATTGGCGTCAACCGCCATACCCAGGGATAAAATGAATCCGGCGATACCCGGCAAGGTCAATACTCCCCGGAATGCGGCCATTACTCCCAAAACCAAAACTCCATAGATAATTAAAGCGAAATCCGCCAATAAACCCGGTATACCGTAAAAGAGTAACATAAAGAGAATAACCAGAATAATCCCGATGATGCACGAGAAAATGCTCTGATTGATTATTTCCTTCCCAAGGGTGGGAGCAACTTGAGTCGATTGCTCAACTTTCAGGGAAATTGGAAGGGCGCCGGATTTCATCAATAAAGCGTATTTCTCAACTTCTTCCTTCGGTGTATTCCCCAGTCGAATAATTCCTTCGCCTTTGCTAAGCGGTTCTTCAATTACCGGATTGATTAGTTCTGTCTCATCAAGATAAACACCCATATTCTTACGGACGTTTTCAGTCGTTATCTTGGCCAGCTGTTTGGCGTCCTCGCCCTTAAACCCGAAAAAGATAACATAACCATCTCCGGCATGGAAACTCACGCCAACTTCTTTCATATTGGTTCCATCCATCACGATCCGGTTATCGATCCGGAAGGTCAACCGGCCGGTGGACATGAGTATATCCTGAGCTTCTCGTAAACTGCTGATACCCGGTAGCTGAACATTAATTCTATTGTTTGTATCAATTCGCACGTCAGCTTCGGCCATTTGCCCCGCAGCATCATTGATACGGCTCTCAATAACCGCTACCGACCGTGCCAGGGCATCCTCGGGGAAGTCTTTCGCATCCTGCAAAACAGTTAAACTGATTTTGTTTCCTTCCTGTTTGGTTTCAAAGTTTAAGTTTTTAGGCTCCCCATAAAAGTTAAACTTCAAACGGGATGGGAAAGTGCCCGCGTTAATGGCTCGTTCGGCTTCGGCGGCGCTGTTAAAGGAAAACACCAGGCCATCATAACGTTCATTATCCACGGTTCCTAAAAAAGTCATATTTGGAGAAATATTGGCTTGTCTCATTTTCGCAAGCAAATCATCTCCTAATTTAGAAAGCACGTTTTGGCCTAAACGGTAATCGGGGGTTAATAATAACTCAATTCCCCCCTTTAAATCGAGGCCCAGGCGAATCGCTTCAGAGTTGAACAATTTATTCCCAAGTGGGCCAAGTAATAACGAAAAAATTAATACCAATGCGAAAATCGCCAAAAACTTCCATCGCAAATCATTTCTCACAATAATTCCTCCTTTAACCAAGTTTTAAACTATCTATTTAACTGGGTTTTGATAGCATTTAAGCCATTATACCACCCAAGTGTATTGTCATCGTTACAATCCCCGGTTCACCTTCGGAACTGGTCCGGGAACTTTGATAAAATTGAAAGAAAAATAACAGTATCATCGCCGCAAAGAAAAAACCGAAAACGTTAATTCGTTGCCGAAACGAAAAAACCTTACTCAAAAGCGATACAAAATGCCGTCCCAAAAAGCCGAGATCAAAAGATGGCACCAAACCCGGGCGGATCACAATTCTTGCGGAACAATCCTTGAATGGACCGGTTGGATTTAACTTGCCATCCATATGGGCTAACGCGGCAAAAGTGGTGGTAACAAAAATCCTGGTTGAATCCGGTGTTTCCCGGTCAATCTGAATAAAAGCTATCCCGAAAATAGCCAATAAAAAAATTGAATAAATTAGCACCCAATAGATTACCGGCCGTTTCAACCTCAAACCCTCCGTTACATTCCATGAAGTACTCATAAATCGTTTAAAATAGATTATTTCACAACTTTCTTATTCTGTTTGGAAGCCGTCGCTTTAGGCACTGCTGTTTTAGACGCCGTCTTGGCTTGCATGGCTTCGCGGTTTTCCTTGGCCTTCGCGGCAACTACCTTCTCCGCGCAGGCCGCCCCATAAGCAAACAATGCGAAGATACCCAATACGATCGCGATGGTGATAATTTGAAAACTCATCCAAATCCCTCCTATTCTTTATAAAGATAAAAAACGTCCGCCATAACCCCTCGATTTCATATCGGTACGCGAGCTATGCGGAACACTTAAAAACACATATTTAATTATAACGATTCCAACGAAGCTTGTCAATTAAAAGGAATTCGTTTATTATTAGAATCATTTGGAATAATATAAAAAGAAAGCTTAAACCATTAATAGTCCAAGCTCTCTTCTTTCTAAACTTTATCCTTTTACCCGGCCGACCGCACTTTTTGTAATCTGAATCTCCGTTTTTTCCGCGATTCTTATCCGGATATCATCTTCGTCGATTTCAGTAATCTCGCCGTGGATACCGGACGTGGTGATTATCTTATCACCTTTTTTCAAATTCTGCAACATGGTATTCCGTTGTTTCTGCTGTTTCCGTTGCGGGACAATCATCATTACCCAAAAGAGCACCAAAACCAATAGCATCATAATCATTGGGCTGGCAAGGAAACCCGCCACCCCGGTAGGCGCAGTAGGCGCGGTATCAACCTTTCCTGCAAGCGCCAAAATAAACCATTCCATTTTTTACACCTCCTTTTACTCCGCAATTTTATTCGACATTATAAAAGTATTTCCCTCTAATTTATCATACAATCGGAAGAATTCTTGTTTCCGTTCATAAAAAGTATCGGTTTTCAACCCATCTCTAATATTATTCATAACCTTCCCTAAAAAATGCAGATTATGATAAGTTATTAGAAATCCGCCAAGAAATTCACCGGCTTTGAACAAATGCCGCAAATAAGCCCGGGTATATGATTTACACGTATAACAATCGCAATTGGGATCCAGCGGAGTAAAGTCCCTTAGATACTTGGCGTCACGGATGATAACTCTCCCCAGTGAAGTCATGGCGGTTCCATGCCGGGCAATCCGGGTTGGAAAAACGCAATCGAACATGTCGATCCCCCGTTCCACTCCTTCCCAAAGCGCATCCGGGGACCCTACTCCCATAAGATAACGAGGTTTTTCCTTGGGCAGAAGTGGCACGGTATAATCCAGCACCTC
The DNA here is from genome assembly GCA_023436305.1 of Bacillota bacterium. Taxonomy (GTDB): domain Bacteria; phylum Bacillota; class UBA4882; order UBA8346; family UBA8346; genus JAEZJQ01. Next base: position 13,042 of record JAEZJQ010000137.1, read on the forward strand.
ATACATCACCGGTTTGGGCTCACCAACGCTCAAACCCCCAATGGCATACCCCGGAAAATCCATGCCCGCCAAAACCCGGGCGCTCTCTTCCCGCAAATCCCGGTAGGTAACGCCCTGGACAATGCCGAAAAGCACCTGCCCAGGATGATTATGGGCCTTCAAACAACGTTCCGCCCAGCGGTTAGTCCGTTCCATGGCCTCCTTGGCCGGTTTGTATTCCGACGGATACGGCAGGCAGACATCAAAAACCATGGCAATATCGGCCCCTAAGGCCATCTCAATCTCCATCACCTTTTCCGGCGTGAAAAAATGCGGTGAACCATCGATATGGGACCGGAACATAACCCCTTCTTCACTTACTTTATTCAGATTGGCCAGGCTAAATACCTGGAACCCGCCGCTATCGGTGAGCAGTGAACCGTTCCAGTTCATGAAACCGTGAAGTCCACCCGCTTCCTTGACAATATCCGCCCCCGGCCTCATATACAGATGATATGTATTCCCCAAAATAAGCTTAAAACCCATCTCCTGCAAATTATCCACCGTCATGGCCTTGACCGCCCCCTGCGTCCCCACCGGCATGAATACCGGCGTTTCGATCTGGTTGCGGTCGGTGGTAATGAGGCCCAAACGGCCTTTGGTTTCGGTGGATTGCTTTTGAACGGTAAATGAGAAAGACATGGCTACCTTCTTTTCATTCGCGCGCACGCGATGTATTTATAATTACTCAGGCGATTAAAGATGTAAATTCATAAAGGAATAAATCCTGCTACACGGAATATCGGATCGATATAATGAATCACCGGGTAATAGTATTATATAAAATCAAAAAAAATAATCAAGTTGTTCCAATTAAACTGATAGAGACTCTTCTGTAAATCTAAATGCAACACATCAAAATCTTTTACTTGTAGATAAACTATGTCATCATTGTTGATTTTTCATCCATGATAATCCCGTAAATCCCTTCCGAAAAATTATTCTATAATATCAACATCGCATCCCCAAAGCTAAAGAATCGGTACTTTTCCGCAATGGCCCGCCGGTAGCTTTCCAGGATGAATTCGTGGCCGGCGAAGGCGGAGACCAGCATCAGTAAGGTGGACTTGGGCAAATGAAAATTGGTGATGAGTCCGTCAATAATTTTAAACTCAAAACCGGGGTAGATAAAAATATTGGTACCTCCCGAACCGGGCGCTACTTGTCCTCGGGATACGGCACGGGACTCCAATACCCGGACCACGGTGGTCCCCACGGCGATGACCCGCCCGCCGGACTGTTTGGTAGTGTTGATTAACCGGGCCAACTCCTCCGGCAGCGAGAACTCCTCGGGATGCATGATATGATCCTCCACCACTTCGGTTTTCACCGGCCGAAAAGTCCCGATTCCCACATGCAATGTTAGAAAACTCACATTTACGCCCCGGTTTTTAATCTTTTGGAAAAGTTCCGGGGTAAAATGCAAACCGGCTGTGGGAGCCGCCACTGAACCTTCATACTCCGCGTAAATGGTTTGATAGCGTTCCGCGTCGGACAACTTTTGGGTGATATAGGGCGGTAAAGGAGTCTGCCCCGAACGGGCTAGCCAGGTCCTGAAGTTCAAATCCTTCGGAAACTCTACGATTCGGCCCCCATCCATCACGGTTCCGGTTACTTTCCCCACCACGCCTTCCTCAAATACCAGATCTGTCCCCGGTTTGGCTCTCTTTCCGGGACGGACCAAAGTCTCCCAGGTGTTTTCCGCAAGCTGTTTTAATAAAAAAACTTCCACCATTCCCGCCCCGCCCTGCTTCTTGGCAAACAGCCGCGCCGGAATGACCCGGGTATTGTTCAAAATTAATAAATCTCCCGCCTTCAAAAACCCGGGCAATTCATAAAAAAAATGATCGGAGCCTCTCTTCCCACCCCGGTCCAACACCATCAACCGTGAACTATCCCTCGGTTCCACCGGAACCTGGGCAATCAACTCCGGTGGTAGATCATAATCAAAATCATTAACAAACATTTATCCAAAGCCAGCCTTCTTTTAATTTATCGTAATAATTCACTTTACGTCTTTTAACCGGGTTACAATTTATCAATCGTCTTTATCACCGTACCGGGGTAGTAATGCGCCAATATCTGCCCTTCACTATATCCAAAATCAGCCATTCCTTTCGCGCCCCACTGGCTCATGCCCACTCCATGTCCCCAACCGGCGCCCCGAATCACCAGTTTCAACGGTTCTTTATCGGCAAGCCAGGCCCAGGGGTCGGGCTGGTCCCAGGGGGGATTTAAAATTTCAGCGGCGATGCCCGGAATATCACTGGGAGACAAGACCGCAGGGTAAGGCTGACGGTTTGACCAATCAAGCGTAATGAAAGGCTCCGGACCATAAACCAGGAGAAACTGCATATTTGAACTGGGAATCCCGGCTAAACCCCGGAATTGATTTCCCGATAACGATACTTCACCCAGGTCGCCCTTGAGCGTTAAACGTAATATCCGTCCGTCCTTCCCAAAAGCAACGGGTAATAATTGTTTTAACCGGCCGATGCCCGGATACGCGCCAGTGGCTAACCCCTGTAATTCAGGCCAGCTTAAGGTCCGGGTCCACCGGGCGTAAGGGGAATTTTGATCCCAATCAATCACCGGTTTTAAATACGGGGAAGAACTGCTCCAGACATTGGCCGCATCCTCCGTATATCCTCCGGAAGAGGAGTGGTAAAAGGCGCCGATAATTTTACCCTTATAGGTAAGTACTTGGCCCTTGGTTTCCATTACCGCTTTATTGGTGCTCAAATATTCAGCGGTGGCGCCGCCGTAAACTTGACAGTGATCCGTGGCGCATAGATCAAAACCATTATCTTGATGGCGTTTTAATGAGGTACACGTATAAGTTCTGGCGGCAATGGCTTGCGTTTTCAAAACGGCGGCGGGCCATCCCGGAGAAACTTCCCTGGGAACCACACCCTGCAAGTATTCCTCCAGTTCCAGACGGTTTATCAATTGCAGTTTTCCTTTTTGGGCGGTGATTAAAAACATACCCCGGTAGTTGCGTGAACCCAAAGATAATAAACTCCCTTCCGGGATGACCAGCAGTGGCCCGGTCCCCACCGGAATATCATTGATAAATAATGCGTCTTCGATGCAGGTGATTACTTCCTGGTCCCCGGGGAGAAAAATCGTCTGGGCCGGAGATGCCGCCAGATCCAGTATGGTTTCGGTACCACTAAGGGTTAACACGATCTCCGTCTGGTTGGTGGCCAGTCCAATATTGACCTGACGGGTAGACTCGCCCCCATAGGCGTCCACGCAAAAAGTTCCCCATAGCAGTATGAACATAACAATTGAGATAGAGGTTTTCCACGCTTCTCCGTTCTTCCTGTCCAGTTTATTCTTCCTCCCAATAACCGAATTCCTTCAAAGCGGCTTCATTATTCCGCCATTTCTTGCGAACCTTCACCCATACATTTAAGAAGACCGGAGTTTGTAAAAGCTCTTCAATATACTTCCGGGCTTCGCTGCCGATTTTTTTGAGGCGTTCTCCTTTGGCGCCGATGATAATTCCCTTTTGGGAGTCCCGCTCAACATATATTACCGCTTCTACATACATTCGCCCGTTAGGGCGCTCTTGCATCTGTTCAATCTGCACCGCCACCGAATGCGGGATCTCCTCCTGAGTGTGGTTTAACACCTGTTCCCGGATAAATTCGGCCACGATAAACCGTTCCGGGTGATCGGTAACCATATCCGCCGGGTAATATTCCGGCCCCTCCGGGAGCGCCTCCACCAACGCATCCAGCAGTTCCGGCAAACCTTGGCCGGTTACGGCCGAAACCTGATATACCCGGCCAAACCCCGGAATACCGGTTTGCGGCTCCACCACTTTAAGATCGATTTTATTCCATACGGTGAACACAGTTAATTCCGGGTTTTGGGTACAAGCTTCCCGTAAAACTTTGGCCACTTCCAGATCACCATCGGTAACCCCCTGGGTCGCATCCAGTATCCATAGCACCAAATCGGCGCCGGAAAGGGCCGTATAGGCGGTCCGGACCATCTGCTCACCCAACTGATGCAGCGGCCGGTGGATACCGGGAGTATCGATCCAAATAATCTGATAATTGGCGCCGCTTGAGATCCCGCGAATCTGATTCCTGGTAGTTTGAGGTTTCTCGGAGATAATCACGATCTTCTCTCCCACCACCGCATTTAAAAAACTTGATTTCCCCACATTGGGGCGGCCAACCAAGGCGATAAATCCTGATTTAAAATGATCCTTCATTGCTTTATCCTTCCCAACTCCATTCCAATAGCCATCGGTCTTCCCTTGGGCCATAATAATCGCTGATATAATCCAGCGTCCGCATTCCGAATTTATCCCGGTAAATATGCAGCGCGATTTGGTTTTCGGGATGTACCGTCAGTTGCAGCCGCAGGAAGCCTGCTGGTGGCAAAGACTCTATAATTGAATGGAATAAAATAGTTCCAATTCCTTCTCCACGGAACTGAGGAGCCACTGCGTAGCCGTATAAATATACCAATTCCGGATAGCGCCAGTCGCGGATCAATTCAGCGACCCCCGCCGGTTCTCCATGATAACGGGCAATATATACGACGCCATAATGCATAAATAACGGCAGAGTCCACTTATTTAAACTTCCCGGCCCAAAAGCCGCTTCATCTATCTGGATAATTATTTCCCGTAACCGGTCATCCATTTGAGTAACCGTTTCAACGGTCACCCCTGGTTTTGAATCCGTGATTCCCACCTCCGATATAGTATCAAACTAATCGTTCAAACTATCCGGTGTAAAAGCAACCGGAAGATATTCGCGAAGATTGGATTCGATAATCTCCCCTTTGAAATTTGCCAGGATGATTCGAAGATCGAGCCCGAATTCACTTAGAAACTGACGGCAAATTCCGCAAGGCGCTCCCGGTGGGTCGCAATCCGTCACCACCGCCAAGGCCGTAAATAATCGCTCACCCTCGGAAACCGCCTTCGCCGCTGCGTTTCGTTCCGCGCAAATGGTTGCCCCGTATGAAGCGTTCTCCACATTACACCCGGTATATATTTTCCCGGACTTTCCCAGTAAAGCCGCTCCCACTTTAAATTTGGAATAAGGCGCATATGCCTGCTCCCGAACCTTTATCGCTTCATTGATTAATTGGGTAACCAATAAATCAGCCATTAAAAATCCCCCTTCATAACGGCATATACGTATAGCTCTATGCCCTACTCCATCGCTCATACATGAAGCTGAAAAACCAATAAGGTGATTAAAAAGCCAAGCAAGCCGCCGGCCAGGACTTCTACTATGGAATGAATTTTGGCCTCCATCCGGCTTTCGGCAATAATAAACGCCATGAAAATGGACAACATAGCAATTAAACTGTTATTCGTCAAAAATAAAATGGCCGTGGCGGCGGCAGCGCCTAACGCCGTGTGGCCACTGGGCATACCACCTTGTACAAAACGTCCTTTTTTAGTAACTGCTTTCCCCACAATCACGAGAACTATCGTGAACAATAGGGCTATCAAGGTTAAGTAGGCCGGAGCCTTGGCCAATACTTCAATGACCAACGGTACTAATGAATTAACCTTTGGATAAAAAATCAAATACCCCACCACTAAGGCCAAAACCGATGAAACCAATACCGCCCCCGCCGCCACATTTTTCGCAATCCCCGCGATTGGATGGATTTCAGTGGTAATCAAATCCACCGTTGCTTCAATGGCGGTATTGATCATCTCGGAAACGATTACGAGGGCAATCGTAAACAGAAGAATCAATATCTCAAACTTTTCCAGTTTTAAATATAATGATAATATCAGCACTAAGCAGGTGGCCACAAAATGCAGCCGCATATTCCGCTCTGTTTTTAAGGCATGTACAATCCCGTTAAAAGCGCAATTAAATGATTCAATCAAAGGGCGTCCCCGCAGCAATGAAAGGTTCCTCCTTATCCTTTCGTTCTCAGCCTTCAATCCCTTTTAATATCATACTTCATTAAGATCGCTTCTTCGGCTTGCCGCATTGCTTCGGTTTCCTCCGGCTCGTGATGATCGAAACCAAGCAGGTGCAATAGGCCATGAATGGCCAGATAGCAAACTTCCCGTTCCAGGGAATGACCGTAACTTTCGGCCTGTTCCACGGCCCGCTCCATGGAGATGAAAATATCTCCCAGCAACTCCGGCAATTCCAGTTGGTCTTGGTTTAAGACCGGAGTTCCCGGCTGTTCATCCACCATGGCGAAGGATAAGACATCGGTGGGCTGATCAAGACCACGATACTCCAGGTTCAAATTTTGAATATACGCGTTATCCACCAGAACAATGCTCAACTCGGCGGCTTCTTTTTGATAAAAGTTCAAGCCGTATTGTATCAATTGTTCCAGCAAACCGGTCAAACGTTCCGTCACCGGCTCCTTACTTTGCAGATTATTTATTAGAATCGCCACTGGTCTTTTTCCTTTCCATTTCTTTTAAAACCACCTCGGGATATTCAATCCGGTTATGAAATAATCCGCCCATCACTTTGATGAAACTGGTTTTGATTTGATTTAAATCTTTCAAGGTCAGATTACATTCGTCAAACTGTCCGTCATCCAATCGCTCCCGGATAATCTTTTGGATAAGACTCTCCATTTTAGCCGGGGTCGGTTTGGGGAGCGCCCGGACCGCCGCCTCCACCGAATCCGCCAGCATCACTAAGGCGGCTTCCTTGGTTTGCGGCTTGGGTCCTTCGTAACGAAAATCACCCTCATTAAGGTTCTCTTTTTCGCCTTGAATATTATCGGTAGCCCGTTTGTAAAAATAGCGCACCAAGTCGGTACCGTGGTGTTGTTCGATGATCTGAATCAATTGTTCCGGCAGGCCATGTTCACGGGCGATTTCCGCCCCTTCCTTCACATGATAAGTGATAATTAAAGTGCTTAAGGTGGGATTAAGCTTTTCATGGGGATTTTCCTGGGCGAATTGGTTCTCCACGAAAAAATATGGCCGCTTGATTTTGCCGATATCGTGATAATAAGAGCCTACCCGCGCCCATAAAGAATTAGCGCCAATTCCTTCCGCCGCGGCCTCCGCCAGATTACCCACCATGATACTATGCTGGTAAGTACCCGGCGCCTCGATCTGCAATCTCCGCAATAAAGGATTGCCCGGATTGGACAACTCCAACAGCCGGATGGGAGAAGTGAGTTTGAAAATGTGTTCTAAAAAAGGAATCGTTCCAATGGCCAACACCGCCGACAGAAATCCATTGGTGGTAGCTAACAGCACGGCTCTAAAATCGAAACTGGTCCGGAATAATAAATTTAATACAATCACGGTAATCCCGTTCAAGATCATCAAAATGGAACCGGTACGTACCAAATCACGTTGCCGGTGAAAGTGGGACAGTGAAAAAACCGAAATCACTCCGCTGCTAAAATAAAAAATGGTAAGCGCCAGATTATATTCGCCAATAATTCCCCCGATGAGGCTCAAAATGAACGACATCATCAAAGCCAGTTGCGGATTGATTAAAATGGTAATCAGCATCGCTGCGAAGCTCACCGGAGCTAAATAAAGAATGGCCGGGTTGTCGATTAAGGATAACACCTTAATCATGACCACCACCAGCAATATTAACAGCAACAATAGATATAATAATTTTTCTTGTTTAAAAAATTCCGGGTGAAACTGGTAAAGATAGACCCAACTCAATCCAATCAATAGTAATACAAAAAACGACAAACTTAAGAACACTTTGAGCTGATTGGTGTGATCCACAATCAAGTGGAGATCCTTAAGCATAGCCAAATCATTATCAGTAATCATTTGATTTTTGGCAATCAATAATTCTCCTTGCCGGTGAATTACCGGCGGTACTTCGGCCCGGACCCGGTTTTGCAATTTATTAATCCGGGCGGCATGTAAAATCAAGTTGGGCCGGATCGAAATCTCCAGGAGATTCTCCAAGGTGCTTTTGATTTCCGCTGGGACCGGTTGCTCATTAATGAGTTGCGGCAGACTCAATTTCGCTTTGACAATATTTTGGGAATCGATTTTTTGGTTGGTTTCCAGGTTAACTAATATCTGAAGAGCAAACTTTTTTAAGCTTTGATATTGGTCCGGCGTTAACTGAATAATATCGCGCAATAAATTGATTTTCGGGGTTTCGGTAAAAAACTTCTGAAATTTGTCGGCTTTTACATCAGATTCAGCGATTCGACCCGTTTCCATATACACTTTGCGGATCTGGTCCATGGTCTCAAAGAATCGATTTAAATGAAAAAACGCCAATTTCCCCGCAGAATCATCGATGACATAATAATCCAAATCCTGTTTGGCGACTTCCACGGCCCGGTTGATGGCTTCTTGCCGCGCCCTCTCGGTGGCCTCACGATCGATAACATCCTTGGGAGCGATAATATTCGTTTTACTGACTTGTCCCACTTTAACATCAAGGTTTATTGGGAATAAATTAATCTGAAGTAAAATAATGATCAGGACAAAACAAAAAACGATTAAAAATCCTTCGCGAAATGACGGCAGTTTCATAATACCGGCAATCTTGGCGGCGACTTCGGAAGTGGTGTGATTATTGTTCTTGGGTTTTTTCGGACTTATACCTTGATTGTCATTGAGTTCCAAGATCGTCAGCCCCCTTCGGGTCATTCTGATTCCGGTATTTTTCATAAGCGCGGATAATCAACTGTACCAACTCATGCCTGACCACATCCCGATCACTTAACGTGACCACAGTGATACCCGGCAGATCTTTGAAAATATCCGAGACTTGGGTTAAACCGGAGATGCTCCCTTTCGGCAAGTCAACCTGGGTTATATCGCCGGTCACCACCATCTTGGAACCGAAACCCATTCGGGTAAGGAACATCATCATTTGTTCCGGAGTGGTATTTTGCGCCTCATCCAGAATAATAAAGGCATCATCCAAAGTCCTGCCCCGCATATAAGCCAGCGGTGCAATCTCAATGATTCCGCGTTCCAGATATTTTTGGAATAAATCGATACCCATAACGTCATACAACGCATCATAAATCGGCCGAAGATACGGATCGACTTTTTCCTGCAAATCTCCCGGCAAAAAGCCCAGTTTCTCACCGGCTTCCACCGCTGGACGGGTTAAAATAAGCCGGCTGATTTCTTTGGCCTGAAGCGCCGCCACGGCCAAAGCCACCGCCAGATAAGTTTTCCCCGTACCCGCCGGCCCGATGCCAAAGGTGAGACCATTTTTCTTAATGGATTCGATATATATTTTTTGCCCTAACGTCCGGGGATAGATTTTCTTCCCTCGTGTTGTAACGGCCACAATTTCCGAAGTTAACGAGTCAATTTTATATAATTCATCATCCTTTGCCAAATTAACCATATACCCGATCTCGGAGGGCGACGGTTGCCGCCCCTTTAATATTTGGCTGATGATCAATTCAATCACGGAGGCGCCGTGCTCGACATTGAGCGTATCCCCTGAAATCACCAACTCATTGCCGCGCGAAAATATAGATATTTCTAGCCCTTTCTCAATTTCAGCCAGATTTTCACCAAGATTCCCCATTAATTGTTGGACAATCCGCGGTTCAACCGCCAATTTTTTTTCATATTGATTATTAATAATTAATTTACTCCCTTCGGCCGCGCCGGTGCGCGGATTAAAATTTTGGCTATATCCCGGGTCATCTCCAAGGTTACCGTTAATTTGATAAAATTCCCCTCGTCGGACCATGTGGCTACTTTACCAGCTTCCCGGGGGGCGAATCCCAAATGGTTTATCTTCTCTTTGATAACCGCCATAGCTGCCCTTCGAACCTCGGAATCACTGCGACGGAACCGGCGCCAGGAAACTGATTGCCGGGTGTCTTTTATTAATTCTACAACCGCTACTGGATTCCTCCCTTGAAAGATTCGCTTCCGACTTCGGCAAAAATAATAATTCGCTTGGTCCTTTTTCCCGAAACTTCCGAGCGTCCACAGGTTCTGATTCCATCGTAATTTATATTCGGTATAACGGGATTTTAAATAAAGTGGTTTCCAAATTATTTTGGGCTCAATTGTACTCAAATCATACCATACTCTGGCTTCAACGATTCCGCCGGCTGGAACTTCTTCACCCGTGAAATCATGGGTTTCAAGATCATTATGCCAGATTGTGCCGCTGATTAACAGGTCACCGCGGGCCACCGAATCGCCTTCTTTTACCACCGGAGTCCCCCGGATGGTAATTAACCGGGTAATGACCCCATCCCACCCGGCCACGATGTCACATACCTTTATCCTTTGTGGAGCCGTTTTACGTTTCACGACTTTTACATCAGCCACCACCCCCCGGATGGAAATTCCCAGCCAGACCGCGCCCGGGGTATCGATCATGATTTCCCGCTCAATCAAACTCTTTTTTTTCAGTATTTCCCCACGCAATACTCCCGGCCGTAAGCCTTTTTTGGCCAAAGCGCTCACCAATCGATTGCGTTCTTTCCCCTCGAAGCCCTCCACTTTAATAAATAAAACAAAGGTTGACAAGTAAATCACAGCTCCGATAAATGCTACCGCTCCGATTAGGAATGCTTTACGATGGTTCAAATCCCGCCACAGGAATGGCCATCCCTTTTTATGAATTATTTTAACCCGTAAACCCGTCCTCCGCACCATCTCATGAATTCTGAAGAAACCATGGGCCCTTATCTTAAGCTGCAAGGTTTCCGGTTCCAACCGTTCAATATCCCAAATATACAATCCGGAACCGGTCATTAAATTGATAATCTTCTCCAAATGCGGGCCACGGATAAATATAACCAGATAACCGGTGAGAAAAGAAATTAAACGGTTGAAGCGCAACGTTTTACCTCCAATCAACCAGTTCCACTTTTTGAATTTTGCCCTCGATGACGATCTCTTCTTTTAAAGCGCAGACCAACACCAAATTATTTCCGGTGACTACCAACTCGCCAAATTTGGTGTTAATCCGGGCTATCGTTTGATCATATTCAATCACGCCCCGGTGATTTTGAATGACAACATTTTTATTGCCATTGAGGTTGATAATTGGCCAGTCGATCACGGTGTCCAGCGGGAGATCTAATATTTTCGCAATCCGGTGGCCAAACGGCATTTTATTATTCCCAGACAAAAAAATCCCTCCGATAAGTTTTATGCGAAAAGGAGGGAGTTTAATACAAGGTCTTATTTAAAAATCAGTTGCGGGTTCCGGGTTGGCGGGTTGCGGATTTAATTTATACGCAACCGCAAACTCGTAACTAAACGTCTTACCTCTTCCTCACCACACTTCCATCATGCTTCATAATACTTTTGGCCGGTACAATCCCGCGAACCATGGTCAATGGGTAAATATTTGTTTCCGGTCCCACAATGGTGCCGGGGTTAAGTACCGAATTGCAGCCCACTTCCACCAGATCGCCGATTAACGCTCCGAATTTCTTTAAACCGGTTTCCATGGTTTCACCGCCATTATTAACTTTCACCTGATCTTTGGCCGACTTGACATTCGACAAAATAACTCCCGCCCCCAAATGGGCTTGATAACCCAACACCGAATCTCCGATGTAATTAAAATGGGGTACTTTGGCCTCGTTAAACAGGATGGAGTTTTTAATCTCGGTGGAATTTCCAACCACCGCCCCGTTCCCAATAATGGCGCTGCCTCGTATATAAGCCGCATGCCGAATCTCGCAGTCATATCCGATAATGGCCGGGCCTTTAATCATCGCTGTTTTCTCAATAGTGGTCCCTTTGCCGACCCAGACATTTTCGTCAATTCTATCGAAGTCTTTTGGAAGCCCGCCCGCCAACTCCACGATATACGCCTTAATGCGCGGTAAAACCTCCCAAGCATACGTGATCTTGTCAAAAATCCCACTCGCTATCGTCTGATGGAGATCAAATAAACTTTTCGCATAAACCAATGAATTACTAATCCGAATCACCTTCTTTTGATAATAAAATATTATAAATCCCCGCTAACTCGCCACAATACTAAACTTAATACCATGTGATTACCATACACCGCAAATTAATCCTCATGCCTTTTCGCGTTACGTCCTACGCTAATCCCCCCACGTTATACTTCATCCATATATTTGGTTCTTCATACCGTCCAACGTTATTTTCACAATCGATAACCACCGGTTCAAGCGCTTTCGGAACGATATACCGGCCGCTCTCCGGAAAACGCATCCGGGTCCAATTTTCCCATTCGGCTACCTTGTTGGTAACCGTCAGGATATTTGGAGTGATCTTTAATAGTTCAGCCCCCAACCGTATGTGAATCCGCAACCAGGGATCAAACGGTTCGCCATCATCCTTGCGCCATTGGACATAGCGTTCCAGCGGAGTTAATGGATATTGGCTTTTTAAATCCGGCCGCAGCGACACGATCAATGAGTCAAATCCGTATTCACCGGCCAGAGATTTTATGGCTTGAATAACTACCGAACCCAGCCCATAATTCCGGTGGGTTTTCCTCACCATCACCGCGATGGTCAATAGTGTATCAGGTTTAAGCCCTTTTTCATATATATCCGCTGCCCGTAGAAGGACCGCTCCAATTTTAGCGGGTAAATCATCCGGGGCGCCATCCCAAATGAGGGGTACGCTATGGCCAACCCCCAAAAGAACATCTTGAGAATCGCATAATAAAATCTGGTACGGGGCAAATACTCCAAACATTAAATGCCAATATTTAATATCATTATGCAATAAGAATTTCGGCCAGGCTTCCCGGTTGAATGCTTTAATCTGTTTGTCCAGATCGGGCCGCTGGCCCAGTGTATAAATTTGATAAGCTTCGCTTTTCATTAAAACCTCTTGATAATCATAGTTTTTCATGTGAGACATTCCCTTCCGGAGAGTTCCAATTTGTGCCACTTTATCGGATTCCAACGAAGGTCACCATATTATTTAGCGACTGTTTCGCTAAATTCCTTTTCGTTTAACATCAATTCCTGCAATCGATGAATTTTTGGGAGTGGCTGGCGTGAAAAAATAAAGTAGAGATGAATTTAGCATATGGCGTATGAGCATTATAATATATCCCATATTATTTTGGGCAAAATATACGAAATCCGCTAAATTTTATATCGGCCTTTCCGTTCATTCGCTTAATTGATCCTGGCGATTTTCAATAAATTGCATTCCAATAAATATGATTGATGGCAAATTAATATTTTATCCCGTAACTAAACGTGTTGTATTTTGATTGATTTGTGCCCGGGAACACACATCCATTCTTGGATGGAACATGGTATTCCATATCCGGCAAAACAAAACATCATGCGCGTGTTCAATCAGATATGCGCATGATGTTTGTGGAACAAACGGTTTCATTATCAATTTTATCTTAAATTCTTGGTATGCTTTACAATCCAGTCCGCCATCAATTTCAGAGCGGTTGGGGATATGGTTTCCTGGATGGCGCCATATTCGGCGGGGGAACCGGTTTGGCAAGTCTGGAACAGATGGTTCAGGCCGGGCAACTCTTTAATGGTAAAATCCTTATTGCCGCCGGTCTTTAAAGCTGACTCTATGGCCGCCAGGTTTTCCCGGGGCGGTACTTGTAAATCCTTGGAGCCATTAATGGCCAATACGGGGCAAGTTACTTTTTTTAAGGTTGGAACCGGATCGTAAGCCAGGAAGAAACGGAACCATGGAGTGGTGAGACTCTGCAATTGTTTTTCCACGGCATCAGCATTTCCGATTGCCTCCTTTTCCTCGGGGCTGAATTCATTATAAATGGCGGCCGCCAGATCATGAATCCTGGTTTGAATAACCTGCTCTTCTTTTTCCTGGCGCAAAATTGCAAAAATATTGTCCAGCATGGCCAGTTGCCGGTTAATCATGGTTTCATCCGCTCTCTGGGCCTTGAGGATCAATCCGGTTTGCTGATAAAGAATCCGTTCACCGGTAGTTCCCGGGCCGGCCATCAACACGATAAAGGCCACATCCTTGGACTCGACCGCCACCATGGGAGCGATGAGTCCACCCTCGCTATGGCCGATGAGTCCGATTTGTCTGGGGTTAATTTCTTTCAGGCTTTTTAAATAATCGACCCCGGCCAGTACATCTCCGGCAAAATCCTTGCTGGTAGCCTGCTCCGGGCTACCGGCGGAATCCCCGACACCCCGATCATCGACCCGCAATACCGCTATTCCCCGCCGAGTCAGATAATCCGCCAGCACTAAAAAGGGACGGTGCCCCATAATGGTCTCATTACGGTCCTGGGAACCCGAACCGGTGATGAGCAGTACCGCCGGAACCGGCTTTTTGGAACGGGGCAGGGTTAAAGTACCGGCCAGTTTTATTCCCGCCGCCGGATTGGTATAAGTGACTTCTTTTTCATCATAGGGATAGGGTTTCTTAGGGTCTTGGGGTTTCGACATATCCGGGACCTGTTTGGTACGTTCCAACGTTAGCGGTAATGTAGCGCCGTTTTGTTGGAAGGTTCCCGCAATCTTCGTACTATCTTCGCTTAGCACGCCGTCAAAGCTCCCCCTGATGGCCGGTATTTCCAGGTGCAGCTTCCGGTTTTCAATGATAGTTTTCGCAACCGGAATTCCAGTAGCGCCCTGGTCCGGGCTGTCCAGCGTGGAGGTGAATAAACCGTCGCTGTTCTTGGTGATATTGAAAACGATCCGTAACTCTTGACCGGAGAAATTAAGCGAACCCAGCCAAGTTCCTTCGATACCGTTATTTGGTGGTTCGGGGGCCGCTACTATCCTGATAAACAGAGATAAAGCAATACCAATCAAACCGATAATCAACACCCAAGATAATAATCTCTTCATGGAAAACCCTCCTAAGGAAAGAATAATTGGTTTCTATAAAAGATTATGATACCTTTCATTTTACACCACAAAATGAATAACGGTATATCCGTAAAATAATTTAATCGACCGGTATTATTTCGTAATCGATAATTCATGTTCCTGTTTTTTCGATGAAAAGGATGTTACTTTGGATAACATTAATTCCTCTGGAAAGCATTCAATATTTACTTCGAGATATTTATATATTGCAAAAAACTTGCAGTTATAGTCCCTATATTAAGATTAAAATATCAATATCTATCACAACTTTCGCACCTTAAAAAATAATTTAAAAGTATAAGCTTCAAGGGATTGAACACAAATAATGGGTAAGGCTTTGTGGTCCACGGTTCGTCGGCGGGTTACAAGCCTTAATTATCGATTTTCAACTGCGAGAGTTGAGTATCTAAAAAATAACCGGCCTACATACAGGTATTTTTAATAAGAAAAGTGAGTGATATCTATGATATATATGAAAGACCAAAATAAAGAGACAAGTTATGTTTCGGTAAATACCTTGATTCAACCAAAAAAACATAACGGTATCAGCGCCTTTCCGTCCTCTACCATCGATAAGCTCGTTACAAACGTTGAGCCATTGTCAAC
The DNA here is from genome assembly GCA_023436305.1 of Bacillota bacterium. Classification (GTDB taxonomy): domain Bacteria; phylum Bacillota; class UBA4882; order UBA8346; family UBA8346; genus JAEZJQ01. Next base: position 28,459 of record JAEZJQ010000137.1, read on the forward strand.
CCAGCCGCCGCAAAAGGCTGTTACAAATCCTGAAACGAATCAATCCGGCACCTTTGAAGGAACTGAAGCTGACAAAACAGCGGTTCAGGCTGCACCAGCAGCGGAGACCGCACCGGAAAGTAATGGATTTGAGTCTGCACAGATGGATGTACCTGGAGATTCCTCGATATCAAAAGATGAAACCTTTGAATTCCATGATGAAGGGTTGAAAGAGGAAGATAAAGACGAAGCGAAATCCGATAAGGAACCGAAACTGTTACAGAAGAAAAACATCGCCGCGGCTGCTTCCGGTGTGGATTCGAAGACCGACCCGGATCTTAGTTCAAAGAACAACAACTTAAACTCTTTACGGAGCAGCGGTGAAACTTTACCGAAAGGTTTACAACAGAAGATGGAACAGTCCATTGGGATGAATTTTGAAAACGTCCGGTTGCATCGGGATGAACAATCTGCTGTTATGGCCGGGCAACTGGGTGCAA
>JAEZJQ010000145.1 GCA_023436305.1 Bacillota bacterium
AAGTCGTCTACTTTACGAGAGAATAAGCCACCAAATGCCCCAATCTGACCCTTTACCCTCATCCATCGCCATAGAATACGGCAAAATGGTTTCGGCCATCTGCCGTAAAATGCTGCAAAACAATGAAACCGCTAATGACGCTGCCCAAGAGGTATGGTTAGAGGTGGTTAAGAGCTATGCTACATTTGATAGTCGTTCCAAGATCTCTACTTGGATTTATACGATTACCTACCGTGTAGTCATGCGTTATGCGGCCAATGAACGCTTATATTCCACTCGCTTTTTGAAAACATACTTTCATGGCGAAGATCGTGAACCTCCGGTGGATATTGATTACGATCACAAGATTTGGGTCAAGGAGATGTGTGATAAATGTCTGACCGGGGTTTTGCATTGCCTGGATAATGAAGCCCGAATCGCTTATATATTCAGGGATATTGCCCAAGTGTCCTACCCGGAGATTGCGGAAATTATCGATAAAGAGGAATTAACCGTACGACAGATCATCTCCCGTTCCCGGAGAAAACTCAAAAATTTTCTGAATAATGAGTGCCAATTATATAACCCCAAGGGCAGTTGCCAATGCCGGATGCGGAAAATGGCCCTGAAAGTCAATTTACCCGCCGAATATGAGAAGATCCGTACTTCCGTTAACCAAATTAATTTTTTCCGTAAGTCCGAACAAATCATGCCGGGGAAAAATTATTGGGAGAAATTATATCGATAGTTGTCACAAAAATTTTTATACCACCACTCATTTTATTGGAAACCCAAAATAATAAAATGACTGGAGGTTTTTTTAAATGGAGTTGGAAAAGAAACTCAAATCCCTGCAAATGATTTATGCCGGGATGTTGGCCGATGCGGTAAACCATTTCGGAAAGGCCGGGCTCTTGGAGGAAGTTACCGCCGGGAAGCGCGAAATTCAACTATCAACAGGCAAGGCCAGCGCTCAAAGCATCGGTATCAATACACCCGAAGATGTGTTTACTGTTTTAGCAGATATTTTCGGATGTGCCGACTGGAAGGTTACAAGCGGGGAAAATGGGTTTGAGGTTGAAGCGACTCGTTGTATATTATGTGCTATGGCAAAGAAAATGAATGCCCCCAGCCCTTGCTACATTTATTGTCTCAATCCGATGGAGGGAATGGTGAAAGGGTTAAATCCAAAGTTACAATTTCAGGTGGTAGAGACCCTATGGGACGGTGAAAGTTGCAGGGTAGAGGTTAAATAGGGCCGCCACCACCGCTTTCCATCCCTATACCTTTGTTAATACCGGATGGATTCAATCGCTAAAAGCCGCCTTAGCAACGGGCGGTTTTTTGATTTGGCGGCGGGAAGTTTTTTTATAAAAGGCCACATTGGTTCATCACCAAGATAGTTCAATGATTGAAAGTTGAAGGTTGAAAAGCGATACGCCATACGGCAATTAATTTTTGGACTTTGCGTCTAAAAAGGGACTTTAGACCTCTTTACAATTGTCCAAAAGATGGTAAAATATATGATATGTCTACACAGCTTTATGAATATTATGAAAATATCAAGGAGATTCCATGGCGGCATTCCTAGAGATTATCCGGATGCATTTTAAAGTCTTCATTCAATACAAATGGACCTTTGTGTTGACGCTGATTATTCATCCGGTAATCCTGCTCATCAATGTCGCCCTTTTTACCAGCATCTACGCTTACAATCAGACCCAATTCATCAAAGGTTACAGTCTTGATCAGATGATCTGGTATTTTACCGCGGTAAGTTTCATCAGTATTTTCGTTTGGAATTTCACCGATCAGCGAATATCCAACCGGATATTAACCGGAGAACTGACCATCGATTTGCTCCGGCCGGTTTCCTTATTCCGGTTTGAGTTGGCCAATGCCATAGCCCTCAGAATTACCGGGATCTTTTTTGAATTCGTACCCGGTATTATCCTATACAGTCTGCTCTATTTCCCCCGGTTTCTTACGGTGGCCGCGTTTGTCAAATTTTTCATCCTGGCGGTCACGGCTTTCTTCATCTATTACTTGTTCAGCTTTTTGCTGGGACTTTCGGCGTTTATTATTAAAAGCAATACTGCCATCATCGACATTCGGGTGGCCGTTATGTCCATCATCGGCGGTTCAGTCATCCCGCTTGAGTTTTATCCCGGCTGGCTCAATGCCATCCTCGACTTCCTCCCGTTCAAGTATATATTTTACTGGCCGGTTCAGTTCTTTTTAAATAAGGAGGCAGTCCGCGATTTGGATAAATTTATGCTGATATTCCTCATCCAATGGCTTTGGATATTAATTTTCTATTGGGTCTGTAGATTTTTATGGAAAAAAGCCGTGAAGAAGTTCTGTGCGGTGGGGGGGTGAACCATGAAAACCATCTTCCGCCTGATCGGTTTATTTTTCTGGAACAGCAAACTGCGGATCGCCCGGAGTATGGAATACCGTTTCAATTTTATCACCGGTACTCTGGTTTCATTATTTTTTTCCGGAATCGGGCCCATGGTTCAATACCTGATATTTACCCAAACCAGGGGGTATCCGGGCTGGACCATAAAGCAACTGATTTTATTCCAGGGTATGATGTTATTGTGGATGGGACTGAAGGATACGGCCTTCGGTGATTTGAAGCAAAATATCATGGATATGGTTCAAAAAGGAGATTTTGACCGGCTGCTGCTGAAACCCTATCCGCCCATCGGCGTCATTCTGACTGGTGGTTTTAATTTTAGAAACTTCGGGACGATGGTGGCCGGGGTAACCGTTACGGTATTTGCCGCCGATGCGCTCCGGTTAACCCTGGGATGGGGACAAATCGGGCTGATCCTGTTATCATTGACATTCGGACTGCTTTTCAACATGGCCCTGGATATTTTGTTTTGCAGTATCATCGTTTTAATTATTCATTCAGGCCGGCTCAGTGAGTTCTTTGATAATTTGCTGAATTTTGCGCGGTATCCCGTGGAAATTTTTTCAAAAGGGATTCGAATCGCTTTTGTAACCTTCATTCCGTTTGCAATTTGGATCTATTTTCCGACGCAAGTCTTATTAAACCGGATTGACTGTAAGATATTGATCGCTTTTATCGTTTGCCTGGCGCTGTTTTGGTTTAGCCTGGCAATTTGGAATCGCTGTCTTAAAAAATATACGAGCGTAGGTGGATAAGCCAGTGGATGAATCGATTATTGACGTCAGGGGATTGAAACAGGTATTCAAGGTTAGCCGAAGGGAAAAGACCGGTCTGTTTTCGTCTTTAAAATCATTGATAGCTCCCAAATATATCTATGTTGAAGCGGTGTCCGATATTGACCTCACCGTCACCCGAGGGGAAATTCGCGGTTTGATCGGTCCCAACGGCGCTGGAAAATCAACCACCATTAAGATTCTTTCCGGTGTTCTTTACCCAACCGCCGGAGAAGTCCGGGTGATGGGTTACACTCCCTGGCTTGAACGGGATGAGTATCTCCGGAATATTGGAGTGGTATTTGGCCAAAAGACCCAATTGTGGTGGGATTTGCCACCCATTGACACTTTTTCGTTGAATCAGAAAATGTACCGGATACCTAAAACGGTTTTTCACGACAATCTGGAATATTTCAAGGATTTACTGGGGATTGGGGATGTGATCACCCGGCCCACCCGGCAGCTCTCTTTGGGTGAACGGATGAAGTGCGAACTGGTTTGCGCCATGCTCCATGAGCCGAAGCTGGTATTCCTGGATGAGCCCACCATCGGACTGGATCTGTTATCGAAAGATACCATCCGGCAATTTATCAAACAGACCAATCGCCAAAAGAACATTACCTTTATTTTGACCACTCACGATCTGGCGGATATTGAAGATTTATGTGAAAATGTGACCATCATTAACAAGGGCGCCGTTGTCTATAACAGTACCCTCCACAAAATAAAAACCTTGATTTCCAATAAAAAAATCGTGGAAATTAAGTTCACCAAACCGGTGACCCGTGAGATGCTGGCCGATTTCCAGGTGGCCGATTTTAACCCGCTGAGAGTGATCATTGAAATCAAACCGGAACAAACCGGGATTCAAACCGAATTGGCCAAGATTATCAGTTCTCTGCCGGTCCAGGATATTAACATTAACGATATCAGTATTGAAGAAGTGATCAAACAGATATACCGCGCCTGAAACATTGGAATTTTAGGTGTTGAACTGTCAGGGTACCCGCCAATGCAACGACTACTGAGGGAATTTCAGGGAACCATTAACGGAGGATGAATGCAAGGCAAAAATAAGCATCAACCAGTATTTGATATGGATAACCAAAACCAAACTTCACCAGACCCAAAGGCTGAGATAGCGATTATTGGAATCGCATGCCGGTTCCCGGGAGCGAAAAACCATGAAGAGTTTTGGGAAAATCTCACTCAAGGGAGAACCAGTATCCGGATCATTCCGGAGGAACGTTGGGACTGGAGGGCTTATTGGGGTGATCCGCAAACCGGGACCAACAAAACGAACAGCAAATGGGGCGGATTTATTGATGATGTGAAAGCTTTCGATCCGGATTTTTTTGAGATCCCCGGCCGGGAAGCGGAATTGATGGACCCCCAGCAACGAATGGCGCTGGAACTCTCCTGGTCCTGTTTTGAGGATGCGGGGATTTGTCCTTCTCAATTGTCCGGACAAAAGGTGGGGGTTTTTATCGGAGCCACCAATTTTGATTATAAGGAATTACAAGATCAAGAAGGTTGCCCCATCAAAGCGAATTATGCTTCAGGAAATTTCGCCTCGGTAATCACGGGCCGTATCTCTTATTTTTTTAATTTTAAGGGACCCAGTCTTTTTTTGGATACTGCCTGCTCCAGTTCGCTGAACGCGATTCATGCCGCCGTCCAATCCATCCAACAAGGAGAATGTGGTATGGCTTTAGCGGGTGGCGTCAATCTTTTGTTAACCCCCCGAAAATATATCGCTTTTGCAAAAATGAATCTGCTGTCTCCCACCGGCTCCAGTAAAACCTTTGATGAGGCCGCCGATGGCGTGGTTCGCGGTGAAGGAGCCGGTTTAATATTGTTAAAGCCGCTACAAAAAGCGCTTGCGGATGGAGATTCCATTTACGGTATTTTGAAAGGAAGCGCCATAAATCATAATGGAAAGTGTTATACCATAAGTTACCCAAATCCGGAAGCGCAAGCGGAAGTTATTGGGGAAGCGCTGAAGCGCGCCGGGATTACATCGGAAAGCATCAGCTATATCGAAGCCCATGGAACCGGTACGCCCAAAGGGGATTCGCTGGAGTTTCAGGGATTGGTGAAAGCGTTTCAATGCAGTGCTTCACAAGCGGGAAAAGAACTCAAATCAGGCTATTGTGGTTTGGGAACGGGGAAACAAAATATCGGCCACCTGGAATCCGCCGCCGGTATCGCCGGTGTAATCAAAGTTTTGCTGTCCATGAAGCACCGGCGGATACCCGGACTGCCATATTTCCAACAGTTGAATCCCAATATTTCGATCCGGAACAGCCCCTTTTACATTACCCACCGGTTACAAGAGTGGGAACCTTTGGAGGATGAGGATCATCAAGTTCTGCCCCGGAGGGCGGGAGTGAGCGCTTTTGGATTTGGCGGCACCAATGCGCATGTGGTCATCGAAGAAGCGCCTGCGATTACCAAAGTTCCCAACCGGCAATTACCGGCTTATTTAATTTGTTTATCGGCAAAAACAGAAACCGCCCTGCTTCAAAAGAAACGGGACTTAGCGCTTTGGCTGGAAAGGGAAAGGCTGGAAAAGAATCTCTTGGATATAAGCGCTACTTTGCTTTTGGGCAGGGAACATTTTAAAATAAGAGCCGCATATGTAGTCGGTGGTTTTGAAGAACTCCAAAGAAAGCTCGAGGAAGCCCCGGCGCAAGACGAAACGGAAAGGCGGCTCATGGAAAACAACCTGGTACAACGAAGCCATTTTCAACCGGTTCCTGAAAAGTATGAACCGGAGGCTTTCCAGGAGGGTTTCAAGGAGACAGCAGTAAGCACGGAAATAAGAAAACAGGAATATAGCAATAAATTAAAGACTCTGGCGGAATTGTATGTCCGGGGGTATGATCCGGATTGGAATGCCATACTCGCCGGTATCAAGACATTTCGCGTCAATCTCCCGGCCTATCCCTTCGCTGGGAGGCCATATTGGATACCGGAATTCCATTGGATTCCAAAACACGATTGGGCGGTTGAAACCGGCAATGACTCATGCGATTCGAGTCAGGGATATTATTTTAGTGAAAAATCTCCCGCTACACCATCATCTGAACCGGAAGCGCTTTTTACCGGAAAGGTTAAAAATGAATTCCCTATATCTGCCACGGAGATGGAAGAAAAGGTGGCGGAGATTTGGAGAACCGAACTGGGTCTCCAAGAAATTCAGCGCCGTGATAATCTTCAAAACCTGGGTGTAAATTCGATTAATTATGTGAAAATTGTGAATGCCATCGAAAAAGTTTTCGGTTTCGAATTTGATGATGAAAAATTATTCCCGAAATGCTTTGAAACATTGGCGAACGTTATGGATTACGTTGCTGAAAAAATAAGAAAGTAAGTTGTTTCGACAATAAAAAAAGGAATTAGGGTTAAGATGGAGATAAACAGTATCTTGGATCCGAGAAATATCATTACCGGAGTGGAAGAGAAAACTCGGAAAGTACTTCCGATTTTTTTTCCTCCGTTAATTCATGCCTATTTAAATTATTCTCATCAATTGTCCATCATTTTGGCATACCCGGAAACCTATGACTGGTTTTTCAGCAATTATATTCAAATTTGCAGTTCGTTTTTAGAAAATAACTATATGGTGATTCATTTTTTGCCCACCGACAGAGAGGCCATTGAAAATCAGCTCTATCTGGATGTGAGCCGTGTGAATGAAGACTTGGTTGAGGTTGGCAATGATATTGTCGAAAAAGTAATCAGTTGGCTGGATAAAAATTATTACGTGGGGGTTTGTTTGTTAGAATCGGAGATACCGGGCACTATTCTTCATAAAATCGGGCTTCACCATCCTCATACCCAATTTTTATTCGGTTATGATCGAACCCAAAAACACTTCAATTCCATTAATTTCGACAGTGAACATAACTTTGCGATGATCAATATTGGCTTTGATACCTTACATAAAGCTTTTTTCTCTCCCGTAAAACAAAAGTTGTTTGCCGAAGAGTACCAACAATGGAAAAATGTCCGCTACCCGATAACCTTGTTTAAGTTTATGGGAGAATGCGGTTATCGGTTTGATATAAAAGACATCATTTTACAACTTCAGGAGTATTGTTCGGGAATTGCTCCGGATCTTAAATACCGAAGCTGGTGTGTATGTGAAGATCATAATTATATTCGGGATAAAGATACCCGGTGGGGCATTCGGGTTAATGATAACTTAGGTGAATACTTTGTGCGTATTGTCAAAAATATGCGAAAACAGCGGATGAATGACCCAATGGATAAATTAAACCGGGAATTCATTCCTTTTCATGGATTCTGGGAACACAAAAAAATAATGACCGCCAGAATTGCATTTTTACAAAATAAAGGCTTTTTGGATCCGTTTAAGAAATTCCCGGAACAGTATTATCAAGTGGAACATAAGGCCAATATCTTGCGGATTATAGTTTTAAAATATATGATGAAAGTCAATGATTCTTCCGGCCACGACGATGTGGCCCGGGAGCAAGAAGATCGTCATCTGATACAAAAAGTGTGGAGCCAATTGAACGAATCACAGCAACTGGAAAAGGCTATTTTAGAGCGTATTGTGAATGAGCTTATAAAATGAAATGAATTGTAAACTAATTTGATTATTCTAATGTTGCAACGGTCATGCTTAGGATATGACATTTGTCATATTCACAAAATGACCGTTTTTATGATGCAATTCAAAAAAACACAGTATATAATAAGAATAAATACCGATAATTGGGAAGTTAATATTTGGGAAGGAAAGTAACTGATGATTAAACTCTTTTGCCTGCCATATGCCGGCGGTTCAGCCATGATTTATCACCGTTGGAAGAGGAGTCTTAATGGAACGATTCAATTATGTCCCATTGAGCTCACCGGGAGAGGTAAACGGTTTACTGAACCGTATTATGATAGCCTGCTTGCGGCAGTGGAGGATGTCTATGAATTGGTGAAACCTGAACTAAACCGTGGGCCGTACGCTTTTTTCGGGCATAGTATGGGGAGTTTGCTGGCCTATGAACTGGCCCGAAAGATTGAGACTCTGCCTCATCCCAAACCGCTCCATTTGTTCTTGTCCGGGGGGAATCCCCCCCATCTCAAAAATAACGAAAAAATTTATCATACCATGCCCGAGGAAGAGTTTAAAGTGGAAATTCTCAAGATGGGGGGAACGCCCCGGGAAGTTTTTGAACACAAGGAATTGTTGGAGATATTCATTCCATTGTTACGGGCGGATTATAAAATTATTGAAACCTACGAATTTCAACCTGATCACCCGGTTTTTGATTACGGGATTACAGGGTTTTACGGCAAGGCGGATGAGGAAGCCACCGGCGATAAAATGCGTGAGTGGCAACAATATACGAAAACCCAATTCTGGCTCCATGAATATGAAGGTGGTCATTTCTTCATTCATGATTATATGGATGAAATCATCCAAATCATCAATAATACTATGCAATATCACCGGATTTCAACTTGAAACGGTAGCGATGAAAAAAATTAATATCTTTATAAATATTAAAAACGGGTATAATTGAGTTAGCAAAATGGCATGACAACGTCTTTCGTTATCTAAATGAATAACTAAACCTGGTTAATTGGAGGGATTTTTTTGAAGCGCGCGATTACTTTAGTGTTGGGATTGATATTCAGTTTATTCATAAGCCCATATGTAATTTTAGCAGAGGAATCCACTCATCTTATTTTGGAAACCAAACAGGCGGAAGAATTAGCTTTGACCGCCGACTTATCACTGCAGGCAGCCAGGCTGGACCTGGAGGTTGCCCGGAAGGATTGGGAAACGTCGAAACGGATTTTAAGTGTGGGTGGATCCTATAATATTCAAAGCAATAATTGGGCGAATCCGTCGGGAACCTTAATGCTGAATTCCGGGGGGACATTTGACTCAAGTTACAGCGGCGATTATTCAAAATGGACGCTTACATATACTCCCTTTGATTCGAATAATAATACCAATATATATAACCTTACTTGTTATCCGTTCAATCTGAATTATGAAAAAATCATCAAAACAGTGGAGCTGAATCTGGCAAATAAGTATCTTGCCTATGAGAACGCCCGTATTAAATTGATAACGGATGTTCGTAACGCTTATGCGGAGGCGGTTCAAAAGGAAGAACTCCATCAATTGGCGATTCAGAATTTAGCGCTGGTTAAGGACCAATTAAAGAAGAGCAATGCGCTGTATGAGGCCGGTAAAATTCCCCGGCTGGATGTGATGGATTCCGAGCAGCAGGTCAAAGCGGCTGAAACCAAACTGGTCAGCGCCGGTTTAAACCGCCAGGCCGGTTTGTTAAAATTAAGCACCTTGTTGAACAATGATAATTTAACCGGAACAGGGTTAAAGAGTGATTCCCTGATGTGGGCGGTTACCGATAAAATTGATATTCGAGCCACCATCGCCCAATGCTTGAAAAACAGTCCCGAGTTGAAACCGGCCATTCTCAATGTGGAACTGGCCAGACTTCAGGATCTGATGGATTCATGGTATCTTTTGAAAAATATTACCGTCGGAGTTGGTTTTTATAAAGACCCGTCGGGCATTGACACCTCATATTACAAACTTGGATATACCGGTCCGTTGAATGATCAATATTTTCGGGAGAAAAATGCCTCCCGTAAAAGACTGGAAATGGCTGAATTCAACTTGAAGGTTTTGAACCGTAATAAAGAGACTCAGTTGCTGGATGCCTATCGCAATTGGAAGATCATGGAACTGAATCTGGTTCCGATGCAGGAATCCTTGAATATCGCCAAAGAGCGTTTGCGGATAGCGATGCTGAAATATGAGAATGGCAGGGCTTCGGAATCTGATATCAACCAGGCGAATCTGATACTCACCCAAGCTCAGGAAGATTATTGGAATACCTGGTTCAATCTGCAACAAGCGCGAGAGACGTTTTATCGGGCTGCCTCGGGGAACCCCGTATTCAGACAAGAGTGATATTAAAGTTATTAAAATAATGTTGAAGCGAACAAATGTTCGTGGTATAATCTTCTTACAAATCGTGGTAAGAAGGAGACCTAAAATGATTAACGTTACCAAAGCAAGCCAGATGGATTCTCAGGAATTGCTCGAGTATTACTATATGGTCAAAGCGAAATACGAACGGTGCATTGGCAGAAAATGGAATCCATATAAAACGGCTGCCTATGAAGCCAGGATAGAGCTTATTCGAAGGGGTTTAAAGTAAATTGTCAAAAAAATTGGAAAACGATATTGGATTCAATCAAATTATTCCATCTTGATAAAGTAGCAAAGCAGGGATTAACCAATGACAGAATTAACCGAATATCTGCAACGGATTTGCGAGGTCTGTTTTTATCCGATTACTTTTGAGAGTAAAGGGCCGGTGATGTTGAACCGCTGGCTCGTAACCAGTGAATTAGCGAAAGGCAGGGGAACTGAGGAAACTGATCCTCATCTATCCACCGAAGCCGAGATATTGCTCGATCATGAACTGGCCTTTTTACCTCAAGAAAAACTGGAGCAAAATTGGCGTTATTTTATCTCCAATCACCAGAATACTTTTTATCAAGCGGTCTATCCCGAACCGCTGTTTACCAACGATGAGCCGAAATACATTTATTTGTTATGCGTCGTTTACTCGAAAACCGAACAGCAGGTTTTGATTTCAGTAGTTCATCCTGTACCCCTCAGAGCTTGGATTAACGGCCGGCTGGTCATTTCCGGCAGTGGTGAGTATAATATCTCTCCGTATCTTTTCTCCTTCAAACTCAAGCAAGGCCATGCCTGTTCAACCTATCCCAGAGTGTTGACCTATATTCGCAACCATCAGTTTCAAGAGGTGATCATTCTAAATATCAGTGGCCGGGGTGGCTTAAACCGTGATTATGTCAATAATCTCAATTTCATTGAAATTATTGGGGAAGTGGTAAAAAACTACCATATTGATCGGGATCGTATCTATATCGTGGGTTCCTGTACCGGAGCGCTGAAAGCTTTCAGCCTGGCATTGCGAAAGCCGGATCTATTCGCGGGGGTCGTCAGCTTTAACGGGATACCACGCTTGGATTTAAAAAACCCGGATTATGCTAGCGATCATCTATAACACTGAGAACTTGAGAGAGGAAATGATGCGTTTTTTAAACTCTTTCGATACGAACCCGCTGTTTTATAGTGATGCGGTAATATACCATGATGGACGGTATCATTCTTTCCGGAATGATTGGTAATTTAACTTGAGTTTTGATTTTCTATCGGTTTCAATCTTCCTGGACACACAAAGGGACTGCCCGGATTCACTTCTTAGGCAGTCCCTTTGTGTATTGCAATTATATTTAAATATCTTTACAAACATAAAAAAAATGGGTACAATAAATTTTATAATCATAGAAATTATTGGAATGATCTCACTTACTATATTTACCACAAATACAATAATATATATTTGTGACCGAATGAACCTTATAATTGAACAAAACTTAATTGGGCGTGTCGGGCGTCTATCCCGGGAGGTTTTTTCTTGGATGATTTTGTAAGGGAGTATCACCACTTAACACATCCTCAAAAAAGAATTTGGTATATCGAGCAGATATATCCGGATACTTCCCTACATAATATCGGTGGCCCGATTCATATCAAAGGTTCAGTTGATTTTGATGCGCTGGAAACAGCGATTCATATTTTTATCAAACGTCATGAAGGTTTACGGTTGCAATTCATGGAGGAGAACGGTGAAGTCAAGCAGTATGTCAATGCTGGTCAACCCTTTAGATTGGAGCTGGTTGATTTCAGCGGTAGCCAGGAACCACGGCGGGAATTTAACAAATGGGTGGAACAGGAGTCTCAACGGGTATTTAAATTATATGGCAGTCCTTTGTTTCAGTTTACCATGTTTAAAATCGCGGCGGACGATCAGGGGTATTTCGTTAGATTTCACCATTTGATTGCGGATGGCTGGACCATTAACATCATGACCGAACAGATTTGTGAATCATACCTTAAACTAAAACAAGGTGAAGCGGTCACCGTCATAACCGCGCCTTCTTATCTTGAATATTTTGAAGAGGAACAAAAGTATTTACTATCCGAACGCTTCGAAAAAGACCGGCGGTTTTGGAACGAAAAATTTAGTTTCTTGCCCGAATGTTTACCCGCCAATAAGAACAGCGCCATCAGCGGCCAGCGGAAAACGTATCAATTGCCAGTGGAACGCTCCATCCAAATTAAATCTTTTTGTAACCGGCATAAAATCTCGCTCAACACCTTTTTTACGGCGGCGCTCCTGATATATCGTTTTAAAGTCACTCAACAAACTGATATTGTCCTTGGAATTCCGGTATTAAACCGTTCTGGAAAGAGAGCAAAAGAGATCGTTGGAATGTTCACGAGTACGATGCCCTTCCGCTTCACCATCACCGGCAGTGAAGACATTGATCATTTCCTTCAGCAAGTCCACAGTGAATTACTAAATTGTTTTTACCATCAAAAATTCCCTTATAATCTTCTGGTTCACGATTTGGAGTTAAAGAAGAAAGGTTATGATTCTTTATTTGACATTTGTATAAACTATTACAATACCCGATTGAATAACGAACTTAACGGTTTATGTATCGAAAACGTGGAGTTCTATAATGGAAATCAACTCTATTCATTACAACTGGTGATTAAAGATTGGTCGGAACGGGGGAATTTGACTCTCGATTTCGACTACCGTCTCAGTGATTTTAATGAGCCTCAAATTGAAAGGCTGTATCACTCCTTAAATAATATTAGTGATCAGCTATTGGGGGTTTCCGGCATTCAAATAGGCCAAATGGATATTCTCTCCGACCAAGAAAGACAACATTTACTTTTTGATTTTAACGCCACAGCCTCCACCTATCCTCAGGATAAGACTATCCATCAATTGTTTGAAGTCCAGGTTCAAAAGACACCGGATAAAACGGCCATTTGTTTTGGTACCCGGGTCATGACTTATTTGGAGTTGAATGAAAAGGCCAACCGATTGGCGCGTTTGTTAAGAAACAAAGGTGTAGGACGTGAATCCATTGTGGGACTGATGACAACCCATTCCTTTGAGACGATCATAGGGATCATGGGAATTATAAAAGCCGGAGGTGCTTATCTCCCAATTGACCCGGATAATCCGTTCACCCGTACCCGGTATTTGTTGGATGACGCTAAAGCCCGTTTATTGCTCACCAATTGCCTCCCGAACCGAGCTGGAGAGTTGAACTTTGAAGGAGAAATATTGGATCTCCGGGAGGCAAAGATCGATTCGGGGGATTGTAGTAACCTTCTCCTCTGTAGTCAACCGGATAATCTGGTCTATGTGATCTATACTTCCGGATCTACCGGCCGGCCCAAAGGGGTAATGATCGAACACCGTGGTTTGGTGAATTATATCAGTTGGGCGAATAAGGTTTATGTTCATGATGAAAACGAAGTATTCGCCTTGTACTCGTCATTGGCTTTTGATTTAACGGTTACCTCGATCTTTACTCCACTGATTGGAGGCCATCAAATTTATATTTGTGATGATGATGGCACGGATTTCGTGGTGGATAAGATCTTGCGGGAAGGGAAAGCGACAATTATTAAACTGACTCCCGCCCATCTCTCGCTGCTTCTGGATCACAGCCCTACCCGCTACCGGGATTCCGCGGTCCGATGCTTTATCGTGGGCGGCGAGGATTTTAAAACCAGCCTGGCCGCCGGTATTCAACAAAGCTTCGGGACTCAACTCGCAATCTATAATGAATATGGACCAACGGAGACGGTGGTCGGATGCATGATTCATCGTTATAATCCGGTGAAGGACAAGGGAAGTTCCGTGCCTATCGGAGTACCGGCGGATAATGTATGGATCTATGTTCTTGATACGTTTCTGAAACCGGTACCCGTAGGAGTTGATGGGGAGATGTATATCTCGGGAGACGGGGTAGCCCGAGGATATCTGAACCAGCGGGAATTAACCGGGGAACGCTTTATGGACAACCCCTTCAATCCGGGGAAAAAAATGTACCGAACCGGCGATCTGGCAAGACTTTTGGATGACTGCACCATCGAATACCGTGGCCGTGTTGATTATCAAGTGAAGATTCATGGGTATCGGATTGAATTGGGAGAGATTGAAGCGGCCTTGGTAAGTCATCCGTCCCTTAAAGAAGCGGTGGTTATCGACCGGACTGACACGGATCACGGTAAGTATTTATGTGCTTATTACGTGGCTCAAGCGGATTTGACAGCGGTTGAATTACGGGGTTATCTGGCACAGTTAATACCTGAATACATGATCCCGCTCGCGTTTACAAGACTGCCAAAATTGCCGCTTTCCATCAACGGAAAAGTCAACCGAAGTTTGTTGCCGGAACTAAAGTTAAATAGCATTGAACCGTTTGGGGAGGATCCCGGTTACCGGAACGAAACGGAAACTGTCTTGGCCGGGATTATTACTGAAGTGTTGAATACCCGGGTGCGGGTCACCGATAACTTTTTCCAGCTGGGCGGCGACTCGATCAAAGCCATTCAGATTGCGGCCAAGCTGAAAGAACGGGCTTTCAAGATTAAAGTGAAGGATATCCTAATTCATCCGGTAATTGCCGAGATGGCCGCACAGATCGAAATGGATGATATGGTAGTCGATCAAGAACCGGCCGATGGTTGGATTGATTCCACCCCGATTGTTCAATGGTTTTTTAGCCGGGGATTTAAAAATATTAATCACTGGAATCAATCCGTTTTGTTGAATTTAGTCCCTCAAGTTGATATAAACAAATTGAATTTAATATTGGATGCGTTAATTAAACATCATGATTCACTACGGATAAACTATAATGTAGCCATCGGTAAATTGTTTTATAATTCTGTATATTTAACCGAAACAAATTCCGTCGCAGTTTTTGATTTGTCAGAATACTCCTCTATTGAGCAAGAAAAAAGAATCAATTCCATCGGAACCGAATTAAAATCTAGTTTGGATCTTGAAACGGGAATCTTATTCAAGGCGGCTCTTTTTGATTGCGGACCTTGTGGTAAAAAATTATTGTTGACGGCTCATCATTTAATTATTGACGGTATATCATGGCGAATCCTTCTGGACGATTTGGCCGGCTTGATGGAGCGGGCCGCCCAAAACCAGCCGTTCCAACTGCCTCGAAAAACATTTTCGTATCAGAAATGGGCGGCTGAATTGGTTGGTTACAGCCAAAGCATCGGGACAGGGCATTATTGGGAAACCATAGTCAAGGAAGAATTTCAATTCCCGACGGATTATGACCGGGGGGAGGATTATTTGGAGTATTGCCGGACAATTACCAGAACTCTCCCGGCCGTGGAAACCGAAGTTTTTTTAACTACTGCAAACCTGGCCTATCATACCGAGCCGAATGAGCTACTGATCATCGCCCTGGTGTTGACAATCACCGATTGGGTTGGAGAAATTAAAGTATTACTTGAGTTGGAAGGTCATGGGCGGGAGGATGTAGTTGGCGGAATTGATGTTTCTAGAACTATTGGCTGGTTTACCACGATTTATCCAGTACGATTGCAAGTCGATAGACAGGATTTACCCTCTCAAATCAAATCCCTAAAGGAGCAGTTGCGCGGTATTCCTAACAAGGGTTTTGACTTTGGGGCTCTAAAATACATAAAGGGCGCTTTTTCCGGCCCAGAGCAGAAATTGGTCCGTTTTAATTATCTGGGTGATTTTGAAAACTCGTTCCGCCGGGGTTTATTGGAATTTGCTCATGAAATATCAGGATTGGAATCCTCCGGTAGCAATACCTTGACTTCGTTACTTGAGATCAATGTCATGAACGTAAATCACAGATTACAGTTCAGTATTACATATAGTCAAAATAAGTTTTTGGATGAAACGGTTCAAAAGTTTTGTAATACCTATTTCGATTGGATACGGGTTATATTACGGCACTGTCAAACGAAAAAACAAAATGAATTTACACCAGCGGATTTCGATACGGTCGATCTGTCTCAGTCCGATCTGGATGGTTTATTTATTTGATTTTTTTAGCAAAATTGAAATGGTATATCAATGCAAACGCGTGCCCACGCATTAAGGAGGGCGAAAGATGGACAAAGTAATGAAAGGTAAATCATGGTTTTGGTTATTACTATTCGTAATTCTCGCTGGAAGTAATATGAGCGTTTTGCTAGCGAAAAGCGAAAAGGTCCAAATTTGGGATCGAGGAACCCACTATAAGGTGAACATCAATTTTTCGAAAAAGCCTTGCCACTGGGAAGTTGGCGTAGAATATGGCAAGCAGTTGAGGAAACAAATGCCGAAATTTGAAGCGTTGGTGGATTCGTATCTGGCTGAAATTACGGGAAATGATTATGGTTACCGGATTATGCTGGGGCGGGCCAAGGATATTGAGCCCCAGGTGTCCAGGGAGTATCTCGATGAGATTAGCGGATTGGGTAAAACCATTTGTTCCACCATGGAAGCAATCAGGGGCGACAATAAGCTTTCTCCGGACGAATTATTGCTTTACAATCTAGTGCCGGACGTGGCCCGGGGTACACAGTGTAGCGCGGTGGGAGTATTTGGGTCCCGTTCAGCGATCCGTAAAACCATTATGGCCAGAGTCTTGGATTTCTACACCGGCTCACAGAACCAATTACCCAAATTACAAGCAGTAACATACATTACATATAACACCAAAAATGACACTCAATCCATTTGCCTCATCGGTTTTCTCGGTTATTTCGGAGTAATCAGCGGCTTAAATGGTCAAGTTTTCGCGGCGATTCTGGATTCCACTTCTGGAGCCGCATATAGTTCCCAAGGGAAACGTTCATACCCGATGGACCTCCGGTTTGCCCTGGAAAACAAGGATCATTTGCATGAAGTGGCCGGGTATATGAGTGAGTCCGTTAAAAATTATTCCTATAATCATTTGATCGCGCTAGCCGACTCTTGGGGATTTCATGTTTTGGAAAACAATATCAGTGGTACCGGGAGTGACATACATCGGGCTTTACGGAATGATTGCTCGCCATTGAATGATGGGATAACCTGGGGAATCCGGGATGCGGTGGCCTGTGTGAACTCCTTTGTATTGAAAGGAAATCACGATAATCATACCATTAACCCCAATAATATGGCGCGTTGGGCGAAAATCAAGGAGTTACTGGCAGCCCAGGATGTTTTTACCCGTGCCGATTTGAAAAAACTGATTTCATACCATTATGGTCCGGAACCGGGTTCACAACTGAACGGGGATCTTTATAACGTGAACACCCAGCAAATCGTAATTTACGAACCGGATTCGCTGTCATTGGAAGTGTTTTTCCGGCCGAAAAATACCAAACTGCCGGTGGAACCATTGTTTGAGACAGTTTCCGTTTTTTCATGCGATAATTGAGAACCGGCGTGGGACGTTTTTTATTTACATCTTTTTGAATTGTTTGGGTACATGGAGTCAAAATGAAATTTGCGAAGATTATTATTTTGGGATGCATGGCGTTTGGTTTTTTATATGGTATAACGTGGGGAGCGCCAGAGGATGGCTTGGTGGCACCGAACGGGGGGTTATCGAAAACCAAGATCGACCGGTTGGAGAGTTTTATCAAACGGCAGATGCGGCTGGGAAAAATACCGGGTATGGCGGTGGCGGTGGTCCAGGATGACCGGGTGGTATACCGGAGGGGATTTGGATTCGCCAATACGGGTCGAAAACAGCCGGTGACCCCGGAAACTATGTTTGAACTGGGTTCAACCAGTAAAGCCTTTACGGCCTTGGGGATCCTTTATTTGGCGGAAAAGGGCTTGTTAGACACCCATGACCCGGTAAAAAAATATATCCCTTGGTTTCAGATGACCAAGCGTAAAAAAATGGTTGATCCCACCCTGGAGAGTCTAAATCGCTGGTTTCCCTGTTTCTATGTAACCCAGAACACAGATATTACCATTGAACAATTACTGCATCATACTAGCGGCATCGATCCGGTAACTATCGCCGATATTCCTCCGTCCCGGTCACCCGATTCCTTGGAAAAAACGGTCCGGACTGTGATGCGAAAAGCCATGAAACCGCAAATGGATTATTATCCGGGAGAGCGGTATCAATACACCACCATCAACTATGATATTTTAGGTTTAATTATCTCCAAAGTCTCCGGACAACCTTATGAAGATTTTATGAAAGAGCATATTCTGGAGCCTTTCGGGATGAACCATACCGTTTTATTCCGGGAACAAGCGGGTAAAAATTTAGCCACCGGTTATAAAGTAGGTTTCTTAAGGCCGCTTGAATATAATGCCCCGATGTACCGGGGCAATACTCCGGCTGGATATGTTATTAGCAGTGTTGAGGATATGTCTTGGTGGCTTAAAATTCAAATGGGAACAGCACCGGTGTCCCCTTTTTATAGGCAGATTGTGGATCAGTCACATCACGATGATTACGACTATAGCAATGGTTGGATCATTCACCGGATGAGTGACGGAATTAAGTTTTCCCACGCTGGTGCCAATCCCAATTATTCATCGTATATTGAATTCTGGCTACCGGAAAAACTGGGAATCATTCTATTACTCAATTGTAATTCCGGATTCGCCGGGGGAATCGGTGAAGGAATTGTCAATATCATTCATGGCAGGGGCCGGATTCCGGAGCGGTTGTTCGATATGTATGTGGATTACGATGGTATTTCGTGTCTGGTTATGGTAGCGTTGCTGATTATCATCGGTTTATCCATCCGTTTTGTGGTGGAACGTTATCATTCATATCCGAAATATACAGGGGTTGGCGGTAAGAATTCGGTCAAATTTTTAATATTCATTTTATTACTAATTGTATTAAGTACTACCAGTTATTTTTTACCAAAAATCATCTTTGGTTATTACTGGGCTTTTTTAGCAGTCTGGGGTCCCATTACGGTTTTGATAGCGTTGGCATTAGTTTTTATAGAAATAATGATCGGTTATTTGTATTTATGGAATGTTTGCTTTTTCAAAAATAAAGATAAGAAAGCCGGGTCAAAAGTACAAAATCATTAAGGCAACCGGGGAATGGGAATTCGGTGGGGGATTAAAAGAATGGACAAACAAGAAAATACCTTTAAAAATATATTGATAATGTTTAAGCCCTATTTCCGTGAGTATTTTATCACTTTCATCTGCATCACCCTGGGGTCTATTGTCAGCTTGCAATACCCCTTGGTGTTAAAAATCATTGTGGATGATGTCCTCATCAATAAAAACTATAATATGTTGTTTTTAATGGTGATCGTCTATATATTGTTATTTTTAGTGGGATTTTTCTTTAATTTTTTAACTTCATTTATGAATGAAATCAATACCCAATCGTTTGCCTTTGACCTAAAAAAAAGGTTATTCTCTCATTTCCAGAAGACACCATTGTCATTCTTAAATCAAACCAGCATGGGAGAGTTGGTTAGCAACTTTAATAACGATGTGGACACTATCAGTAATTTTGTATCCCAGGAATTAATCCGGTTTGTCACCAATGTCCTGAATATCATGGTAGTTATGGTCATGCTGATCATTCTCAATTGGAGATTGGCCATTTTCTTGATCCTCTTGATACCGATTTTTTTTATTGCCAATATTTTAACCCGAAACCATTTTAAGAAATTCTTTTTTATAAACCGGGAATTAATCACAGAAGGGAATAATCTGTATCAAAATGTTTTCTATAACATTAAATTGGTAAAATTATTCGTTGCCCAGCGTAAATTCATGAAACAGTTTCTCTCCTGGCAAGATAAGGCGATTACGGTGGCCATACGAAGAACGGTTGCGGGCAATTTACTTCAACAGCTTACCATGATTGTTTTTCTAATCGGTAACGTGATCATAATCTGGTATGGTGCTAGTATGGTGTTTCGTAATCAATTATCCATCGGCGGTCTGGTTGCCTTCTATACATATATTCCTTCATTATTTTCACCCATCGGCGCTCTGATTGATTCCACCGTTCAATTGCGCAATTTTGAAACATCGATCAACCGGATTCGCAAGTATTTGGATGTTGAAACCGAAGCTACCGTAAAAAGCAAATATAAAATCACTCGGGGAAGTATCGATTACCGGGAAGTTTCTTTCAAATACGGTGATCATGGGGTATTAAATGATATCAATGCTTCCATCAAAGCCGGTGAAAAGGTGGCGTTAATCGGGAAAAACGGGAGCGGCAAGACCACCATGGTCAATTTATTATTGCGGCTTTATGAGATTTCTAGCGGCCAAATTGATATTGATGGCACCGATATCAAAAAATTCCCGTTAAACTATCTCCGCAAAAAAATCGGGATCGTAACCCAGGAAGTGAACTTTTTTAATTTGTCCATTGAAGATAATCTGCGAATCAGTAATCCATTTTGCAGCCAAAATGATATTATCAAGGCCTGTCAGATTACCGGCGCCCATGAATTTATCAGTTGCCTTCCCGATGGTTATAAAACCATGATTGGTGAGCGGGGTTACAATTTTTCCGGAGGCCAACTGCAAAAGCTGGCCATTTCCAGGTTAATCTTAAAGAATCCGGAAATTATTATCTTCGATGAAGCCACTTCATCCCTTGATCATGAAAGCACGCAGTTCTTTTATCAACTATTCGCATCGGTATTTAAAGACCGGACCATTTTGTTTATATTGCATGACCTGAAAAATATTGTTTACGCCGACAAAGTTATTTTACTCAAAGACCAGACCGTAAAAAACATTTACCTGAAAACAGATTTCGCCCAAAATCAAGATATTTACGCGGAATTGCAAAAGAATGTTTCATAGTCCGGGGATGGTTGCAAGTGGTGAGTGATGGTCATGGATAATATTTAATTCTGTAACCGTTCATTCAACGGAATTCTTATTTTTAAATGTTAATCGTAAATTGAGCTCCGAAAATGTGGTGAAAATTATGTCACTCAAAAAAACCAGGCAGAAATACATTTACAATTTTTTCTATATTGTAATCATTATAACCATTGTCATCAGCCTTTGGTTCCGGGTTATCCGGGTGAATGAAACCATTGCGATTTATGGTGTGATCAAGGCAAGAAATTTGGAAGTCATCAAGAGCCCTTGCGAAACCTATCTTAAGGAAATCCATGTGGTTCCCGGGGAAGAGGTCCATAAAGGACAACTTCTGGCTCGTTTAGACGGGGTGAGTATTCAAAACTATATTCAAGATATTCGTTCCCAAATTATCGAGGCGGAAAAGCGTAAAACCGATTTGGGCGCGAACACTGATGTCACATCATATCGAATCCGGGTCTTGGAGCAGGAGATTATTCAATGCCGGGTCAGGCTGGATAGTGCTGAAAAAAAATTTCAGGAAAACAGTAAGCTTTTTAAAGAGGGGGCCATATCCGAGCTGGATTTTCTAGATAGCAAGAATGAGGTGATAACCCTTAGAGCTGAACTCATCAAACAGGAGGATAATTTGGCGATTTATAAACGCCAAAATAATCAAGAATATCTGGCCAGTGCCACCCGAGAGATTAATTTTCAGAGCGACAAAATCAAAGAATATGAAAGAATTTTACTTACGATTAACCGGCAATTTCTTTTTTCCAATGATTATACCGGAAGTCCATGCATTATTGCTCCTTGTGATGGCATTGTAACCGCCGTTGGGGATTCAACCAGCAGCGAAACCAATTCCACCAGGGACAATAATTTCGAGGGAAAAACTTTCAAGGCTAATGAAACCATTTTCGAGATCAGTAATCCCAATGATATTTATATTGAAGGCAACATTCGGGAGAATGATTTCCCTTATGTCAGCGAGGATGATACCGTGTACATCACTTTTGCTGCTTATCCATATCAGAAGTACGGAGTATTTAACGGTGTGATTGACAAACTGTACAGGGAACCCACCGGGAATACCAATCAAACACAATACAAATGTGATATTCGATTGTTTAATCTCAAATCCAATCGTAAGATTAAAACATTTTCGGGTTTGAATGTCTATGGTTCGGTGGATACCAAAAAGAATTATAACCTTTGGCAATATATTGGGAAAAAAGTATTTGAAAATAGTACGCGGTAGGGAATGGTGAAGATTATCTAATTCTGTCAAATTGGTTCAACCTGAAAATCCTGATTCAAGTCTTTTATGTTTTTAATGCTAGGAGTCTGTGCGCATAACACGGTTTAATAACTCAAAACCACTATATATTGTATTAGAACGTGTTACTTGATACTAAATATGTTTCGAAAATCCATTAGCCGCACAGACTACTAGTTCATTCGTCTCATAAAATTCCAGTCAAGGGGGAAGAGAAATTGAAGAAAATAGCCATATTGTTTCCCGGACAAGGTTCACAATACGCTGGCTTGGGAAAGGGGATTTATGAGAAATATCCGGTGACCCGTAATGTATTTAATGAAGCCAATGAAGTGTTGGGTTTTGACTTGGCGAAGCTTTGTTTTGAAGGAAGTCTGGAAGAGCTTACTCAAACCGAAAATGCGCAACCGGCCATTTTAACGGTTAGTGTAGCGATGTTTGAAATCTACCGGCAGGAAATCGGTATCGACCCACAATTCGCAGCCGGACATAGCCTGGGGGAGATTACAGCATTAACCTGCGCCGGAGCCACCCGGTTTTCCGATGCGGTAAAACTGGTACGGCAACGGGGGTTGTTAATGCGGGACGCCATGAAAAAAGGGGAAGGAGCCATGGCGGCCATCGCTGGAATCGAACAGACGGAGGTGCAGGCTGTATGCACCAAATTGAACAATGGTGATAATGTTTTGGTGATTTCCAACGACAACTCACCGGATCAAGTAGTAATATCCGGCCATAAGTCTTTGGTGGACGAAGCGGGCAAAATTTTAACTGGAAAAGGGGCCAAAGTTGTTCCTTTAAAAGTGAGTGCACCGTTCCACAGCCCCTTGATGCAGCCCGCCGCCGAACAATTTACAGCCGAACTTAAAAAGTATGATTACCAGCCTATGAAATGGCCGGTAATTTCAAATGTTACCGGAATGCCCTACCAGGATTCGAGTCAAATTGTTTCATTGTTAACGGAACAAATGACCCATCCGGTGCTGTGGCGAGAAACAATAGCGTATCTAAAAAATCAAGGAACGGAGATGGCGGTGGAGATTGGACCGCAGACTGTGTTACGGAATTTAATGAAATCCAATGCGCCTCTGATCCGGGCTTTTTCCTATGACAAGGAGGAAGATGTCCGGAATTTGAAAAATACAGTGGCAACTCCACCTTCCGGGATGGTAAAATCAAGAGATTTTCAACATACGGTGGTAACCAAATGTATCCAAATCGCGATTTGTACCAGAAACCGCAACTGGGATAACGATGAGTATCAAAAAGGTGTTGTGGAACCTTATCGCAAGATTCAAAAAATACAGGAAGAATTGGAAAAAAGCAATCAGGAACCCACTCTGGAGCAAATGAAGGAAGCGCTTGATATGTTAAAATCGGTGTTTGTTACCAAAAAAACACCGCGTGATGAACAAATCGAGCGGTTCAATGAAGTTTTTGACACCACCGGAACACGGCATTTATTTCCTGATTTTGTGTCATAATCCTATGGATTGAATTGATTTCATCGATGATTGGGAAGGAAAGCGATTTAGATGATTAAACTTTTTTGCCTGCCCTATGCCGGCGGTTCAGCCATGGTTTATAACCGGTGGAAGTTAAGTATCAACGGAATGATTCAAATACGCCCCGTTGAGCTCACCGGGAGAGGTAAACGGTTTACCGAACCTTATTATGATAATCTAATGCAAGCGGTGGATGATATTTATCGATTAGTCAAACCCGAATTAAATGGGCTTTACGCTTTTTACGGGCACAGCATGGGGAGTCTGCTAGTCTATGAATTAGTCCGGAAGATTAATTCCTTGCCTCATCCCCAGCCGGTTCATTTGTTTTTGTCCGGTGGAAGCCCCCCTCACATCAGAAAAAGCGATAAAGTATATCATAAGATGCCTGAAGAACAGTTCAAAGAAGAAATCTTCAAAATGGGCGGAACCCCCAGAGAAGTCTTTGAAAACAAAGAATTACTGGAGATATTCATTCCTTTGTTGCGGGCCGACTATAAAATTCTTGAAACCTATGAATTCCAGCCCGAACATCCAGTTTTCGATTGTGGGATTACATTATTTAACGGAAAAGAGGACGAGGAAGTCACCAGCGATGAAATCCGCCAATGGCAGCGGTATACAAAAGTCCAATGCCCGCTCCATGAATATGAAAGTGGTCATTTCTTCATTCATGATCAGATGGAGGATATCGTTCAAATCATTAATGACACATTGATTCAGGCCTTGCTTCAAAGCGAGGTGAGCCATCAAGTGTTTGGCATGTAATCAAAAATTTCCAATAAGAAATGGTGTGATAATTGGATGACCCCAAAATCTACAAAATTAGATCCACAAAATGTGGAGGATATTCTGGGACTGACCCCAGTTCAGGAAGGTATGCTGTTTCATTATTTAAGCACCGCCAACCATGAACTGTATTTGGAGCAGTTGAGCTTCAGAATCACGGGAAACCTGGATACCAGCCTGTTTCACCAAGCGTGGAATGGGGTAATTGCCGCCAATGAAATGCTACGCACTGTTTTCCGTTGGGAGAAACTTGAAAAACCAGTCCAAATCATTCTTAAAAAATACGATGCCCCAATTTATGAATGGGATTTTTCCGGGGAAGATGCCGCCGGACAAGCAAAACAATTGGCCGAACTTCGAGTCAAGGACCGGCATCAAAAAATTGATATCAGCACCGAACCGTACCGCATTCTGTTATGCAAACTGAGCAACCGGGAATACGAAATGATTATCAACAGTTATCATATCGTGTTTGATGGTTGGAGCAATGCCCTGATTTTAAAGGAATTGATGGCCGCATACAGCCAATTGCAAAAAAGCCGGGAATTTATACCACCCGTAAAAACCCGATACAAGGAGTTTTTAAAATGGTCCTATAAGCAGGATAAACAACGGGCCGCTGAATATTGGCGAACATATTTTGAAGGGTTTGATACCCAGACGCGTTTGCCGAATGATAAAGCCCGCCAAAGGTCAGCACAAGCGGCCACTTATACGGAGGATTACCCGGCGGATTTCACCTCGGGCATGCACCGGTTTGCCAAGGATCAGAATATTACCATAGCTACTTTGCTATATAGTGCCTGGGGTCTGTTACTCCAAAAATATAATAATTTCGATGATGTGGTTTTTGGGACTACTGTCTCCGGAAGGTCACCGGAGATTAAAGATGTGGAACAGATTGTGGGTTTATTTATCAATACCCCCCCGCTGCGGATCAAGGCTGAACCTGGGGAGACCATCCAAGGCTTTTTGAACCGTTCGGAACGAATGCTTCGGGAACGGGAGGAATTTGAGTATACCCCCTTGACGGAAATCAAACCATTGCTTGAGATTCAGACCCCAGATAACTTTTTCGACTCCATCGTGGTCATTGAAAATTACCCGCTGGACCAAGCGGTGGCAACGGAAGGCGTGGGGACGGATCTGCGCCTCCGGCTGGAATCCATTTTTGAAATGACCAATTATGACATTACCATGGTCATATCCGCCTTTGATGCCTTACACCTCCGCATTATCTATGATGCTGAAATTTTTAACCCGGATACCATTCAAAGAATGGCGGGCCATTTTAAAATGGTGCTTCAAAAAATGATTCACCATTCCACGGAACCTTTGGCGGCCATTGAGATATTGACGGATCCTGAAAAAGAACAGGTATTATATGAGTTTAACCGGACTTTAGCCGGTTATCCGGACCAAACGGCCATTTCCTTATTTGAAGAGCAGGTGTTGAAAACTCCCGATGCGGTTGCCGTCCGGTTTGAGAATGAACAATTGACCTACCGCCGTTTGAATGAAAAGGCTAATCAATTGGCCGGATTTTTACGGCGCAAAGGAGTTTCCGCCGAAACAGTGGTAGGCCTGATTCTGGATCGATCATTAACCATGGTGGTGTCCATGATCGGAATCTTAAAAGCCGGAGGGGCCTATTTACCACTTGATCCCCATTGGCCGACGGAACGGATTTTATTCATGCTGAATGACTCCAAAGTCCGGCTGGTCATCACTGAAAGCGGAATGATGGAACAACTTTCGTTTACCGCTCTCCGGGGGTTCGAGGATAATAATATCGCCATCGCTGTAACGAGTCCACGCGGGCATATTCAGGCCTTTGACCAATTGCCGCTACCGGACCGCTCGTTGATCAATCTCCAGAAATACAGGAACAAAATCGGTATGGCTAGTGTCAATCATTGCATTACGCTCCAGACCACCCGTGGCTGTCCTTATCATTGCCTTTATTGCCATAAGATTTGGTCCAAGCATCACGTCCACCGTAGTGCCGAAAATATTTTCCGGGAGATCAATTACTATTATCAAAATGGGGTCTGTAATTTTGCGGTGATTGACGATTGTTTCAACCTGAATATTAAAAATAGTAGCCGGTTGTTCGATTTAATCATCCAAAACAACTTGAAGATTCAGATTTTCTTTCCCAACGGGCTCCGGGGTGACATTTTAACCCCGGAATATATTGACAAGATGGTTGCGGCGGGTACCCGGGGGATCAATCTGTCGCTAGAGACTGCATCCCCTCGGTTGCAAAAACTATTGGAGAAAAACCTGGACTTGGATCAATTCCGGGCTGTCGTCGAGTATATCGCCACCAAACACCCGGAAATCATTCTGGAAATGGCCACCATGCACGGCTTCCCCACCGAAACCGAGGAAGAAGCCATGCTGACCCTCGATTTCATTAAAAGTATCAAGTGGCTCCATTTCCCCTATGTCCATATCTTAAAGATATTCCCCAACACTGAAATGGAAGAGTTCGCTTTGGCCCATGGCGTTTCGAAAACCGATATTTTGAAATCCCGGAACCGGGCTTTTCATGAACTTCCGGAGACGCTGCCATTCCCTAAAAGTTTCACCCGCCGCTATCAGTCAAGCTTCTTAAATGAATATTTCCTGTCCAAAGAACGTTTACGCCAGGTCCTCCCGGTCCAAATGCGGATTATGGACGAAAGCGCCCTGGTGCAGAAATATAATGCCTATCTGCCGGTTACCATCAACAGTATCACCGATTTGGTAAAATTTGCAGGCATCGAGGACCTGGCCCTGCCGGAAATTCAACCGAACCCCCCGGTACCGCTCTTTCACACCGAACCGGCCCGGCCAACGGTGCGGACCGGGAGCCTGAAGATCTTATTGCTGGATTTATCGCAGCATTTTAGCAGCCATCACATGCTCTATAAAGTTGCTGAACAGCCCCTGGGCCTAATCTATCTTTTAACCTACCTAAAACAAGAGTTGGGAGAGTCCATTGACGGCCGGATATATAAATCGGGGAACGATTTCGACAGTTACGACGAATTAAAAACGCTGGTCATAGAATACCGGCCTGATTTGATCGGTATCCGGACCCTAACGTATTTCAAAGAATTTTTCCATGAAACCATCGCCCTGCTTCGGGAGTGGGGGATTACGGTACCGATCATTACCGGAGGGCCTTACGCTTCCAGTGATTACGACAGTATTCTAAAAGACGGCAATATTGATCTGGTGGTTTTTGGCGAAGGCGAAGCCACTTTGACGGAGTTGGTCCGGAAGATGATAAATAATGATTTCAAGCTGCCGGGTTTGGATGAATTGCGGGGCATCAACGGAATCGCATATCGCGACTTGTCGGTTCAAGAACCGTCAGCCCGGTTTGATGATCAATCCCGCCAAGTGGTGCTTATCGATTATTTGGCCGGTGAAATCGCCGCCGAACCGGCGGATTATTTATCATTCGTCATTCAACCGGAGAATTTGGCGTATGTCATGTATACCTCGGGAACCACGGGACAGCCCAAGGGAATTATGATTGAACACCGGCAAGTGAATAATTGCCTGCAGTGGATGCAACAAGAGTTAAAACTGGATCCACAAGCCATCGTGGTCCAACGGACCAATTTAACCTTTGACCCCTCAGTCTGGGAGATTTTCTGGCCGTTATCCATCGGGGCCCAAATCCGCCTGATGACAGCCGACCAAGCCCGGGATGCCGGTTATCTGCTCAGTTTAATGGCGGACAATAAGGATTTGACAATGATGTATTGCCCGGCTTCTCTGCTGACCGGAATGACTTATCTACTGGATACCATGGAGCCAAAACCCAAATTAAAATTGCCTTGGCTGTTGATTGGCGCCGAACCCGTCACCATGGAAGTGGTGAAAAGGTTTTACCAGTCTTTTGAGGGACGGATTGTCAATACATACGGTCCTACGGAATGCACGATTAATAATACCTACTATTATCTAGACAAGGATGATCCCCGCCCGGTGGTACCCATCGGCAAGCCGGTGGCCAATAACCAAATTTACATTCTATCCAAAGATATGCAGCCCATGCCGTTAAAGCTCCCCGGGGAAATTTACATCGCCGGCGCTAGTATAGCCCGGGGCTATATTCATAACCCGGAAAAAACCGCCCAAAACTTTATTTCCGTGAACAGTTTACCATTTCCGGTTGTCAGTGAAAACCGGGATAACATTAACTGTCAACCGTCCCAACCATCAGCCATCTTCTCTAAACTGTATAAGACCGGGGATCAAGGCCGGTGGTTGCCCGATGGGAACATTGAGATTCTAGGCCGGGTCGACGAACAAGTGAAGATCCGTGGATACCGGATAGAGTTGGGTGAGATTGAGGCAGCTCTTTCCAAGTATCCCGGGGTGAATGAAAGTGTCGTGGTAGTGAAAGAAAGTAAAAAACGGCCGGTGGAGATTTTAGTCTGTTCGAACTGCGGGATTACTACGGCGTACCCCAATACCCAGATCAATGATAACGGCTTATGCCGGGTTTGCCAGGAAATGAGTGTCTATCAAAAGTATTGTGACCAGTATTTTAAATCCCCGGATGATTTGGATAAATTACTGAAGCAAAAGAATGAAGGAAAAAAAGGCAAATATGATTGCCTGCTCTTGTATAGCGGTGGCCGGGGTTCGGCTTATGCCCTGTACCATCTGGTGGAGATGGGATATCAGGTTTTGGCGGTGACCTATGATAATGGTTATTTTTCCAAAGTCGATTTGGAAAATATTAAGAAAATCACTTCCCGATTGGGAGTTGACCATCTGGTATTAAGGCATCCCAAAACCGACGCCATTTTAAAAGAAAGTCTAAAGCTGGCGCAGACAGTCTGCCGGGGATGTTTCCATACATCAGCTTCCCTGGCGGCGGAATATGCCTATAAAAACCAGATCAAAGTAGTGGTGGGAGCTACTTTGTCCCGGGGCCAGATTATCGAAAACAAACTGTTCTTCCTGTTTGAACAGGGAATATCCGATGTGGACCAGTTGGAGAAAGAGATTAAGAGTATTCAAAAGAGCGCTCCGGAAATGGACAAGACCATTTTTGACCTCATCGGTATCGATGCCATCAATGATAAATCTGCCTATGACAATGTTGCTTTTGTGGACTTCTACCGCTATTTCGACGTTACTAATGAAGCTATGATTGCTTACTTGAATGATAAAGACCCGTATTGGCGGACCCGGAAAAATTACGCCATTTATTCCACCAATTGCGCCATCAAACAAATCGGAGATTTTTATCATTTAAAAGAACGGGGTTTTCATTACTACGGCAGTGCCACCAGTTGGGAGAAACGCTTAGGGCATCTGACCCTGGAAAATGTAAAGGAAGATCTAACTTGTGGGGCCAAGCAAGCTGCTTATGACAGTTTGGCTCGAAGAATCCATTATGAAGCCGGACCGGTCGCCGGGAAGATTGAAACCCAGTCAATTTGCGCTTATTATGTTGCATCCGGTGAATTGGAGGCTTCCGACCTGCGTGATTATTTGCAAGCCAAATTACCGGAATACATGATTCCATCCTATTTTATCAAAATCGATCAGATTCCGTTGACGTCCAACGGGAAGATTGACAAAAAGGCTTTACCCGAACCCTCCCTAAATGCCCTCGTCAGTTCCGAATATGTAGCGCCGGAAAATGAGACCGAGGAACGCCTGGCCGAGATCTGGCAAAAGATTTTAGGAGTGGAACGGGTGGGTACCGGTGACAATTTCTTTGAGATTGGCGGGAATTCGATTCTCTTGATTCAGATGCATACCCA
>JAEZJQ010000028.1 GCA_023436305.1 Bacillota bacterium
TTTGAAGAGAGTGTGTCAAATGTGTTTTTAAGGTTTTTTAGACTCCAGGGATGGAGTCGTGCGACGCATCTTTTCACGGATGAAAAAAGCGGTCGCCTTCGGAAGCCATGACCCAATTGGCAAACAAAAGGCCAGGATGGCGGAGACCCTCTAAAAACCGGGATGAATAAGAGGAGGATCGGAACCTGGGTTCCGACGCATTTTGGTTACTTTTGTGCGTTCAAAAGTAACTCGCCGCCGAAACCGTGGGCATACAAAGCCATCCTAGAAGATTTAGGTTTCCACAAAAAACTTGACACGCCCTTTGAAGATTCCGGGGAAAGTAATAATATTCTTCCGGAATATCAATTTTATTCTCCGGATAATCGAGATGTTCCCGAAAACAAATTTTACTTCCCACCGCAATGAAGTAACACAAACCCCGATAAAACATAGTTCCCTTCTCTTTCGCAAAAGAGAAGGGAAAGCCCCCAAGCACCAAACAGCAACCAAGTAACTGGAAGGGATGAGTTAAATCGGCCCAAAACCGTAACTCACCTCTCTCGATACATTGAACTGGCCACAACAGCGACCAGCAATCATTTTATTTCTTTTTTCACCCTTCACTCCTTAAACTTCACCCTTCTACTCAAACTCAGCTCCGTGTTCCTGTGAAACGGTAAGTACGGAAAAATGTCGGTGGCGATTGGGCCAACCATGGCATAACCCGCATTGCTTTTATCAAGCTAGAAAAATACCGGGAAATTACAACGAATGGCTTTTATAAAATGCCCGGTGATATTTCAGGGTGAAGTAATTCAGGTATAGTTTATTGATCAAAATAAATGGTAAACAGATAAGGACGTTGAACCGGTTCACTTTAAACGCATAATAAATGATTACTGACATTTTATAAAGAATTTGAATGGCGAATTGAATGGGAATCAACAACGGACGTGTATAAATGAGCTTAATTAATCCTTTGTCCAATAAATTATATTGTGAACTAGCCCAATCTTTAGCATGTTTCATAAAACTTGGATAAGAAAAACGGTTAACATGACGGACTTTTGCTTGCGGTTCAAAAAAAATCTTATATCCTTTCCGGCGAACCGCCACACAAAACGCATAATCTTCTGCGAATCGCAATTCGGCGTCAAACTTAATCTCATCGGCCAGTTGGCGAGAAAAGCTAATATTGGCGGTAGGATGAGCGGATACTTGTTTCCCCGGCAACGCCGGATGATTATTATACCATGAACAAAAATCATCACATATTGACCAGAAGTTTTTATTTTCCCCTTCAATACCCCCTCCGACGACTTTAATCCGGGGATCAGTTACTTCAAAATGCAGATGCGCCAGCACATGACGAATGATCAAATTTTCATCGGCCAAACAATCCGCATCAATGAAAACTAAAATTTGGCCGGATGCGTATTGGATACCTTCATTCCTGGCATTTGACGGGCCTTTGTTGGTGGCGGCGATACATTTAACTCCGAAACGATGGATAATATCCATCGTTCTATCGGTAGACCCATCGTCAATCACAATAATCTCCATTTTTTCGCCCGGATAATTCTGGCGCTGCAAATGCGCAAGGCAGGCTCCGATGGAGGCTTCCCCGTTATATACGGGAATAATCACCGATACCGGCGGTAAATCGAAAATTGGTTCAGCCATGGTTGAATCATTCTCTTTTCGGATTATTTTTATAAA
Organism: Bacillota bacterium; assembly: GCA_023436305.1. GTDB lineage: Bacteria > Bacillota > UBA4882 > UBA8346 > UBA8346 > JAEZJQ01. Next base: position 1,702 of record JAEZJQ010000028.1, read on the forward strand.
TGACTATCCATTTAGATAAGGTTTCTGATAAAAAGTTGCTGGTAGTAAAAGAGAGTAAGTCTAAAATAAGACCCTTTGTCCCTGGAAAGGGATAACCACCATCCTACGTAGTGACAAAAAACTTGAAACATTCTTCAGGTTAGTTAAGCAAGCATAGCCTCATGGAGGATAAGATTTTAGGCCTCTATGACCGGTGGTTGCCCCTAATCCAGGGGCAAGGGGTCTGCAGTTAGACCAGCGAAGATTGTTACCCACATGTGCATTATGGCCAAAGTTAACTGGATAATCATTTTTTATGCCGCGGCCAATCCGGTAAATTTATGCCGGTAGGCAATGACGACTTTGAAAATGAAAACCAGCATTAAATTGGTAAGAAGCACCGCAATCATCATGCCGGTGATTCCCCAAAATTTGGTTAAAAAGAATTGCAACAGCAATGAGCAAGGTACGGTTACCGCCAGTGGTATTAGGCATAATTTAGCGCCCTGATTTCCTTCCATGGAAAAAATGCAATTGAACATCTGAAATACCGAATAAAGTCCGATACTTAGCGAAACCAGGACAATGTATACTAAACTCAAAGTATATTCTTTGCCGAACATCAGGACGGTTAATGCGGTCATGATTCCGGTAATCACCGTTATGATGGGAATAAACCAATAGATATAGCGGTTGAATTTTTGATATAAAACCGTTTTATCCATGGTCGCAATCGTCGGTAAAAAGACCACCGCGAAGACTTCAAAGAACATCACGGTAAATAGATTTTTTACAAAACCTTGATAGACATTATAAAGTCCCACCGCACGCCCGGGATAAAAGTAATTGACGATAAAAATATCACTGGAATTGATGATGGCCGTAAGCAACATATTGACCATGACAATCGTCCCCAAACTATAAATTTGCCGCACCACCGGCCAGGAGATTTGAAATTTTGTCAAACGTATTCCCGCGCGCCAAATGGCCCAGGCGATAAAAAATATCTGGGAGCTGATATTGCAGAAATAAAATGTTGAAAAATCCGCTTTCAGATTGGGAAGACATAAAAATAGCAACAAGATCATGAGAAAAAATATGGCCGTACTGCTAAATTTTATTGTGGCGATGGTGGTATACTTCTTTTGACCGCGCAAAAAAGATTCGGTGAGGGTGTTAAAGGTGAGGATGATCGTAAACCCGACTCCCAGTTGCCATATCTGGGGCGGAATATGAAAATATTTCGCCGCCAATGGACCAGCGCTAAAAAATATGCCACCCCAAAAGGCCGCGGTTAAGATATTCCCAATGAGCGCGGTATTCATCAGCTTCTGGCATTGTCCGGCGCCACATTCCGGCAAATATTTATACATAGAGTTATTGGCGCCCATTAGAATGGGAATGTATAAAAAACCGGCCACGCTTCCCACCAGTCCAATCTTCCCGTACTCCACCGGCCCCAAGATACGGGCGGTCATAATCCCAATAAACATCATCAGTACCGATGATAATCGGTTAAATACAAAAAGTCCGCCGAGATTTTTCACAAAACTTTTCAAATCCGAAATGGAGATGATATGCTCCAGCTTCTTGAATATCCATTCAAGCCACTTTGCCAGGCGCGGTTGCCGTTTGATCCATTGATAAAAAAAAGTCAGTACCCTATCCATTTGCTTCACTTCTCCGTTACCTTTAAACTGTGCGCGCAAACTCAAGTACCGCCGGCATTTCCCTTCGGGCGGCGTTAATTTATTGTTCTACGCGGTTGTTGTTTGGAAAACTTCAAGTCAACCAATAATAACTGGAAACAAAAATAAAAGCGATTTAATATAATCCATGGCGCTACCAGCACAATACTCAGCTTTTTCCGGCATAGCGAATAAAAAAAGGTTTTCCAGGTAATTTTCCAAAAAATAATACAGTATATCAAACAAATTTTTAAAACACCGCTTTGCAAGGACACCGTGATCCCTTTCTGCCGCAGCCGGTATTCCGACTGCGTCCATTCTTTGGGATGTTTCATAAAACCCGAAAAAGTGCGCCGGTTAATATGGGCCACTATGGCTTGCGGTTCAAAAAATATCTTATACCCATTCCGGGTTACCCGGATACAAAAGTCATAATCTTCTCCGGACCTTAATTCTTCATCAAAAAAGTAGCCTTCCTCAATCAAGCTCCGGTGAATACTCAAATTGGCGGTGGGATGGGATTTGACAAACCCGGCCGGCAAGGCGGGGTGGTTGGATGCCCAGGAACAAAAATCGTCACAGACCGACCAAAAATTGGTATTCAAGCCTTGAATACCACCCCCAATCAGCTTCACCTGGGGGTCAACCGCTCCGAAATAGATATGCGCCAAAACATGGCGAATAATTAAGTCCTTATCCGCCAGGCAGTCGGCATCAATCATCACCAAAAGCTCACCGGAAGCGATTCGCATCGCTGCATTCCGGGCTGCGCCCGGCCCCTGTCTTACGGCGGTGATCCACTGTAATCCCAATGATTCAATCATCGGAATGGTCCGGTCGGTGGAATTATTATCCACGATTAAAATTTCCAGCTTTTCCGGCGGATACCGCTGCGCCAGCAAATGTTCTAAACATCCCCGGATATAACGTTCCCCATTATAAACTGGAATAATGATGGATACTTTCGGTAATGGCCCATATTCGGCTAAACTCACGTAAATTCACCCGGACCTCTGTTAAATTTTCCTTCCATGATATACACCGCCCCAATCACGAACGGTTTACGTAACGTTTTAATTTACCGCTTGCCGGTATACTCTAAGCGTTTCATTAAATGTATCATCCCAGTTAAAATTGTTTCGGACAAAACTTTGGGCGGCGGTTCCCATCAGGGCCGCCCGGGTGGAATCTTCCAGAAGCGTTAATATCCCTGCGGCTATCTGAAGCGGGTCATCACTTTTCACGAATAATGCGGTGGAATTGCCGGGAGTTCCGCCAAACAAAGCCGGGAAACCATCGCCCAGAATCACGGGTTTTGCCAACGACATCGCTTCCAGGGCAACCAGGCCGAATGGCTCATACAGCGAAGGAAAGATACAAATATCCGCCACGGAATAGTTTTCAAATACTTCTTCCTGATTTAAAAACTGCTGATAAGCATAAATATTTTCAGTCAACCCCAATTGGCGGATGAGTGAATTCATTTTAGAAACGGTTTTATTTACGCCGGCGCCTACTATGATCAGCTTGGTATTCGGTTTGGCTTGGACCACCGTTTTCAATGCTTGGATCAAGTAAAATATCCCTTTGGCATAAATCAACCGGCCCACAAATAACAATACTTTGTCATCGGGATGAACATGCAATTTTTCTCGTAGTCCGGACTCGATTTTGAACTTGGTTTGGGCGTCTTGATTTTGATAAGGCGCTGCATCATATCCATGATGGATGATCCTGATTTTTTCAGGATCCCAACCATGGTTCACCAGCAACTGATACATTTTGTCACTGGGGACAATAATTTGGGCGGCAAGCCGCGCCATAAACTTTTCAAAAATGCCACTAATCCGTGATTGTAAAAGATTTTTTTTCCCCCAGGAGGTCATTGAATGTTCGGTATTATGAACATGAAAAACAACCGGTATTTTAAGCTTCAGCCCGCACAATATCCCAGCCGGACAACTCATCCAGTCATGAACACAGATAACCTCAAATTGGGTTTGCTGTCGTAATTTTTTAATGATACGGTATGAATCGTAATTATAACAAAATAAGCTATACCGTTTAATCAGCCTGATCAAAACTTTTCGTAAGGGCCGGTAAACCGCCAATTGTGTTTCGTGTTCTTCTTCCGGCAGATTTCCGGAGTTATATGTAAAAACCCAAAGATGATGGTTTTTTTTGATCAGATATTGGGTATAATGTTCAATATAACGGCCCAAACCACCGTTAATATTGGGAGGATATTCATAGGATAACAATGCGATATTTATTAGACTCACCCCAAGTTTTATTTAAAGACCCATCCTTTTTTGTTCTTGGCTGACCGGTTATTCGGTCCGCATCCACTTATCCAGCGGCATACAATTGATCCCGATGATGATCAGAAAATGGACCATTACGAAAATAATCAATTCGGTCAAACTTGGGATATGGCCGATAATCACCTGGATATGGGGAATGGTGCCGACATTTTTAGCATAATCCAACTGATTGGTAACAAACCACATCCAATCTAAAAATCCCGAAAACAACAAGATTATCCCACTAAGCCCGGTCTTTACACATCTGCCCGGCGAACCCCCGCCCAGACGATAAGCCAGACATATTGCCATGATTAATCCCGGGTATAAAAAGGTAAATTCCAATGTATAAAACATGCCCATCTGCCCTTGGATGGCCAGATAGGTCATCTTGGGAGCGAAATAACCCAAATATATTATCAAGGGGATCGTTAATAATAAATAACGTAACCGAAATTGATTCGGGAAAAAACTAATGCTTAATATCAAGATGATGAATATTACGATTTGAATCAGATATTGGATTAGCGAATATGTTTCCCGCTCATGCTGGAATGCAAACCAAACCAATAGAAAGCTGACTGCACCGATAAACAGAAAAATTAACCATAAATATTTCGAAAAATGTTCCCCGTTTTTTGAGCAAACCATGAATTATGTCTCCTTTTTATTTGATTTTCGGCTGATTTTTCATTGATAAACTTTCGCTTTCATTTGCCTGGTTCCAGAAAGCAACCCGGTGATAAAGCCTGCGCCGTAGGTGAGATGCGTTAAAAAAATCCCAATCATCAGAAACAATCCATCCTTGAAACTTTTTGTTTTGATGATTTCAAACAACAGTAACAAAAAATAAACAGTGAATATCCCTAAAAAGAGGATCTTTCCATGCAAATCAAATATTAAGAATATCGTCCCCAAAATCAACCCAAGCAAGAATAAACTTGGCACAAAAAACTTGAAATTACCCGATATCTTCGGATCGATTTTTGCAAAAAATCCCCGGTATAACGAGCATTTCCAGAGTTGTTGGAGATGAGGCGCTAAAAAAGCCCGTTTATGATGGTAAACTATCACTTCCGGATCGTATAAAATTTTTCCGCCCCAATTGATGATTTTTAAACAAAGTTTGGTATCCTCACCGCGCCAATATTCATAGTCAAACCCACCAAGCTCCATAAAAATATCACGGCGGATTAAAAAATTGAATGAAGGATAATCATTAACGAATCGGCGAGGTTTTTTCTGATTCCGGTATGATTCCGATCCGCTGGCCAATTTGGCGGCTAGGATTTTGCCACCGATCTTTTGCCAAAACGAGTCTTCCGGCGGATCCAAACCGGGTCCGCCAACCGCCGCGATATCATTATCTTCAAATAATTTCAGGGCATTTTTGAGCCAATCGGGATCGGGATACGCATCATCATCAATGAAAGCGATTATCGCGCCGGCCGAAGCCTTAACCCCCAGATCCCTTTTGGCAGAAGGATTTAAAAGCTGATCGGGGACGATGACTTGAAGATCCGGCGATAGATCGTGATCATTAATCCCAATCGCCTGGTCGGAAATTATGATTATTTCGTAGTTTGGATACGATTGGCAATGAATTTTGGCCAGGCATTCCTTTAAATATTGGTTATAACCTCTTACCGGGATGATGATCGAAACTTTCAATTCTGCCCCGGTTTGATTTTTCGCGAAATATAAATTAGCCGTCATTGATTTTTAATTACGTAAACATCGGTTGGAAGCATTCCAATTTTGATGATTTCCGGGCAATGAAGACCGGGGAAATTTTTTAATAGTGAATATACTGCTTTTTGGGGTACCAATAAACCATTAATACCCATAAAACAAGTGACCGGATCCTTATAATTGGCCAAGGCCCGGAATAATTTCTGAATGACTTCCGTTCCATCAGCGCCACCATCCCACTGCGTTTGAGTCTCTTTTGATAAATTCCATGATTCGCCATCTCCCGTGGGAACATAAGGGGCATTAAAGATAACGGTGTCAAACCGATCACGAACATTGGTAAAGAGGTCGGATTCAACGACTTCTATCGGAGCACTATTCAATTGGATGGTCTGTCGGGCAAACGAGGCCAGATTTGGATTAATATCCACGGATATCACTTTACATCCGATCCTTTTCCAGGTACTTAATCCGACAACCGCGTGGGGACCAGTGCCCAGATCCAGCACCACATTACTTTTAGTTAACCTGGGAATTACTTTTTTCAGGATGGTATAGGTTGTAATATCAAAATAATAATAAGCGGACTTCATGGACTGAAATTTAAGCTCGAAAATATATTGGGCGATTGCTCTTGAACTATAAATCCGGTGGGCAAACGCTTGGAGTATCCTATTGACGATCTTCATTTTGAAAACTCCTTTGCTAAGTCATAATAATGAACCATGGAACTAGGAGTCTGTGCGGGTAATCGATTTTCAAAGCCTATCTGGTATCAAACGACCTATTCTGATACAACATACAGTGGTTTAAAGCTATTAAAAAGTGTTACGCGCACAGACTCCTAGCGATCAGTAATTATTCATCGTGATAATTATTTGTAATTAACCGGCCTTTTCTTTCTCGATAATAAAATTCTCCACCACCAATTGATCAATTCCGGTGGACTGGAAACAGCGGATCGCCTCTTCCGGTGTGCAGACGATGGGTTCACCCATGACATTAAACGAAGTGTTGACAACAACCGGAACCGAGGTAAGATCCTGAAATTCCTTAATTAACTTCCAATATCGTGGACTTTGCTGCTTATCTACGGTCTGAAATCTGGCGGTTCCATCAATGTGAGTAATGGCCGGTACTTTGTCATGCTTGTCCTTTTTTACATCAACCACAAAAAGCATATAGGGCGATGGCCGGTCACAATCAAAATATTCATGGGCATGCTCTTCAAGCACCGATGGGGCAAACGGACGAAACCCTTCCCGATGTTTGACTTTCAAATTGAGAATGTCTTGCATGTCCGGACGGCGCGGGTCCGCTAAAATGCTGCGGGCGCCCAAAGCTCTTGGACCCAATTCCATCCGCCCCTGAAACCAGCCGATCACATTTCCATCCGCGATTAATCGGGCGGTATTGGCCACCAGATCGTCTTCCTTTTCATAATAGGTATACTTGAGCCCCTGATTGTCCAGTATGGTTTTAATCTCCGCATTGTTAAATTTGGGACCCAAATAAGCAGTATTAAATACAAAATTGCGGGGATGATTTAAAATGGTATTATAGATATAATACGCGCTGCCAATACAAGTGCCGGCATCATTGGCGGCGGGTTGGACGAAGATATCCTTAAACGGACCTTCTTTCAACAATTTCCCGTTCATCACCGAGTTTAAAGCAGTACCACCGGCAATACATAAATAGTCCTTTTGGGTTACCGTGTGAATATACCGGGCAATATGCAATGCTACATCTTCCAGCCGTTTTTGAAAAGCCCAGGCGAGATTTTCATGCTGGGAGGTAATGGGTTCATCTTTTTGACGCAAAGGGCCAAAGACCCGAATGAACTTTTCCGATACCCATGGGTCGCGAATCCCTTTGTGGTAATTAAAATAACTCAAATCTACCGTATATTCCCCATCCGGTTTTAATTGAATGATTTTTTTCACTTCATCATAATAATGATCTTCTTTGCCGTAAGACTTCAATGACATTAATTTGTATTCATCACAATTGGGATGAAACCCAAGATAATGGGTGAGCGCGACAAATATATAACCAAGCGAGTGCGGGAAACGGATCTCTTTGAGGACCTTGATTTTATTGTCCTCACCAACGGAGATGGTGGTGCTGGCGATCTCCCCACTGCCGTCCATGGTCAAAATGGCTGCTTCTTTAAATGGAGAAACCAGAAAAGCGCTGGCGGCATGGCAAACGGGGTGTTTGATCCGGTAAAATCGAAAGGGCTTTTTCCGATTTTTCAATTCAGCGGCGAATTGTTTTTTAAACAGCCGTTTGGCAAGTACCATATGAATCCACTCACCGGAATAGGTATCATACATTTGTAATGATTTAGGTAAATTTTTAATAATTTGGGCAATCCGGAGATGAAATTTATGAAACGGCTGCCAGTGAAAGCCGATATAATCAACTTCATTAATGGTGATGCCTGCTTCCTCAAGACAATAATTGATCGAATGAATCGGAAAATCCCCGGTATTCTTCTTCCGGGTAAACCTTTCTTCCTGAGCATAAGCGATTAATTGGCCATCTTTTATTAGGCAAGCCGCGGCATTAAAAACATAACAATTATAAGCAAGCACATACATCAATTCTACCTCCCGAATTACGTTAATATTTTCTTGGAATATGGTTGATTTATATTGCTTTAATCTTTCACCCCCCCATGCATCACTAAATTTCCTTAAAACTGTGGTTTGCATTAATAACCCGTGAAAAATACTTGTCATATTTCATTTCAAAGTTTATTAAACCGGGAATCATTTGTATATATGACATTTGGCTTGCAGGAGCCTGAATTATCGCACTGGAATGTATGAAGTTTTCCCTGATTTTTTAGAGCAATAAAATTATTTTGTAACGGATCTTCATGACAAATCATTCTGGTTCGTCATTTCATTTTGTGATAAGATAAAACATGGGATACCCAGCAAATTACCGTCAATTATACCGATCAAATCGCATTGGAATTTAAGTTTTTTAGTAAGGGCAGGAATTCATATGATATTAAAAGATACATTAGTGGATGGACATTATCATATATTGGAACAATTAGGGGAAGGAGGAATGAGTCTTGTTTATAAAGCGATTGATAGATATACAAACCAAGAAGTGGCCTTTAAATTAATGAAGGAACGGGTAACTTCAACGCATATCGAGGATATCATCAGGTTCAAAAGGGAAATTGAGATTGTAACGAAATTCAATCATCCAAATTTGATTAAGCTTTACGGTAGCGGTGAATTTGAAAATAAACCATACATTGTTATGGAATTCTTAACCGGTAACAACTTGAAAGATTTATTACATCGTGGTAATAAATTCAATTGTTCAGACGCAGTGGCCATTATCAAGCAAATTACGGAAGCATTAATATATGTACATAGCAAGGGGGTCATCCACCGGGATCTCAAACCCGGCAATATCTTTATCGATAAGGACGTCGGCCAAATCAAGGTGAAATTATTAGACTTCGGAATCGCTCTGGTCATGGAATTGGGGGCAGTCAAAGAAGCGGACGAGGTCGTCGGAACTTTCGGTTATATGTCACCGGAAGCCACCGGAATTTTGGATAATCGCATGGATGAACGCAGTGATCTTTATTCCTTGGGCATAATTTTTTATCAATTATTAACGGATACCTTACCTTTTACCGGCAATAATGTGAATCAAATCATTCACCAGCAAGTTGCTTTGCTTCCCCCCCGCCCCGGTAAAATAAATCCGGAAATACCTCCTATCCTGGAAGCGATGGTTTTAAAACTATTGCAAAAAGACCCGGATCTTCGTTACCAAAGCGCCAGGGGATTATGGGCTGATTTGGAACGATACCAAAATAAGGAATGGCGGTTTGAAATCGGGTCGCAAGATCAAAAAGTCAAGCTAACCTATCAAACCCGTTTGGTGGGCCGGGAAACGGAGTTAGAAAGAATCAAGGAATTAATTAAGCAAACGAAAGCGGGACATGGCAGTATCTGTTTCATCGCCGGAGAAGCCGGGATTGGTAAAAGCAGAGTCGTGGAAGATATTCGAAGCTTAGTCTATGAAATGGATGAATTATTTATCAGTGGCCGGTGTATCAACTGCCCCAATAAAACTCCCTATCAGCCATTTAAAGATGCCATTGATGATTATTTAGCCAAACTTGAAAAGGAAAATGAAACCAAATGCACTGCAATGAACCGGTTCAAGAATCGCTGGGCGGATCTTAGTGAAATAATCATTCAATTAAACCCCCGGCTCGCGAAATATATTGGTACCGCAAAAAAGTCGGCACCATATGAAATGGAATGGAATAATAAAAGATTTTTAATGGTGTTAGCGGATTTCTTCTGCAATTTAGCAAGCTCAGGGAAGATCTGCGTTCTTTTTTTAGATGATTTGCAATGGGCGGATGAGGGCAGTTTCAATCTGTTGGTTGAACTATTACCCAAGATTCACAGCTCCAATCTGTTCATCCTGGGCACTTATCGCGATAATGAAATCGATCAAGGCCATGGGCTGGAACGGCTTAAACGGGAATCAAAAGAGATCGGCTCCGTTCTATCCGAGATTAAACTTGTTCCTCTTAACCATGAACGGCTGAATCAACTTATCGCCAATCTTTTAGGCGAAACCGAAGAACAAGCCCAGAACCTTGCCGGGTATATACTTGATAAATCAGGCGGCAACCCGTTTTTTGCCATTCAAATTGTCCGGGAGTTAATTGAGAATAAGACGATATCCTGGAAAGAGGGGTATTGGGACGAAGATTGGGAAGTTTTAAGTAAGATGCCGGTATCCGGTTCGATGCTGGATATTATTTTACGGCGGATTGAAAACTTAAACCCCGAGCAAAAAAACCTGTTATCCAAGGGAGCAATCATCGGCCGGGAGTTTGAAATTGAGCTTTTATATCACTTGACGGATTTGAGCCAAACGGCGGTTGTGGCTATGCTTGATGAATTTATTGCGCAGCAATTACTGGAGCGCAGTTTATCCCGGGGGAAGATCTTGTTTGTCCATGACCGGATCAGGGATGTGTTTTACCAGCAGATCACCGAAACCAAGCGCAGGGAAATCCATTTACAAATTGCCCGGGCCCTGGAAAGTCTCCATAATAATTTAGAAGAGGCAGTTTTCGACCTGGCCCATCATTATGCCGAAGGGGGGGATCAGGAGAAAACGCTTCAATTCATGTTACCGGCGGCGAAAAAGGCCAAAGAAACCTGGGCCAATGAAGAGGCAATCAAGTTCTATAAAATCATCATCAATATATTGGAAAGTAAAAACCTACGAAATTCCGAGTGGCTCGAATCCAAGGACAGCCTGATCCAACTATATATAACGGTAGGTAAATTAGAAGAAGCCCGAACTATTTCAGAACAAGTATTACCATTTGTAACGGATACTTTGGTAAAAGCCAGAATCTATAAAAAGATCTCGCAAACTTTCGGCGCCAAAGATTGGGCACAGTGTAAGGATAACTCGATAAAAGGTCTGGAACTATTGGGGGTAAAAATTCCAAATAACAATTTCGAAATTAGCGTTTTTTTTATGGTCGAATTGGCAAAACACTTAACCTTTAGGTTGTTTCCCGGTTTTTTTTATCGGAAGCCGCCACAACCGGTTAAGGAAGAAGACAAAGAAATAGTATTGTTATGTTCTAATTTAATGTGGATGTATATACGCGACGATGTATGGAAATTACCTTGGATCACCTTACGGATGTTGAATTTATCCGAAAGAAAAATCGGTAAATCTTTCGAACTTGGAATGAGCTTGGTAGCATATGCCGAAGTTTGTATGGGTATTCCTTTATTTAAAAAAGCATTGAAATACAGTGAAAAAGCTTTAAATTTATTTAAAGAATTAAATAATGAATTTGGCATTTCTCATAATTTAAATTGTCTGGCTTTTTATTATTTCATAGCTGGAAAAAATGATGAAAGTATAAAACATTCTCAACAAGCTAAAATTATCTATCAAAAATTAGGTGATATCGGACAATTAGGGTTTGCTCTCATTGGATTAGGAAGAGTATATTATTATAACTCCGATTATACTCCCAGCATTATATCTTTAGACCAACATCTGGAAATCAGCCGGAAATGTAACGATCCCCCTGGTATATACGAATCATTAGTTTTTCTTTCAGCTTGTTATATTGAAAAAGGTGATTTTCAAAAGGCGCAGGATATTCTAGCCGAAATCCAAAATATAAGTCCGGAAGGAAGGCTGGCAAACCATGAAGCGTTATATTTCACCGGCTACCTGGAATTAGAAAGAAAAAATTATCTTATTGCTATCGAAATTTTGGAACAGGTAAAAAAATTAACTCAAGTGAATCCCTTTTTTAAACGGGATGTAGCCAACCTGTTTTCCTCTTTGGCGGATGCGCAAGTTAAAAGATCTAGCGAACGTAATATAAATCCGAATACGCGAATTTCCAAGCAAGAAATGAAAAAATTATTTCACCTGTGCCGCGAAGCAATCCACCATACTAAACCATGGCCAAATCACCATGGAGGCGCGTTACGGGTCATGGCCAATTATTATCAGCTTGCCGGGAAAAACACTCACGCTGAAAAGTATTTTCAAAAAAGTATGGCGCACGACAGAAAAGTAAACCGCAGGTATGAACTGGCTAAGGATTACTTCGAATATGGAAATTTTTTAGAGTCACTTTGCAAAACCACTGAAGCAAAAGAAAATTGGCACAAGGCGCATGAAATATTTAAGTGTATCGGCGCCGCCGGATACACCCAAAAAACAACCGTTTTACTTGAGGGTACTCCAAGAAAGATTCAATTAACAGATGAATTAAATATACAAGAACGCCTTACAGCGGAAAGAAAAAACAATACTTTATTAATCACCAGCAGATATATTAGTTCCATCCTGGATATTGATGATTTGCTTCAAAAAATTATGGATAGTACCATCGAGTTATTGGGCGCGGAAAGAGGAATTTTGTTACTATACCCGGAAGAAGGGGAACGACAATTAGAGGTAAAAGCGATTCGCAAGATTTCGAATGAGGAATGGCAAAGAAAAGAATTTACAACCAGTAGAAGTATCATTGCCAAGATTGAAAAGGAAAAAACTCCTTTGATTTATACAGATGCAATGGCTGATGAAGAACTACGAAAACAAACAAGTATTGTGATTAGCGGAACAAGGTCGGTAATCTGCTCGCCGATTATGAATAAAGGGGCATTATTAGGTATCATTTATCTAGATAATAGTTTAATTGATGGTTTATTTACCGAAGACGATTTGAATACATTGGGTTTAATATCTAACCAGGCGGGGATATCCATTGAAAACGCCCGGTTATATTCAAAATTAAAATTATATTCCAAGGAGATCGAAGAATCTAAAGAGAAAATAACAAAATGGAATCAAGAATTGGAACGATGTGTCCAAGAGCAAACCAATGAGTTATCCGAAAAAAATACCGAACTGGAAACGAAGAATGAAGAATTATTAACGTTAAACCAACAACTTCGGGAATATTCCGCGACCGTGGTCGAACTGTCCATCGCCGAGGAAAGAAACCGTTTGGCCCATGATCTCCACGACTCTCTGGGCCAGCTCATGGCGCTCTCCATCTCCCAGTTGAGCGCCTGCGGCAATCTTTGTCTGAAATCACCAGTGGAGGCCAAAGAAAAGCTGGATATGATTACCAAACTACTCCGGGAAGGTTTGGCCGAAATCAGATATTCCATTATCGGATTGATTCCGGTGAACCGAAAGGCGGATAATTTAGTGGATGCCTTGCAGAGTCTGATCTTGGATTATCAGGATACGGGGCTGAGGGTTGATTTTTCGGTGGAAGGCACGGTGGATATAGTGGAACCGCGTTTGGCGGATGCCGTGTACCGTACTTGCCAGGAGGCCTTAACCAATTCCCTGAAGCACGGTCATGCCCGGCAAGTGATGATTTTATTGCGGTTTTTGGATGATTCTCTGAAAGTGTATATTTCCGATGATGGCCAGGGCTGCAAAACTATTCACAAAGGATTGGGATTAACCGGGATGGAACAAAGAATCAAAAGTCTAAATGGAGAACTTATTTTGGGTTCCGATGGTGAAAGCGGCTTTAATATAAGGATTGAGATTCCGCTTACTTCCACTCAAACATGTTCTTGATTTGCTATACTGACAATGATATGATCATGTTAAAATTGATGGGAAATATTTTTAGAAGTCAAAAACCCTGAACCATTTTATATATTCAGGAATTCTTAAATATTTTAATTACAGGATTGGTAAATGATTCGAATTATTATTGTGGATGATTCTTCCATTATCCGTGAAGGTTTTTGTATGTTGCTCAACAACAAAGATGATATTGAAGTTATCGGTCAGGCGGGAAGTGGTAACGAAGCGGTTGAATTATGTAAAACCCTTTCCCCCGACCTGGTCTTAATGGATATTAAAATGGCTGGCGGGGATGGGATCGAGTCCACCCAAAAGATCAAAAAATTGAATCCTAAAATTAAAGTCTTGATTTTATCCACTTTCAATATTCATCATTACATTACTCAAGCCATAAAAGTGGGAGCCGATGGTTATATTTTAAAAGATATCAGTGAAGAAAACTTAATCACCGCCATTAAAGGGGTTTATAACGGACTTCGGATAGTCCATAATGACGTTTTTCAAAAAGTGAAAAAAACTTGGGCGGTGGAGCAGCTCGATGCTGAAAAAAACAAATATCGCGACTTCGTTGCCAGCTTGACCAGCCGGGAAAAAGACATTGTCCGGCTGGTCGTGAACAGCCACACCAATAAGGAAATTGCTGAGACTTTAGGGATTACCGAGGGAACCGTAAAAAACATCATTTCCGGTATTATTGTCAAACACCGGTTAAAAGATAAGGTGCAACTGATTCACTACTCGATTAAGGGAAATCTGGTATAAGGAAATTAATATCTTTCGACCTCGAAAACACTAGGAGTCTGTGCGCGTAACACTTTTTAGTAACTTAAAACCATTATGGTTTTATAACCGATACTAATAATCCACTCCCAATTTCAATCGTTGATCCGGTTCAACGATCCAATACTCTTTCATTCCAGCATCCTGATATTTCCGAATTTTTTACTTCTATACTGATTCCAACCAATCACGAATGACTTACAATCAAGTTAACGATTTTATTGCCGATAAATGAATAGATCAAGATCAATAGTGTTTCTATGGTAATTTTAATGGGAGGTTCGCTGAAATGCTGGTAGCGGTCATATTGCTCTTATGGCTGATTGCAGTGGCCGTATTCATATCCGATTCAAAAAACGAATCCACCCGGTGGTTTAGCCTGATCGTATTTTGGATTAGTGCGGGCACACTCCAGCCCTTGATTCATGATATCGTTATCCCCCATTGGATTATTCATCAAAATCCGGAAATCATCAATTTTTTTAAGGGATTGGCTAACGTTTCCTTCGTACTGGCGCTTTTATTTACTCCTTATAGCGTATTAATGCTTTGCGTTTCCCATACCGATGATACAAAATGGGTTAAATATAAGAAACGATTGGCGATTATCTTTCTGATTCCCGTCCTGGTCATGCTGGCATTGTTCGCGGCCAATCCGAAGGTGATTGTAGACAACCCCGGCCGGTCATTATCGGAAAACTCCAGGGGATGGTATATCCTGATGACTATATGGGTGACTGCTTATGTCGTAATGGCCAACTATTTTTTACTATCCTCATATCTCACCGCCAAAAACTTACGCTTGAAACAAGAAAAACTGCAACTATTTTTAGCCATTATGCCGCCCTTCGTTTTGGCGGTTTATATGTATAATATCGCCCCGTTCACCGGCCTTTTCAATTCGTTCCAACACCGGTTCATCATTTTACTATATATCCTGGCGACATTGGTATTCTTTGCTATTAAGTATAGTATTTCCGCCGTTAAAATCGTCATTGAACGATGGCAACTGGCCAATACCATGCACACCACTTTTTCTGGAACCGCCATGCTAAATCATGTCATTAAAAGTGAAGTTTTAAAAATTGATTTCTGCATGAATAATATCATTCAATATTCTCAAATTAGCAACCCCAAGGTAAATGAACTATTACGAACGATTCAAGCCACCAACACTCATCTGTTAGCCTTGATTAACCGGGTTCAAAACCATATCAAGGATGTCACCCTGGTGGAAGCTCCGAGCGATTTATTGGAACTCATCGATCAATCATTGAAAATGGTAACCCCGCAACTGGAAGCCAAAAATATTAAGGTCATCAAGGATTATTGCCTGAAAACAGTCCGGATTTTATGCGATGCCGTTCATATCCGGGAAGTATTGCGAAATATCGCGCTAAATGCCATTGAAGCCATGGAAACCGGTGGCCAATTGCATATTCAAATTTATACAAAAAATAAACGGATAGTTTTAGCCATCACCGATAATGGAATTGGCATCTCGAAAAAGGATTTACCCCATATCATGAAGCCGTTCTTCTCCACCAAGAACCGGCAGCAAAACTCCGGTTTGGGTTTGACTTACAGTTATAATGTCATGCAAAAACACGGGGGCACTTTGGAAATCTTTAGTGTCAAAGATATCGGAACCACCGTGTTCTTAATTTTTCCACCGTCTAAAATCCTGGCCGCGAAGTTGCTTTATGAGCAGCGGGAGAGCGGTTTGATAGTTAACTCCGGACAGCTTTGAGTCCGATATGGAAATGCCTTTGACCTGGCGGTGCCTTCCAAGCTCCAAATCTAGGAGTCTGTGCGGGTAATAGGTTTTCGAAGCATATTTAGTGTTTAGTAGCACGATCTAATACAAGATATTGTGGTTTTAAGCTATAAAAATGTGTTACTCGCACAGACTCCTAGGTATGGTTGATTGCGTTTTCGAATTTTGGAGTGATTCGGGAAAAATTGGGATTGGCAGGATATCGGTTGACGATGGGGAAATAGTTGTTTAAACGTGAAGTAAAACGGAGGAAAATGATGTTAAAAAATAATTTGCGATTGGGTTTCATGGTATTCATGCTACTGGCGGCAAGCACCGTGAGCAATGCCGCCACGGTTGGGAACACTATTCCACAAACGCCGCATTATCAGGTGGGATGGCAATTTACTAAATCCGGCAATGGTTTTAGCATCAAAATCCCGGTATTGGATTGCTACTATATCCAGCCGCTCTTTGCCTTCACTATGAATCAGAAACCGAACTCCTCCACCCAAAGCGGTACCGCCGAAGGACATTTTTCCCTGGGAATCCGGGGCATCAGGCAGCTCCCGGGGCGTGGCTATTTCCAACCTTATACCGGCATCGGCTGGGGACATTCGGAGAATTTTACCGGGACCAATTTATCGTCGGCAACGATTACCAAGGGAAACACCGGTTATGAAGCCTTTCTGGGAGTGGAATACCAGAAATACATCATCCGTCCCACCCTGGAAATTGGTTTAGGTAGTTATAACAAAGCCGACGGGAGCTACTACGCCGGAACAACATTCAACCTGGGATTAATGTATTCTTTTTAATCCGTCTTAAATCCGCAGCAAACTTTGTTCTTACCGGATTCTTTGGCTTGGTATAGAGATTTATCGGCGAATTCCAAGAGGGTGTCGCGGTCAGTAGCATGGTCGGGCATGGTGGCGACTCCTGCGGAGATAGTTACGGGGGTTTTTACGGCTTTAGAGGAAAGATCGGCAACGGACTGGCGGATGCGTTCGGCGATTTGCAAAGCAGTGGCGTTACCGGTATTGTTCAAGATTACGGCGAACTCTTCGCCCCCATAACGGGCCACGATATCCTGTTCCCGGACCATCCCTACCATGGTAACGGCGATGGTTTTCAACAAGCGGTCACCTTCGGGATGCCCGAAGGTATCATTATATTTTTTAAAATTATCGATATCCATTAGAATCAATGATAAAAAGCCTTTATCGGCCCGGGCGCGCCCGGTGGCGTCATCAATCCGTTCATTAAAATAACGCCGGTTATAAAGGCCGGTTAAACCGTCGGTATAGGCTTTGCGTTTCTCATCATGTAATGAAGTGGCGTTGTGAATAGCGATGCTGGCCTGATTGGCGATACTGCCCAGTATCTGATACTCCCGTTCGGGCATGGTTCTTACAGCGGAACTGGCCACCATTAAAACCCCCACCACTTCTTCTTCGGCCACCAGCGGAAACCCGAACAGGGATTCCACCGGAATACCGGCAAACACTTGCACCAGTTCTTTATGTTTCTTGATATCGGAACAGAGCAACGGGTTGCGGTAACCGATGATTCCGGCCAGAGCAATGCTCTCCTTGGTCAAAGGGTGAGCCTGATAACTTTCCAGCCATTTGGGCTCCCAGCCTTGATGGGCGTAAATTTTTAGTTCTTCGGCTTCATCAAAGATCATTAAGGCCGCCATGGTTGAGGAACTGTTTTGGAGAACGGTTTTCACCGTCTGCTGGAAGATCTCATCCAGATTGGAGCTGGAACTGACTTGATGGGAGAAGCTGTTCAACCGCTGCAATTCAATATTCCAACGGGCCAGCCGTTTGGAGATCTCTTCGTTGACGATATAGGTATGGCTAATAACATAACCGCCGATAATCCCCACCAGATACAGATAGCCGGTTTTGATGGCCAGCGGTAAAACCGCGGCGGTTTTGGTATAAACGGCGGTCAGGATAAGCATGACGGCCATGAGGGTGCACCAGGTAAGAATCCCCGGATACCGAAATCGAAGTACGGCCACCAGGACCGGAATGAATAAAAACGGATACAGAGGGCTGTCCAACCCCCCGGTCCGGGCCAGCATATATCCGGCCAGCAACAGGTCGATACCGAATATGAGAAACCGGAGCGGCCGGGTGATCAGGTAACGGATGGCCGGTACGATTAAAAAGAGCAGGTTTAAAAACAGATAGCTGAAAAGCAGGATATAGTCGGTAAGGTTGCCTTTCAAGCCCAGGGCCAACCCGAACAATACTGTATTCGCAAGAGCCGTGCGTAAGCGGATCTGAGCCAGCGAAATGCTGAAGATTTTGTTTTTCCGGACTTTTGGGTTATTGGGGGTATTCATGGTTCGCTCCCAAAATTTGGACGATATTTATGTGCTGTTACATTCAATCATATCACATTATCGTGAAGCTGTGATTTAAAAATATGTTTAAAAATTTGTAAAAACGTGATGATCCCAGTTCCGTGAATACCGATTTCAACACTTCCCCCCCCTCCCCCCACTAAAAAAACCTTGCAAACTCGCAAGGTTACTTCCCAATCCTTACTCCTTCTTCCGGCAAACTCTCAACAAAAAAGGCCGGAACTTAATCATTGACGTATAATTGGCCAAAATCAACAGATCGTCCCCGGTCTCCAGCCGCCCGGCCATTTCCCGGAAGGCCCGCCGCGGCGAATAGTCCACCATTCGCGGAATAGTGGGGGGATTGCTATACTTTACCCGAAGTCCCATATCTCCGGCCCGGGTGCCACTCGAAACCACTTCCTTAATCCCCGAAACTTTCCATAGATTCTCCAAAGCCACATCCCAAATCCAGGAAACATCCCTGCCGTCAGCGGTCAAATCGTTCAGGAGCAATAAAATCCGTTTGCTCCCCTCCGCCTGGGTTAGCAGTTGAATGATATGATTAAACCCCACCGGATTCTTCACTAAAAACATAAATACCGAAGCGCCCCGGTAGGTAAACTGTTCACTCCGCCCATAACTCGGCTCCACCCCGCTTAAAACTCCGGACAGCTTATGTAAATTTCCATCAATTTCCAGAACGCAGATCCCCGCCGCCGCCAGGGCATTAAAAATATTAAATACACCCGGCATTTTTAAATGGATCTCAGTCTCGCTACAGCCCCCGGCGGTCAAGGTAAAACGGCTCCCCCTCAAATAATCGGCCTGAATCCGTTCCGCCCAAATATCCAATTCCGGCAGTTCCAGTCCGGCTTCCACGCCTTTCCCCGTCTCCGCCTCCACCAATAAGCCAAAATCCGTGGATACCTCCTCTTCCTTGATTCCGAAAAAGATCCGATTTTCCGGAGCCATCGCCGAACCAATCCGGGCAATGTTGGGATCGTTGCCGTTCAATATCACCTTGCAATGCCGGTCCTTATTTTGCAACAATTCAATGATCTTATTCACATTGGAATCCACTTCACCATAACGATCCAATTGGTCCCGGGAAAAATTGGTCACCACCAGAATATGAGGTTCAAACAACGGGAACCACCGGGCCAATACTGCCTCATCAATCTCAAAAATGGCGTAATCCGCCATAAATTCCCGGGTAGGGTACAATTGGGCCAACAAAACACTGGTCGCAATTCCGGAGATTAAATTCGCGCCCTGGGAATTGGTCACCACCTGGTACCCGTACTCCCTGAATAAAGCCACACTGATTTTGGTGGTGGTGGTCTTGCCATTAGTTCCGGTGATTAAAATCCATCCCTTTCGAAAACGGGGCACCAGCGCTTGCATTATCCTGGGAAACACTTTCAAAGCCACTTTCCCGGGCAGATTACTGCCCTCACCCAGCTTCAGGAGGCGTAACAGCCGGTAAATCACCCGGACCAACACAGCCGCCGGAATGATCATCAACCATTCTCGCTGCTTCATCGTCAAAGTTATCCTTTACTTTTTATGGTTTTCCCGAAAAAATATTGCTTTTTAACCCGGTTGATCACATAATCCCGGGTTTGAATCTCCAAAGCATCGTCTAATGGCTGTAAATCAGCCTTGCCATATTTACGGGTGAGAGCCAGACCGATTAAATGGTCGGCGAAACCGGGGTTTTTCGGCAGCAGGGGGCCATGCAGGTATGTACCAAAACAATTATGGAATCGGGCCCCCTCCAGCCCATCCTCACCATTGTTTCCAAAACCGTAAATTATCCGGCCCAAAGGGCGGCAATCCGGTCCCAGATAAGTCCTGCCTGAATGATTTTCAAAACCCACCATGGGAATCGTATTCCCCGGAGAAAGTTCCGTACGAACCACCACATTTCCGATGGCCCGCCAGGTTCCTCCTTCGGTTCGCAAGTCCAAAGCGGAGATTCCCTGCAAGAGCGGACCTTTTAACGGGCGGTAATACTCTCCCAACAACTGTAACCCCCCGCAAATCGCCAGCATCGTCAGGCCATCCTGAATGGACGCTTTTAAATTACCACCTTTGGTCCGGATCAAATCCGCCCCGATTTTAAACTGTTCCTTATCCTGTCCACCCCCGAAAAACGCTAAATCATAATCGGAGAAACACGGTGAATCTCCAATACCGATCTCGGTTACCATCAATTCAATCCCCCGCCTCCGGCACCGCTCAATGAGCGTCTGGACATTGCCCCGATCCCCATACAGATTCATTAAAGCCGGATAAAAATAAGCGAGTTTGAGTTCCATGAAGACTCCCCAAATGGTGTTTGGCGTATTGTATTTAGTATATGGCTTATAAATTATAGCATAACGTATATTGTATCGTAATTTGGAGTATTATTCAATTATTCTACCGGAATTCGGCTAAACAACCGGAAGGCAAAACCCGAAGCGGCGATTAATCGATAGCTTTCGGCTGAAGCCGAGAGTTTGAATCCCATAGCTTAAGACAATCGCACTAAGTAAAACCTGCTGATCATGGTTTAAAAAAACATGGTACTCATCCAAAATTTAATATGGTTTTTAACTGATAAGCTTTATTGGATGGGTTTCAACCACTTTGTAAAAACTATTTCCCAACCCCTTTATTTATCGGAAGCTTGGAGCAAAACCGCTACCTAAATCATCAAAATTTTGGATTACAAATAATTCCAGATCGTCAATCGTAAAATAGGGGAGCCCAATGCCCCCCTTCATACAAAATAATTCATATTCCCCGCTACTCGAGGCGTCACCAATTTTATCAGCTCAACCGGGACAATTTATCTGTCGCTTTAACGGCATCCCTGGCGGTGACGGCCCTTCTTTTTCTTGCGTTCGCGATACGGACATTCCTCCCAGGGGATTACAATATAAACCGGCATGGGCTGAGTCACGGGTCCTGCGGGTGGGCAAGGCATGGGCCGAGCCACGGGTGCTCCAGGTGGGCAAGGCATGACCGGAGGCATGGACGGTAACGGCGGGGAAACGATGGGTAAAGTTACCGGCGGCGCTGGCATTGGAGTTGGCGTTGGTATTGAAATTGGCATTTCCGGTACTGGCGCCGGCAATGGTATGGGCATGACCGGTTGTTCCACAGCGGGTTTCGGAACACAGATGGTTTGGCCCGGATAGATCAGGTTAGGATCCGGAATCTGTGGATTGGCCATAATTAATGCCGCTAGAGAAATCCCGTTCATTCTTGCGATTTCGAACAAGGTATCCCCTTTTTTTACTACATAAAGCGTCCCCCCCGAACAAGGAACCGGAGTTACCGGGCACGGAACCGGACCCACCGGAACCGGCACACAGATTTCCTGGCCGGGAAAGATCAGATCGGGATTGGTGATCTGCGGATTGGCCTGAATCAAAGCATCCAAGGTTACCCCAAAACGCCGGGCGATCTCAAACATAGTATCGCCGCTCACTACCCGGTAAATCCGGCCGGCACAAACCACTCCCGGGCTGGGACCTCCCACCGGAATACAAATTACTTGTCCGGGATATATGGTATTGGGGTCTAAAATTTGAGGATTGGCATTAATCAGACTCTGTAACGAGATATTAAACCGGCGGGCGATAAAGAACAGGGTATCGCCGGATTTTACGGTATATAATTGTCCGCCCGGACAACCCGGCGCCATGACGGGTTCCTGATAACCTTCATTGTAGCTGTTTTCATTCAGATTTTCAGGCATTCGATTACCTCCTTAAACCTAGGTTAAAGTTCTACTGTAACATATTCGCAAGTCCTGCCTTTTGTTCACAGGGCATAAGGCATAATTTCCATTCCCAAAACCATATCGGGTCAATTCTTACAAAAAACAATCCCTATACAAATTATTAATAATTTTTGTTCCCCGGCCCACATTTTGAATTGAATTCCCAAAATCCTGATTATTTTGGCAGGGGATTCTCAATTTTAGCCGAATTGTATGATAAAGCTTCATATAATATAATAATCCCCCGGATTTAGTTTTTATCGACTTTTCCGGCATCTGATTAATTTGAATGTTAAAGAATCGAGGGGATAAGAATGAAAAAAGCAATCATTATCGGAGCAAGTAGCGGTATTGGCCGGGAACTGGCCAGAATCATCGCCGCCAATGGTTATATTGTGGGTTTGGCGGCCAGACGGACGGAACTCTTACATAAATTAAACGCGGAAATCACCAGTAAAACATATATCAAAACCATGGATCTTGCCAAGCCGGATGAGGCTATCCTGAAATTACATGAACTCATTGCCGAAATGAACGGCGTCGATCTGATAATTATCAGTTCAGGAACCGGCTATATCAATCCCGAACTGGATTGGGCTCCGGAAAAAAACACCCTGGATGTAAACGTAACCGGTTTTACGGCCATGGTGAACGTGGCTTGGAAACACTTCCGGGAAAAGGGCGGGGGTATTATCGTGGGGATATCATCCATCGCCGCAATCCGGGGAAGTGCTGCCGCCCCGGCCTATAACGCTTCCAAGTCTTTTGTCTCCAATTACTTGTCCGGACTCCGCTATAAAGCGTGGCAACAAAAAGCCAATATCAAAATAATCGACATTAAACCCGGTTTTATCGATACCGAAATGGCCAAAGGTGAAGGTTTATTCTGGGTTGCGTCACCCGAAAAGGCCGCTGCTCAAATCTACCATTGTATTCAAAAAGGAACGGAAAAAGCTTATATTACCAAACGATGGGTCATTATCGCCTGGATCTTTAAATTGCTGCCCGATTGGTTGTTTTGCAGGTTATAAGAGCAGTTTTGAAACAAAAAAAATTACCAAAAAGATCATGAATTAGATATAAATCCTAAATAATTTTATTCCGATGATCATAAGGAAACTAATTTTTAAAAATAAAACACAAATTTATAGGAGGCCATATACCAATGAAAAAGATTTTTGCTGTTCTACTGGTTCTGGTTTGTCTTTCGGCAACAGCGGGCATGGTTAACGCCTAAGATCTGGATCGCTGTAACGCCACCGAAGTAAGTAATGTTACGGAGCCATATACCGCCGATGAATGGATTGTATCCCCGGATGAAGAATCCATTGGAGATGAAAATGTTTCCAACGCGGCTGAATGTGATATCAAAGGAGTTATCGCCTGTTATGATAACGATTATCTTCGAATCGACATCTTGTTGAACAACAGTATAACCTTTGACTGGAAGACTCTATATGCCGTAAAGATCGAATACGGCGATACGAATGAGTACTTTACCTATTATACCGATTCCGAAAAATTGGTTTATGAAAAAGAAGAGAACGGTAAAATCGTCAAGACCAAAACTTTGGCAAAAGCCGATTCCAATGATGTGGCAGGAGTGACCGATTCCGGAGAACAGGAAAACGATGTGATCTATTTCATTATTAATAAAGAAGACCATATCGGCGGAGAAAAGGGAAAACGGTATTATTTGACCTGTAGTTTCTTCTCTGGTTATGTTACAAAATCCGATGAAATTAAGATCGCTGATAAAACCATTTCGGTTGAAATGGAGTTTAAATATTAAATCGCCGGGTAACGATTCCCACAAGACAGGCCGGAAAAAGGACCCGGTGGTAAAACGAAAAACTGCAGCCAGTTTTGGCCTCATAAATATGTTTTTAAAAAAAGCTTAAACAGCATCAGCCGTTTAAGCTTTTTTTGATTATTTATGCTTTATGGTATTAATTGGTCGAGCAGGCGACTCCGTTCAACGTAAAGCTGGTTGGCTTTTCATTCGTGCCACTATAGTTAATGTTGAACCCGAAGTTTGTTGTACCTCCACCCGCCGGGATATTGGCGTTGTATCCGGCGTCTGTCACCGATACTGAAGTTCCGTTCTGGGTATAACTGCCGCTCCACAGATTGGTAATCGTCTGGTTACCGGAGAAGGTCCAGGAAAAAGTCCAACCATTAACCGCCGTGGAGGTGTTATTTTTAATTGTCACATTGATTGTCGCTCCACTACCCCAGTCGTTCACACTATAAGTTACCACATAATTACCGGCACCCGGTGTCGGGGTTGGCGTTAAGACTGGAGTTGCAGTTGCCACAGGGGTCGCGGTGCGAACCGGGGTTGGTGTTACGGTTACCACAGGGGTCGCGGTGCGAACCGGAGTCGCGGTAATTACCGGAGTCGGAGTTTGGACCGGCGTCGGAGTCGGAGAGGTTGTTCCGCTGGTAAACCTAAACCAGGCCAAATTAAATAAGTAATCGCTGCCATTGGTAAATACCAGATATAAATCATTGACACCGGTTACGCCGCTGACGGCACAGGTGTATGTATTGAAAACCTTCCAGCCGCCGGTGGACGGTATGGTGCAAGTTCCAATCAATGTGCCGCTCTGGCTGCCCAGCCGGATTTCAATATTACCGCCATTACCGCCACTGGCGCAACTGGCCTGGAAGCCGGTAGCTCCGGTTCCAAAATCAACATTTTTGTAAACCACATAATCCCCGTTATTGATATAGGCAACACTGCGATCTCCGTTATCGTTGTAAAGTTCTTTCATAATTCCCGACTGGCTGTTATAAGTCTCAGCCTGAATCTGGGTGAAAGCGCTCCGGGATGTGGGTACCGGTGCCGGGGTCGGCAATGGAGCCGGAGTCGGAGTCGCTTGATGTGCGGCGCTATAGACAACAACCGTGGCCACGGATTGCGCGGGCATGGTCACCGCATTGCCGGTAAGACTGCCAAGCTCCGCGAATCTTTCCGTACCGTTAAGTGATGACCGGTAAACCGCTGAATTCGCTACTGAAAAACCATTCAGATTCAAGGTAACCGTTGATTCGGATGATCCCTTATTGATCAGAACCATGGTAAGCTGGCTTTTGTCCGCCGAACTATACGCGGAAACTTTAATGTCCGCTAAATCCGAGGTAGCCGAAACCCTCTGGAAACCGGGATCGGTGAATTTGGTGAAATGCTTGAAAACATAATAGAAATCGGAAATAGTATACCCCTTTGTTGTAGACCAACCATTAGGATTGGCAGGATCTTCTATGTTGACCAAAGGCCGCTGGCCGGGTTGCCAGATCAGATCCCAGAAGAAATAAGCGGAAACACCTTCCACAGTCAGGGAATTATGCATCAACAACGCGGTGGTGAAGGCAGTTCCTTGATCGTATTCGGTCTGGAAACGCGGCTTGCCGGCATATGTAGTAGCGATAGTCTGGAAATTCGTATTAAAATTGTCGGGATTATTAGCGTCCCCGCCGTTATACAGATGATGCGCAATGCCGTAAACCTTGGTTAAATCTATATTGTTGCAATAGTTTTGTACTAAGGGGCCGGGAACCGAACTGCTGGCCAATCCGGTAACTTCCGGCGCCAGAATCTTCGGCATCGGGGAAAGAGAAGAGATTCGGCTGTAAACGGCGTCTAAAGCTTTACCATAACCGGCATAATTGGAATCTTCCACCGGTTTGAGAACACAGGTTTCCCAATCGGCACTTTCATAATCGGGTTCATTTTGAATGCTGATGTAATCGGGAACAATCCCTTTGGCTTTATAGGCGACCAGCGCATTGTACCAGTAATCGGCAAATTTATCGTAAACGAAGGCCCCGTTTTCTTTGATCAATGTTCCTTGGTTTAGATTGTTGTTGGATTTAAGATTAGCAGGCGGAGTCCAAGAACAGAGCAAGATTTTAATCGGGTGTCCCAAGGAAGCGCCAGCCATTTTTACGATTTCTGTATCTTCATAGTCAAAATTCGGGTCATTCCGGTATTGATTCCGTAACCTTAGAATATCCAGACCCAATCCATTAAATAATACATCGTAGATTTCACGTTTGTTGGGGTGTTCGGATAAATAAGAGTTGTACCAGGCAATGGCGGCACCAAAACCCTCTAGTGTTTGATAAGTAGTGTTGATGTTAATCGAAGCGGTGGCGGTGGCTGCATTGGACTCAGGTAAAGCCGCCATCCCAAATACCAACAAAAACAACGCCATCGGGATGAAAAACCGAAACCAAGAATTTAATCGATTGCTAGATTTCAACTTAACTTTCCTCCTTATTCATTTCTGGATAAAACTTTCTACAAATCTTTGTTATTCCGTACTGATTGGCGATCATTCATCCTCCCTTCCGTCTTTTATGGGAAGAACTGTGATGAAATCAAGTTTAATCAAAGCAGAATCCAGTTCTCCGTTACAATTGTTATTATTATTTAAGTGGGGGAAACAACACTCGGAGAAACCCCCACTTGTTTTGCAATATCTTTGATAATTTTTGACATATATTTTCCCTATACTATTTTAACAAACGCTTGTATAATTATTTGTTATTATTCTTGATAAAAATTGTAAATCCTGTTTTCATTTTTCATGCAAATGAAAACCTTTCAACCCGCAATATATATAACAAAAAACGGGTAAGTTTCAGAAATTATGAAACTTACCCGTTCATACATTTTACAATTCGTTTATATTACATTTTCTTATGGCTCGTATCCAGCCACCAGTACGCCGTCTTTATACAGCGCAACATGGGTTACGGTGCCCCAGGCCGTGGGGACTTGCGATGAAGACCAGTCATTACTGGATTTCATCTTGCCGTCATTTTGGCCGAAACTCCCAGAATATCCGAAGTATTGTTGATCATTGATAGTCCGGGTGCCACAATCGATTTCATAATATTGAGTCGTACCGTAATAAGTTTTAAGGGCGCTACAAGTCGGGCTGCCGACGTAAACCTGGCTGTCCTCATAATGGGAGGATATGGTGGTGGTTCCATCGGGAACGAGATAGAATCGGAAGACATAATGCCCAGCTTGGGCCGCGCCACTGATGTTTTTGGCATGCAGGGAATAGATAAACCAATATCCGTCATCTTTGCTCTTCGTTGCGGTGATATCCCAATTGGCGGCAGAAGCGCTTCCGGTTACCGTCACCGTAATCTGGGTGGTGTTGACATTGTTCTGGGTATCGGTGGCCTTCACGGTAATGGTGTGGGTGCCGTTGACGACCTTGGTGGTATCCCAATCATAGGACCAACTGGCGGCCGTTCCACTGGTGGGACGATATACACCGCCGTCGAAGCAGATTTCCACCTTGGACAAAGCGTTATTGTCACCTGCAGTACCCGAGATGTGAACCGTACCGCTGATGGAAGCATTATTGGACGGTGCGGCGACAGCTACAGTTGGTGGAGTATTATCAAAAGTGATCCCGCTCTTGGCGTTGACGATGGTGGAATAATTCATGATGACCGTATTGGTGCTACTGTTCTCCGGGTAATACACTGTGAAAGTATCATAATCCGGATATAAAGTACCATCATCCTGGTGGCCACTGAGCAGCCAGAACATGGCGCCATCCGCATTGTTTTGGTTTAATTTGGCATACCAGTCCGTATAGACCTGATCCCGCTTGGTCAAGGAACTCTGATTCGCCATCCAGCCGAATTCCCCGAGATAAAACGGTTTGCCGATGACTTCATGGGCTTCCCGGGTATGATCTTCAATCCAGGTTAAGCATTGGGCTTCCGTGTACGACCAGTGATCGGGGTATAAATGGGCCGAACACATATCAATATTCGGGTTTTGATGATTTTTTATATAATCGGCGCCCTCGGAGCCGTTATAAAATCCTTCCGCGCCGGTGGATAACAGATGATTGGAGTCTAGGCTCTTGATATAGGCGGCCATCTCGTCGATCCAAGTTTGCAATTTGGCGCCGGTGGTATCACTGGTACAACGGGGTTCATTCCCCAACTCCCACATCATGATGGCCGGATCATCCTTATAAGCCACGCCGGTAATGGTATTCACCCGGTTAATAAAGTAATTCACATAGTTTTTATATATCGTCTTACAGGTGTTATTGGTGTAGAAGTCGTCATGGCTGCTTGCGGATACCCATTTCACATATTGGTTCATTCCACCCATGTCGTTCCAGTTATTTACGAACGGGATCACCAGCTTGATACCGGTTTGCCCGGCTTTATAAATCACATAGTCCATATTTTGGAAGGTAGGCTCATCATATACGCCGGGGGAGGGTTGGAAACAATAAGTACCTTGATATACTCCGTCGCAAAATCCCCAGGTTCGGATCACTTTCAAGCCCATGGCCGCCGCGTCTTCAAAAACTTCATCGATCATGGCGTGGGATTTATAGAATAAATAGTATTGGTTGGTACCGTTATAATAGAATGTCTCATTATCGAGCTTCAACCGGGTTCCGACTCTGGTTACAAATCCGGTGGGCGGAACTGTTGTCGGTGTCGCGGTAACCACCGGTGTAGCTGTGCTAACCGGGGTCGGGGTTGCCGTAACGATTGGAGTTGGTGTTGCTGTTATGACCGGGGTTGGTGTAGCCGTCACTACCGGTGTAGCTGTTTTGACCGGGGTCGGTGTAGCCGTTACTGCCGGTGTCGGGGTAGCTGTTATTACTGCTGTTGGAGTTGCCGTTGCAGCCAATGTCGCTGTCGGAGTTGCAACACTACCTCCCGGTTCAGTGCCGAATACCAATACACCGTTGATATACCCGGTGATTTTCGTATTGGAGGCATATGCGGTTTGTGTCGAAATAAAGGAATAATCATTGCTTTGATTGTAGTTGGACCAGTCCGACCTGTTAAACCGCAACTGAATTTCTCCAGTGCTGGCTCCGGGGGCCAAACTGCCGGCCCCGCTTGAAAAACCGATTTCCAGATAATAATCGGCATTAGTGGCTGCGGTGGACATATTCACAAATGTTCCCGAAATGTTTGCGGCGCCAATCTGTGCATAGTCACAGACATATGATTGGGATAGGGTGGCGTCGATGGTATACCAGTAACGGATCTTCACTGTGGATAAATTAATCGAGGTAGTGCCGTTGTTGGCAATCTGCAACCATGGCCGGATACTATTGGCGGTGGTATTGCTTTCATTACACTTATAGAGCACCTGAATGCTGTCCGCGGCATTTCCGACGGAGTTCATTACGAAAAACCCTAATAAAATCAGACAAAAAAGCATTAGTAAACGTTTGTAATTCATCTAATTCCGATTCCTCCTAATCGTTATCATTATTATACCGTTTTTGATATTTTTTTAATTTCTCACCTCCCATCGTTTTTTATCATGATTAGCATTTTTTATATAAAAATACTTCTTCATTATTTTATTATAAATTATTTAAACTTTACTGTAAATAAAACATCCCTATTATAATCGGGGTTAAAAGTATAAGCTGGAGGTTGGAGGTTGGAGGTTGAAGATTATGAAAACTGTTATCGGAAAATACTTATATCTATATTTTACTAAGAAACCGGTTAAAAATCATTGCATTTTTCAATCAAAAACTTGCATTATTGAATGAGCCAAAAAAGTGCGCTGGTCCGGCAAATTTTTTTGAAACTCCTTGTAAATTGAATACTGATGCAAAAAAACGAGGCTGTCTATCTTTTGGGACAGCCCCGTTCTCTTTATTCAATTACTGGCCAATCTACATCAACAGTTTAACTTCGGTTATTGCACCTGGCAAGCCGTCCCGTTCAAGGTAAAACTGGCCGGTTTGGCATTAGTGCCGCTATAACTTAAATTAAATCCAAAGTTCTGCGTCCCTCCGTTGGCGGGGATTACACTGTTATAATCGAGATTTTTTGCCGATACGGAAGCCCCGCTCTGGGTATAGGACGCGTTCCACATATTGGTGACCGTTTGGTTGCCAGGGAACGTCCAGACCATTGTCCAACCGTTAACCGCCGTCGTGGTATTATTTTTAATCGTGATATTGACCGTGGCGCCACTGCCCCAGTCATTCATACTGTATGTTACCACATAACCACCTCCGGTAACCGGAGTCGGAGTCGGTGTTACCGTTCCCGGGGTCGGGGTCGGAGTCACCGTTCCCGGGGTCGGAGTCGGAGTCACCGTTCCCGAGGTCGGGGTCGGAGTCGGGGTTACCACCGGACCACCGCCTAACGCAGTTTGGACCGCATAATAAGACGGTTTGGCATTATAATTGGAATCGAAGATTAAGGCCGCTCCTCTTCCAGGGAAGGTGTCCGGTACCCAGGAATATTTATCGGTAAAGCCCCAGATCTGAATCACTTTCACTGCGGGTTGGGCCATACACTTTTCGATGACACCCTTGTAATAATTGGCTTGGGTTTGCAGATCAGCAGTAGAAGGGCTACTCGGTACCCGGACATCCATCTCGGTAATATAGATCTCCAGGCCCAAATCGGCAAAACGTTGCATATTGGTGGCAAAGTCATTGTAATCAAACCCGTATTGAATATCCAAGTGCATCTGGAAGCCGATCCCGT
>JAEZJQ010000067.1 GCA_023436305.1 Bacillota bacterium
TCACTAATTAAAACTCCCCAAACCGGAAAGACTAATCTTACACGTTATTCCGGAGGCCAATTTGGAAACCAGCACCGTTCAAATATTTACACCCGCCACCACCCAGTTCAAGAAAAGTTTCCCGGACTTCGAGCCCGAAATCCGGTTAACCAACGATTTTTCTACTTTTCTTCTGAAAATGCGCCGCAAGCAATGGGATACCTGGGATGCATTCTTGCTGAATTATCGTGGGACGGAACTTTCATTAACTCATGGATTTGAAGACTTGCTTGTCTTAAGCCATATGCAGGAATACTGGCGTCAAAACGGATTAATTCCCTATCCACACCAGATTGAAACCGTAAAAAAAGTGGTTTCGCAAATGCGGGGCCGGGCTATCCTGGCCGATGAAGTCGGTTTAGGAAAAACCATTGAAGCTGGAATGATTTTAAAGGAATTATTACTCAGGGGATTGGTCAAACGCTTTTTAATACTCACTCCGGCTGCTCTCTGCCGCCAATGGGAGGCGGAATTAATTGAGAAATTTACCATCCCCACTTTGCTAGCCCACCGGGAATATGATTGGAGTCACTATGATTATTTACTAGCCTCCATTGATACCGCCAAAAAAGGGGCGAACCGGACCGAAATTTTAAAAGGCTACTATGACATGGTCATCGTGGATGAAGCCCATAAGTTGAAAAGCTCCGGGACTCAAAACTGGCAATTCGTGAACAGCATTCCAAAGAAATATTTTCTGCTGCTCACCGCCACTCCCTTACAAAACGATTTAAAGGAACTCTTTAACCTGATAACCTTGATCCGCCCCGGCCAATTGGGTTCCTACCGGAATTTCAAACAAAAATACACCCGGGATAAACGAACCCCCCAAAATGCCCCGGAGCTGAAAAACCTCCTGGGCGAGGTGATGATCCGCAACAAACACGGCGCCAATATGGGTTTCACCAAACGCCACGTTCAAAATATCCCGGTAATCGCAAGCGATCTGGAAAAAATCCTTTACGAACAAGTGACCACCTTTATCCGTAAAGGTTATCAAAACGGCCCGAAAGGTTCCGGGGCCTTGCCGCTGCTTACCCTGCAGCGGGAGATCTGTTCCAGTACCTTCGCGGCAGTGCTTACTCTCTTCAAGTTATCCCAGTCCATTGATGAGAATTCGGTTTCCCAGGAGGAAGCCGCCGCCCTGTTTCAACTGACCCAAACCGTCAAAGAAAACGCCAAAATGAAAGTCGTCGAGGAGTTGGTCCGAAAAACTCCCGAAAAAATCATTATCTTTACCGAATTTTTAGCTACCCAAAGTTATATCCGGACCCGCCTGGAACAAGCCGGATTTTTATCTCTGGCCTTCGATGGCAGTTTATCTTCGAGTAAAAAAGAGTTCGTCAAATACGAATTCAAAGAGCGCCCGTTATACCGGGTTATGGTCTGCACCGAATCCGGCGGCGAGGGAATCAACCTGCAATTTTGCAACACCATGATCAACTACGATCTCCCCTGGAACCCCATGCGACTGGAACAGCGCATCGGCCGAATCCACCGGCTCGGACAAACCCGGGATGTCTTCATCTATAATCTCTATACTCAAAATACCGTGGAGGAGCACCTGATCCGCCTATTAAACGAAAAGGTAAAAATGTTCGAAATGGTCATTGGTGAGTGCGAACGCGTCATCAGCAAATTATCTATCGGTAAAAGCTTCGAATCCCGAATCATGGACTTAATCGTCACTTCCTCCTCCCATGAAGAACTCCACCGGGGCTTCTCCAAGCTCGGCCAGGAGATCGACGACTTATTAGGGGAAGAGAGCCCGGAATGGTCGGAGATATTGTGATTATTAATCTTTGGAGGTTATTCCATTGCCCGAAACACCGGCAGTTATCTTCCAATTCATCATCGACTCCCTAAAAGTCGCTGAATCGCCCCACAACATCATCAACGAAGAACTGATCATGGCCCAATGCCAGGTCCAGATCCCACGCACCTTCTTCCGTCCGGCCCGCACCGAACTCACCAACCTCCAAATGGTCTGCCGTCCGGAACTACTCGGTAAATACCCCGGTTCCGAATTGGTCACCAAAGGCAGCTACCGCCTGCAATGGTTTATTGATGGAATCAAAGAGCGTGGCTTAATTGTTAAAGGCACCTGCCCTTATGATCCGGACCCGCGAAAGATCCAACGTGAAATCAAAGCTTTGTTGGCCGAACCGCCCCAATTCTTTTTTGAACAGCCGCTGGTATCCTATCAGCCGCATTTGCTGGTTAATTTTAAAACCGCTTTAGAGACCGATGAAAAATTCGAGGAGTTATATTCGTTGGCAATCAATCTAGTGAGTGGCGAAATCAACCATCATCTCTTGCCGGCGTTGGGGGGCAAAAGAATCACCCGGGAAAAGCCCCGGAAAATGGAGAAACGGAAGATATCCTACCGTGAAGGTTTTGAGGCTTTACTCAATCACTTGCGCTGGATACTGAGGAATCATGACCGGGGTTGGCTGGAGTCAGCCAAGACCCGTTGGGAAGAGGAAATCGGGTATTTGGAGAGCTACTACCATGACCGTGAGGAAACCGGGGATCAAGCCAGCTTTTACCGGCGCGTCGCCGAAACCTACCGCAAATATCAACCTGTCATCTGTATCGAGATTAGTAACATTGCCCTGTTATTTCTGCCATTCATAATTTACACGGTGGAACCGTTTCCCGGCCATCGCACTCCGACTCTCACATTGTTTTACGATCCATTGCTCCGTAAAATCAAATGGCTCCAGTCAACCTAAATCTCCAAAGTGGTAAAGTATGGCCGTCGCAACCACCAATCCCGCCGTTTCAGTACGGAGAATCCGGGGGCCCAGGGTTACCGGAACCGCGCCTCTGTCACGGGCTTGATTGACCTCATTCTGGGAAAAGCCGCCTTCTGGGCCAATGAAAATCGTTACCATTTCCGGGGTTTCGGATGTTCCTTCCAAAACCTTTTTTAGGGAAGATTCCCGCTCTCCTTCCCAGGGAATTAAGATCAGGCCGGGCTGGCCGTTCAAAGTATCCATAACCTGTTTCCAATTACGGACCGGTTCCAACTCGGGAATGATTTTACGGCCCGCTTGTTCGGCCGCTTCACTGATAATTTTTCCCCAGCGCTCTTCTTTTTTTAAAACCGTACCCCGTTCAAGTTTAATGGTGCTTCTTTCGGTAAACATCGGTTGAAAAGAGCTAACCCCGATTTCAGTATTTTTTTGCAGCAACAACTCAAATTTATCCGCCTTGGGCAAGCTCTGCGCCAACCGGATTTTAATACGCGGTTCAGTGACCCGGGTAATGGCCGCCACGATTTCCCCGGTGACAAAATCAGGCCCGATTTCCCTAATCACCACTTCATATTCGGCCCCCCGGCCATTTAATACGGTGACCTTGGAACCTACCTCCCGGCGCAAAACATTCAACAGGTGGTGCCGGTCACTACCTTTGAGGAAGATTAAATTATCTTTAATCTGTTCCGCAGGTATAAAAAAGCGAGTCATTGGCTTCCTCCCTCGGAATTTATAGCCAAAAATCCAACCCAACCCTGTTCAGAAAGGGTTTTCACCAATAGTAAACCATGTTTGGCAAAAGCTGCTTGCACTTCATGGCTCCGATCCTCGATGATCCCGGAAGCCAAAAACAATCCGCCAGGTTCCAACACCTTATGAAGCCCGGGAATGAGCTTTAAAATGGCGTCGGTGATAATATTGGCCACAACTAGATGGAACTTTAGATCTTGTTTCAAATCCAAAAGGTTTCCCTCCCGAACTTTGATTCCGGTCATCAGATGATTGCGGCGAATGTTTTCGGCGGCCACTCTCACCGCCAAAGGGTCAATATCCGTGGCCAAGATCTTTGGTATTCCCAGTTTGGCCCCTACCAATCCTAAAATTCCGGAACCGGTGCCGATATCAAGCATGTCCGTTTGCCCGATGGCGATTTCTTGCAACAACATGATGCATAAACGGGTGGTGGGATGGGTCCCGGTGCCGAAAGCCATGCCCGGGTCCAACTCCACAATTACTTCGCCGCTTGCCGGTTCATAATCTTCCCAACTAGGTTTAATGACAATTTTACCAATCCGTTCCGGTTTAAAGTACGCCTTCCAAGCCTCCGCCCAATCTTCCTCCTGGACTTGGGTCAGTGAAAAATCAGGTACATATCCCAAAATCCGGCTCATCCGTTCCTTTAACTTCAGCAACCGTTCTCCCAGCAGATCATCCACCGGGTAATAAGCTCTGATTCCATACTTTTCAGGAACGTCCTGGTAAGCTTCCGTCCCCAAGTACTCATCATCCTTACAAGGGCAATCTTTGAGAATCGCCGGATCTTCATAAACCACCCCGCCGGCCCCTTCCTCTTGAAAGATTTCAGCAATAATCTCCCCATGTTCGGCTGGGACTTCAACTTTGATTTCGCTCCAAAATGAATTACTCAAATTAACGCTCCTTTATACGAAAATAAAATTTTTTTTATTTGGTTATGTTATATCGGCATGGGCGGTTAATAAACTCATTGCGGATTTATAAATTATTTTAGGCTGATGAATTACATTTAAAAAGAATAATCCGCTGTCCAAGCGTGATTGCCCCGCAAATACCGGCATCATCCCCAAGCAGCGGCGGCACAATATAACCATCAATCTTTTCTTCCAATAATTCCGATGCGATATACCCATTCAATACCGCCCGAACTTTCTCCCGGATTAATTGGAAAAACCGTTCCTCACCCAACTGTCCTGCCTTCCTGACACTACCGCCGATAATCACCCGTTTTGGCGATAAAATACAAGCGATATTAGCCACCGCAAAAGCGATATACTTCGCTTCCAACGCCCAGGCCGGGTGATCGGGAGGCAGATTCTCGGGCGGCATTCCCGATCTCTTTCGCATCGAAGGCCCGGAACACAAGCCTTCCCAGCAATCGCCATGATATGGGCATACTCCCGGGAAATCATCACCCGGTTCACGTGGGATAAAGATATGCCCCATTTCCGGGTGAATCAAGCCATGAATCATCTGTCCGCCGGTAATCCCGCCCGCTCCAATTCCGGTACCAATGGTGACGTAAACGAAATCACTGAATCCCACCCCATTACCCCATGTATACTCGCCCAACGCGGCTCCGTTCACATCGGTATCAAACCCAATGGGGACACCTGGGAATGCTTGTTTGAAATGTCCTACCAGATTGGTATTTTTCCAACTGGTTTTGGGAGTTGAGGTAATATAACCATAAGTTGGAGAATTTTCATTCAAATCCACCGGACCAAATGAGGCGATCCCGATGGCTTGGAGTTTACCAAATTTACTCTGTTGCTGGTTTAACCAAGCAGTAATTTCGGAAAGCAGCTGGATTGGATTATCGCCGGTTGGGAATGATGTCTTGGCAAGAATTCCATTCCCCGGACCGTTTCCTACAGCAACGACAAATTTGGTACCCCCGGCTTCAATGGCGCCAACGAGCGCATCTTTTGGTATCAAGATCATGAAAATCCTCCTTACTTTCAATCAAAAGGTGATACCTCTCCAACCCGGAAATATTCTCACCTATTTAATGAGAATATCTCTTTTCCTTACTTATAGCGCAACGAAAAAAATAATCATCATAAGTATACTATAAACCGGTGATTTCCTCCAACATTTAACCCAAAAATAGGTTCGGTTTAACACTTTTAATTTCATCAACAAAAAAGGAAACCCAAATCTCGGCTTCCTCTTTCATTGATTATCACTCAATCATCTTACTTAAACGCATCCTTCACTTTCCCCATAAACCCCTTATCATCGTCCCCCGCCTCTTCCCCGAACGATACGGCCAATTTCCGTAATAACTCCCGTTGTTCGCCGGTAAGTTTGGAAGGTACCACAATTTTTACCCGCACATGGTGATCGCCCCGGCCGTGGCCACGCAACAAAGGAATACCGTGGCCGCGCAACCGGAAAGTGGTCCCATATTGGGTGCCTTCGGGCACCTTTAACTCCACTTTACCGTCAATGGTTTCCACCATAACCGTGGTCCCCAAAGTAGCCTGGGTAACGCTGAGCTTCAACTCACTGATCACATCATTGCCTTGGCGCTCAAATTTCGAATGGGCTTTCACATAAATATAGATATATAAGTCCCCGTTGGAACCACCCCGCAGGCCCGCTTCTCCTTCTCCGGATACCCTCAGACGGGAGCCGTTCTCCACTCCGGCGGGAATTTTTACGTCTATCTTCCGGTTCTTATGAACCCGGCCGGTTCCCCCGCATTCCGGGCACGGGGTTTCAATAGTTTTTCCGGCGCCCCGGCACTTTTCACAAGTACGTACGTTGACAAACCTTCCAAAAGCGGTATTTTGAGTAACCTGAACCTGTCCGGCGCCGTTACAGGCCGGACAAGTTTTAATGGGAGTCCCCGGTTTGGCGCAATTCCCTTTACAAGTGCCGCAGATTTCAGTCCTGGGAATCTCAATGGTGGTTTCCTTCCCGAAAGCCGCTTCTTCAAAAGTAATCTCCATATCATAACGGAGGTCATTGCCTCGTTGCGGGCCAGTTTTTTGACGGGAACCACCACTTCGGCCGGTACCGAAAAACATGTCAAAAATATCTCCGAAGCCTTCAAAACCGAAATCCCCACTGCCTCCGAAACCGCCAAAACCCCCGGCTCCAAAATTGGGGTCATTGGCGGCATGGCCGTACTGATCATAAGCGGCCCGCTTTTGAGGATCGCTTAAAACGCTATAAGCCTCGTTAACTTCCTTAAATTTAGTTTCCGCTTCCTTTGGATTATCCTTGTTCACATCGGGGTGAAGCTGTCTGGCAAGTCGGCGGTAAGCCTTTTTTATCTCTTCGTCCCCGGCAGTCTTCTCAACCCCAAGCACTTCGTAATAATCACGTTTTGACATATTAAACTTCCCTTTTTATACCAATCAGAGGCTAAAACCACCCCAACTGGCATTATTGTTTTTCATTTCCGGATTCACAAGAAAAGCCGGATATTACTTATCATCTTGAACTTTATAATCAGCATCTACAGTTGGTCCGTCACCTTGCGGGCCGTATCCGGTGGGACCCTGATCAGGACCGGGGCCGGCACCCGGAGCTCCGGTTTCGGCGGATGCTTGATT
Organism: Bacillota bacterium; assembly: GCA_023436305.1. Classification (GTDB taxonomy): domain Bacteria; phylum Bacillota; class UBA4882; order UBA8346; family UBA8346; genus JAEZJQ01. Next base: position 7,124 of record JAEZJQ010000067.1, read on the forward strand.
GTAAATAGTGGCCGAAAGTTCATGCAAAACCTTCTCCAAGGCCTCTTTTTTATTCTTGATTTCCTCAATACTTTTGGCGTTTACCGCATTTTGAAGTTCTTCCTTCGCTTGCTGCACTTTATCCACATGAGATTTATCGGCTTTATCACCAATATCCTTTAAAGTCTTATCCACGGTATAAATTAAACTATCGGCCTCATTTACTACTTCCGCTTCTTCACGGCGGCGCTTGTCTTCTTCGGCATGGGTCTCGGCATCTTTCACCATACGGTTGATTTGATCATCTTTCAACCCGCTGGAGGAAGTAATGGTAACTTTTTGCTCTTTCCCGGTACCCTTATCCTTCGCGGAGACATGGACAATTCCATTGGCGTCAATATCAAACGTAACTTCGATCTGAGGAATGCCACGAGGCGCCGGCGGAATGCCATCCAGCCGGAATTGGCCCAGAGTAATATTGTCAGCGGCCATGGGGCGTTCGCCCTGCAAAACATGAATATCCACTGCGGTTTGACTGTCCTGTGCCGTTGAAAAGATCTGTGCCTTTGAGGTGGGAATTGTGGTATTGCGATCAATGATCCGGGTAAATACCCCACCCAACGTTTCCAGTCCCAACGATAACGGCGTAACATCCAACAATACGATATCTTTCACTTCACCGGTTAAAACTCCGGCCTGAATCGCCGCGCCTAACGCCACCACTTCATCGGGATTAACACCTTTATAGGGTTCCTTGCCGGTAATTTTTTTCACCATCTCCTGAACTGCCGGGATACGTGTTGAACCACCGACCAAAATAATTTTGTCAATATCCTTGGGTTCCAGACCGGCGTCCGCCATGGCCCGTTTGGCAGGACCCACCGTGGCTTCAACCAGATCCGCCGTCAATTCATCAAACTTGGCCCGGGTTAGGGTTAAGTCCAAATGCTTGGGCTCGCCGTTGATGGCGGTGATAAACGGCAAATTTATACCGGTGGACGCCAATCCGGAAAGTTCAATTTTGGCTTTCTCGGCCGCTTCTCTCAACCGCTGCATCGCCATCCGGTCGTTCCGTAAATCGATGCCGTTCTCTTTCTTAAATTGCTCCGCCATCCAAATCACGACACGTTCATCGAAATCATCGCCACCCAAGCGGTTGTTTCCACTAGTGGCCTTCACTTCAAACACTCCGTCTCCCAGTTCCAAGATAGAGACATCAAACGTACCGCCACCCAAATCATAAACCAAAATCGTATGATCCTGGCCTTTGTCAAGACCGTACGCCAAAGCTGCGGCGGTAGGTTCATTTACAATCCGCATCACTTCCAATCCGGCAATCCTTCCTGCGTCTTTAGTGGCTTGCCGTTGCGAATCGGAGAAATAAGCCGGAACTGTGATTACCGCCTTTTCAATTTTTTGTCCCAAATAACTCTCGGCGTCAGCCTTCATCTTTTGCAGAACCATCGCCGAAATTTCCGGCGGGGTATATTGTTTATCGTCGATTGCTACTTTATAATCAGTTCCCATGCGCCGTTTGATTGATACCACGGTACGGTCCGGATTGGCAACCGCTTGCCGTTTTGCCACCTGACCCACCATGCGCTCACCGGTTTTTGAAAAGCCAACCACCGATGCTGTGGTTCTTCCCCCTTCGGCATTGGGAATAACTACGGCCTCGCCGCCTTCCATGACGGCCATACATGAATTGGTAGTTCCTAAATCGATACCTAATACTTTGCTCATCGCATTCAACCCCCTATTTAAAATTAAACTTGAATTAACGAAAATAGATCATGTCACGTTCGGGCTGTGCCCATCATTAACCGCCGATAGGCACCGCGACTTTCACCAAAGCCGGACGTAATAACTTATTTTTATATTTATATCCTTTTTGAAGCTCAGCCACTATCGTCGGGGTTTCCACCGTTTCTGAATGTTCCTGCATAACCGCTTCATGCACCAAAGGATCAAAGGCCTCATTAAGTGACGCAACCGGTTCTACCCCTTCGGATTTCAGGATATCCTTAAATTGTTTCAAGGTCAATTGAACACCATCTTGCCAGCTACAATTATCGCTACTGTCTGTAAAACAGCTAACCGCGCGTTCCAGGCTATCCACCACCGGCAAAATCTTTTTAATCAGATCTTCCCCGGCGCACAGACAAATTTGTTCATATTCCTGCTTGCTACGGCGGCGGAAATTGTCAAAATCAGCCTGAATTCTTAACAGGCGATTATAATACTCATCTTTGGCTTGCAAAGCATTATGTAACTCTTGCTCCAACTGTAGTATTCGTTCCGCCTGTTCGGAATTGTTTGGCTCCGTAACAGGTGAATCGCCATTTCCATTAATGGTCGGCTCTGAAGCCGCATCCACTTCTGCGGCTACATCCTGAACGCTTTCATTTTCCATGATTTCCGTGGTATTTTTTTGTTTCGACATCTATCCTCACCTATACATTTGTTTTTATTAGAACTATAATAAGAAAACACGAAAATTAGTTCATGCGGCTTTTCCAAAGCCGATTTACGCGCGCGCGTAACTACTGATTGTAAAGCCAATCATGTGATATTAAAAAAACGAACATCTCCTGACTAACCGCTGTTGAAACTATGGAAGCGAAGATTTTTCCGACGTTTTCAGCATCTTTCGGCTTCTTTCATTTTAATGATGGTATTGATTCGTAAAATAGCTTCAGCAACCTCACCAGCAGTTTTAATCGCATAATATTTGACGAAATATGGATCCCAGACTCCACTGCCGGTTAAATCCTCGATCATACCAGTCTCGCAATTTACTCCCATTGAATAAGAATCCGACTCTAAGAGAGCACTCGTTACTTCTTCCATTTTCTCCAACGGATTAAAGCCGGCATTGGCGCATATCAGAGCTATCGGACGTTTTAAAGCTTCAACGACACAATCATAGCCATAACTGGTCATGCCCTTAAGTTTAAATTTACTTAACCGGTGAGCAATCGCCAGTTCAACGCTGCCGCCACCGGGCACCACCCCTCCCTGCCAAGCCGCTTGCAAGGCCGAAGCGGCGTCTTTCACGATCCGTTCTTTCTCACTAACCACCTCTCTCGTTTGAGCGCCAATGATAATCATAACATGTTTTTGATTGGGTTTACCCAATATTTTGATATGATTGAATTTTTCATCGACCCATATCAAAGCCGCCTCACCGGTTACTTGTTTCAGTTCCGGCAGTGTCTTAGCCAGACTTCCTCTTTTCACCGGACGTGCCCCGGTCATTTCAGCAAGCCGAAGCCATTCTTGCCTGGCCACCCTTTGAACACCCAATATCCCCAAATCTGTCAATTGATCCTCGGCGGAATCGGAAATGGCCCGATCGGTAAAGATGGCTTTCACTCCCAATTCAGCCAGTTTGTTAATGTTGTCTTTCAGGAGTTGTTCGTTTTTCAGCTTTTGACTAAACCCGGCTTCGGTACCCAGCGACTCGCCATCAATTTTAAGCGGTTCAAGGGCATCATCCAAAATTAAAATTTTCACAGTTTCCAGCCGCCGGGGCATTATTTTGTTTAACGGTTCTCTATCAATGATAGTTCCCCGGATCAGCTCGCTTTCAGCGCCATCCAAAGCCAGAACCCCATCGGCCAATTTAAAACCCGGTGATTCAAGCCGCTCTTTTCCAAGGATACGGGCGGCCTCAACAACCAATCCGGCAATATCCGGATATTCCCGCCCAGCAATGAAAGCGATCCTTTCCAAAATTGGATTCTCTAGATCATCTATCCTGGTGAGCAACGACCTTAATAATTCTAAAGAACGCCGCACTCCAATCCGAATTCCTTCAATAACTCGAGTTACCGGCACTCCTTTGATAACCTGTTCAACCCCGGCGGTAATCAACGCGCTGGCGATGACCGTTGTCGTTGTCGTCCCATCACCCACTAATACTTCTTGCTGTTCGGCGGCGCTTATTAAAATTCGCGCGGCCGGATGATTCACATCCATCGTCTTTAATATGGTAACACCGTCATTGGTTACAATTGCACTGCCATCCTGGTCAATCAGCATACAATCCAGACCTTTTGGTCCCAAAGTTCCCTCAATTGCTTCTCCAATTGCTTTCACAGCGCCGGCATTACTGATTAAAGCCGCCATATGCCGGTTAACTTCACTGGTATCGAGATTCTCGGTCAAAGGCATTTTATCACCGCATGTTCGGTCAATATATATTCCCGAGTATATATTAAGTCAAAATTAACCGGCTAATACATATTATAAATTCCGTTTGCTCATCTGACTCAAAAGGTCGCTCAAAATAGCAGCCGTCATTTCCACTACCGGCAGGACCTTCCCGTAATCCATCCGGGTTGGCCCCAGAATTCCGATAACTCCCACCGCTCTTCCGGCAATTTCATAACTTGCGGTAACAACACTGCAATCCTGAATACCTTGTTCTTCGTTCTCATGTCCGATCTTAACTTGCGATTTCGTGATAACATCCTTACAAAGCAATTTATACAGCCGGTCTTCCTCTTCCAACAAATTCATTAATGGCTTGAATTTTTGAAGATCTAGAAATTCAGGCTGTTCCAACATCTTTGTTGCCCCATCAATATAAACCCGTTCTCCGGATTTATTCCGGTTCATCATTGACTTAATCAACAATTTAAGCGCCTCGTTAAACAGTTGATCATGAAAGACCAATTCGGAATTGATATCATTAAACAGGCTTGTATGAAGTTTATTCAACGATAAACCGCGCAGCTTCTGGTTGAGTAAGGTGGACAGACGGTCTAATTCCTCGGTGGAGATTTCCTGTTGCAGTTCAATGACCTTATTTTCCACAAGGCCGGTATCGGTAACAATGACCACCAAAACAGTGTTACTGGAAAGCTTAACCAATTGGACATGACGGAATATCGCGGTGTCAATTTGCGGACTTAAAACCAGTGACGGGTATTTCGTCATTTGGACTAAAATCTTGGAAGTTTGTTGAATCACCGACTCCATCTCTTGATGGTAATGTTCCAGTTCCCCATAGATGACCTCAATCTCTTTTTCCGTTAATGTATGGCGAGACATCAGGGCATCCACATAGTAACGGTACCCCCGTTCCGAAGGTACTCTGCCTGCCGAAGTATGCGGCTGCTCTAAAAAGCCGCTCTCTTCCAAATCTGCCATTTCATTCCGAATCGTCGCCGGAGATAATCCCAGATCATATCTGCGGGCGATGGTCCGGGAACCCACCGGTTCACCCGATGTGATATAATCATCGGTAATTACCTTTAAGATCTGTTTTTTGCGCTCATCAAGTTTGGAGGCCATAAAAAGCACCTCTTCCATAGTTTTTTGTTAGCACTCTGTCTCAGAGAGTGCTAAGCTAATACCAAAATAACACTGCTTTTTTAATTTGTCAAGAGGTCTATGATAATGTTAACCATAATGTATCATCGACTAACAGAGAGCTAAAATCAATAAGAGGTTGACCGATTCCAGGATTACCCTCTTGATACCTTAAACTTATCGATCAATTCCACCAGATTTTCGGCTGTATTTCGCAGTTCAACTATGGAATTTTGGATCTGAGTGGCAATCGCGGCTTGTTCCTCGGAAGCAGCTGTTACTTCTTCGGTTGCGGCTGCGGTTTCTTCGGAAACAGCGCCAATATTGATAATGGATTGCATGGTTTGGTCTTTAAAGGAGTCAACTTTCTGCACCAAAACACTCATTTCAGTCATCCGAACAATAACTTCATCCATGGCTTTGATAATTTCTTCGAAAGCACTTTCAGCCATTTGAACGGCATCGGTTTGGTCATCGACAATGATATGGGCCTTGTCAATGTTTTTGGTCGAAGATCCGGTTTTTGTTTTAATGATCTGCAACAAATCTTCAATGGATTGAGCGGCCGTTTGAGATTGTACAGCCAGTTTATTCACCTCTTTGGCGACAACCGCAAACCCACGGCCGGCCTCCCCGGCTCTGGCGGCTTCAATGGCGGCATTCAACGCCAAGAGATTGGTTTTTTCCGCGATGTCGGCAATGATTTCGGTGATATTTCCAATCTCAATCGCGCTGACATTTAAATCCTCAATGTCCTTAATAACCGTTTTGGTAATTTCAGCGGAAATTTTTACTTTACTGACCAAGTTTTCAATCGCTTCCTTGGAACGAAAACTTAAATTCTTGGTCTTATCGGTAATAATTTCAACATCGGCAGCCTTCGCCACCACTTTGCCGATATCTTCCGCCAATTCTCCCATGGTCAGGGAAGCATTTTCAATTTCATTGATTTGGTCCATACTGCCTTTACTAATATCCCCCATGGCTGCGGCAACATTTTCGGTGTTCTTGACTGACAGGATCGAATTATCTTCCAATGTCATGCTTTGTTCCATGGTTTTATTTACAACCGATTGAGTATCAATAATTAATTGACTGATCCGGCTTAGCATTTCGTTAAAACTTATTGTCAAATGTTCAAATTCGTCATGACCGGCAACTTCAACCCGAGTTGATAAGTCGCCATTTTCAGCCATTTTCATGGCGTTGGTGATTTTGTTCACCGAATCTAATAATTGGTTCGACACAGAGATGGAAACAAAAATCGCCCCTCCGATAAACGCCAGGCTGAATAATATGGTTAAGATAACAATATAATTGGATTCTTCAAATAAACCGTTGGTGGGCTCAATATGCAGTAAGTACCAATCATGTTTGTCCAGTTTTTGAAAAGTAGCCAATACCTTCTTATTGTCTATTTTACCAAGATCGTTATTGGGAGAATTTTTGCCTTGTAGTATTGCCTGCAAATGCCCGACGCCCTTCACTACTTCATCAATGTTCCGGCCTAAAGTTTCCTTATATGGCGAAACCAGGATTTTGCCGTTTCTGTTTACGAGTATATAATAATTCCCCCCTTTTTCAGGAGTATAACCGGTATTCACCCGGTTACAGATACTATCCTCAGCGATAACGGCAAATACCGCGCCTAACTTTTCGCCGGATACCCGGTTTCGAATTACTTTCCCGGCGATCCAATCCTTACCATCACCAATAATCGAAGCGGTTGCATCCCAGTATAAAGAGTCCGTCTTATTAGTTTCCGAAAATACTTTGGAATCTCTTAATTGTTTGCTGGTAAAAGGTGCCGAACCGGCCGTTATCTCAAAATTATTATCCGCATTATCACTAAAAAAGTAAAACGTCTTGATGGTTTTATTCGAGGCTAGATACCTCCGAAAATCTTCATAAATCACTTCCTTGGCTTCTTTTAAAGCGATGACTTCAGTCAAAATATTATTAAGGTCCTTATTGATGGTGTTTTCATACTCAATCAGCTTGGTTTCCAAATTACGGGAGGCTTGCGAAACCTTTTGGGTAGATAAAGAACTGATTTTATTAAATAGCGCCTTGTTGTAACAGGTATATGATATAAATCCGACAATAGTGACCGGAACAATAGAGACAATCAAAAGAAGACCAATGAGTTTATAGCGGATGGAAAGAAGATTGATAAACCGGAAACTGAAGATGGTTAAAAATTGCCCTGATAACTTCTTAATAACACTTCGAATTTTTCCTCCCAAGCTAAAAATGCCTTTAAGCCAATTGAAATTTATTTTCACGACAAGCTCTCCCTTTCAGGCAATACGCCTTTTTTTAAAGGCGACTTCGCTTATTTCTATATATATCGGAAAAAATGAGATTTAGCTTAGATAAAAAACGGATTATGATTCTATGTGTGTTATTCAATAAATATTTATCTCCGATATATGACACGTCTACTCTACATTTTACTCTAACTTTTGGCATTGATGCAACTTGATTTCCACATACCATCAATTACATTGGCAATCACCAAATTACTGGTTAATATCCCTTTATTGGTAAGCCTGAAATTATCCTTATCAATCTCTACAAGATTGGCTTCGGATAGTTTATTTAGATTATGGCTCAAGTTGGCAAGTAAATCAATCCCATACTTATCACGCATATGATTTAGGTTAATACCCGAGTGTAAGCGTAATCCCAGCATAATTGCCTCAATAGCCGCCGTATGTTTATCAATATTCTCCCGTTCGGCAACAACGGATTTGCCGTTTATAAGCTTTTCAATATATATCTGAGGGTCCTTTACATTGACCCAACGCTGTCCTAATCGGGTGGAAGTAGCCCCGGCTCCAAATCCCAAATAATCATGTCCCATCCAATAACCGAGATTATGGACAGAGTAACAGCCGGGTTTTGCATAATTGGATATCTCATATTGCTCATAACCGGAATCCAGTAAATACGACATGGTGAACTCCATCATTTCGGCTACAGTTTCCTCGGATGGTAAATGCATTTCTTTCCGGGTTACTTTCTGGTGCAACACGGTTCCCGGTTCCAATTGCAGACAATACGCCGAGATATGCTCCGGATCTAATTCGACAACCGTTTGCAATGTATCTTGCCACTGGCGGAATGTTTGTCCCGGCAAACCAAAAATTAAATCGACTCCGATATTTCGAAAACCAGTTTCCCTGGCTAACTCAAATATATCGAAAAATTCTTGGGCTGAATGAATCCTGCCGATTTTCTTTAATAAATCATTTTGAATGGCTTGCAATCCGATACTCAACCGGTTAAAGCCGGCTTCATACAGATTGATTAACCCTTCTATATCAATGGTCCCGGGATTAACCTCAATGGTAATTTCGGCTTTTTTCGGTACTAAAAAACGGGTGGTAACGTACTTTAAAATCTCAGCCAGGGATTCCACCGGGAAATAGCTCGGGGTTCCGCCGCCGAAATAAACTGATTTAATAATCTTTGATGGTTGCGGTAAATAAAACTGAACCTCCGATAACAATGCTTCAATATAGGCCGGCATGATTTGATCAAACCCACTAAATGAGGTAAAATCACAATAGAAGCATTTGCGCTTGCAGAAAGGAAAATGAAAATACAGTGATAATTCTTTACTCAAATCTACCACATCCGTCACTATTCATTTTTTCATGGGTAATGAAACCATTATTTTTTGGATTTTAGTTTCTTCATCCTACGAAGTATGAATCGGACTTATCTGTCATTAACTTTAATTTTTTTATGGTAGTTTAGTTGACGATTTTTATTGGTTAGGTTATTGTTAATCTAATGAATGAGTGAAATGATTTGGCTTATCAATGCAATTCGTAGAAAAGAGGATGGGATGTAAATGGCTTTTTGCCTCGGTTCCAGAATAATCGCCAACCGGCCACTTACCGATTATTTAAAAACGGCTGTCCTACATTTTAAAGTGATTGAATTACAAGCGGATCCTCAATATTTTTCCCCGAATTATACTCTTACCGCCAATGAAAAAAATATTATCCGAATCTATCGGGAGCGTTATGGATTCCAGTTAACCATGCACGCGCCTTTTAAAAATATCAGGTTGGGCGCTTTAGATTTTGGAGAACGGCAATTGGCCATTAATATCTTTTTAAACACCATTCGGATCGCCGCCGAATTTAATATCGAGTTGATTACCTTCCATCCATGCACTATCGAACCCAATCAACCGGACGTTTACCAGGAAAATTGCCTGTTTGAGGAAGGCAGTCTGGCGATTTTATTGAACGAAGCCAAGAAACACGGAATTTCCCTGCTGATGGAAAATATGCCTCTAACCCCCGAATTTCATCCCAAAACTTGTGACGGCGCCCGGTTTCAAGAATTGCTCTGGCTTTTTGCCGGACCGGAATTTGGATTGACTATTGACGTGGGACATGCGCTTCAAGCCCAAGTATCCTTGGAATCACTCCTGAAAATGGAGCGAATCCGTCATTTCCATTTTCACGAAAACGATCGCCTGCTTGATCAACACCAACCGATTCAATCCAACCTGGACTGGTGGGAAAAAACCGTCAAAACCATCGCTCGAAATTACCCACAAGCCGCTGCCATTCTGGAAATGAATTCACTGGAAGAACAAATCGAAAGCTGCCAAAACCTAAACCGGATGTTAGGCCGTACCGCTCCCAAACTCAACCGCCAACCCATACCGCCGTTTCTCCCTGATTAATAACCGGGGAGAAAAAGTGTGAAGTTTGAATTGAATTTTTTCCAGTTCAAAGCTTCATTCTACAAACTTATGCATCGAATTTCCATCTTATAACTTCTATCTTTTCATTTCAAACTTCACACTTCCCATTTCAAACTTCATTTTATTCCTCAATTTTCAGTACCGCCAGAAAGGCTTCCTGGGGTACTTCCACGGAACCTAATTGTTTCATTCGCCGTTTGCCTTCTTTTTGTTTTTCCAGTAGTTTGCGTTTCCGGGAAATATCTCCGCCGTAACATTTTGCTAATACGTCCTTTCGCACAGCTTTGACGGTTTCCCGGGCGATTACTTTAGTACCGACGGCGGCCTGAATGGGTACCTCAAAGAGTTGACGGGGAATGATTTCTTTTAATTTTTCAGTTAACAGCCGGCCGCGCTGGTAAGACTTTTCACGGTGGACAATGGCCGACAGAGCATCTACCGGTTTTTCATTCAATAAAATATCCAGTTTGACCAGATCCGACTGCCGATGCCCCAGATATTCGTAATCCAAAGAAGCGTAACCCCGGGATCGAGACTTTAATTTATCAAAAAAGTCCATCAGGATTTCCGATAACGGCAGTTCATAAATGAGCAGCACCCGGGTGGCGGTCAGATATTCCATGTTTTTAAAGACTCCCCGCTTTTCCTGGCACAGTTCCATGATCGTTCCTACAAATTCGCTGGGTAATATGATACTGGCCTTAACATATGGTTCCTCTATATGGTCCAAATAATTGGGGGCGGGAAATTCGGCCGGATTGGATATCTCTTTTACCGACCCATCGGTAAGATATAATTTATAAACCACACTGGGAGCCGTGGCCACCAAATTCAAATCATATTCCCTCTCCAGGCGTTCCTGGATGATTTCCATATGCAACAGCCCTAAGAAACCGCACCGAAATCCAAAGCCCAACGCAGTTGAGTTCTCAGGCTCAAATACCAGGGAAGCGTCATTCAATTTAAGTTTTTCAAGGGCGTCCCGCAAATCCCCGTAAGCCGTACTGTCAATAGGGAACAGTCCGCAGTAAACCATGGGATTCACCGGACGGTAACCCGGCAACGGTATTAATGCCGGATTATCCACCGTGGTAATCGTATCTCCCACTTGGGTGTCGGTAACATTCCGCATGGCCGCGATTACGTAACCCACTTCACCGGTGGCCAATTGGGTGGCCGGAGTCATTACCGGCTGGAAGGTGCCTAACTCCGTAACCTCAAATTCCTTTTGAGTAGCCAGCATCCGGATCTTCTGCCCAGTTTTAAGCCGTCCTTCCTTGACCCGGACATAAGCAATCACACCCCGGTAGGAATCAAACAACGAATCAAAGACTAAAGCCCGTAACGGTAGCTGAATTTCTCCGGCAGGCGGTTTTATTTTATGAACGATGGCCTCCAAAATATCTTCAGTTCCCAAACCGGTTTTAGCGCTGGCCAAAATACAGTCACTGGGGTCCAACCCGATAATATCTCTGATCTCCGCTTTAACCCGTTCCGGATCGGCGCTGGGCAAGTCCACTTTATTGATCACCGGAATAATATCCAGATCATGCTCCAAAGCCAAATAAAGATTGGCAATGGTTTGGGCCTCAACCCCTTGTGTTGAGTCCACAATCAGCAACGCCCCATCGCAAGCCGCCAACGACCGGGAAACTTCATACGTAAAATCCACATGGCCTGGAGTATCAATCAAGTTTAACACATATTTTTCACCATTTTTAGCCTTATACTCGATTCTTACCGCCTGGGCCTTAATGGTTATCCCCCGTTCCCGCTCCAGATCCATGGAATCCAGGATCTGTTCGGTCATCTCCCTTTCAGTGATAGTCCCTGTAAACTCTAAGATTCGATCGGCCAGGGTAGACTTCCCATGATCGATATGGGCAATAATACAAAAATTACGAATATGCGCCTGAATCAATTATGTTCCTCCCTTAATGCTCCTATACTGCTCTTTACCTACACTTCTACGCTATCTTATACAAACTTCCGAAAACGCCCAAAAAGATCAATGGTCTGATGGTAAAACCATTGAGTTACACCTAACAGTTGCAAAGCGTCGTATAGAAATTTACCCGCCAGAAAGATTAAAAAGATACCGCAAATAATGAGTAACCAACGGTAGACAACTCCGGATATGAATTGGCGTCCTTTGGATATGGCGGCCGAAACAAGTGTATACCAACTTAAGTCGGCTAACTCATGGGCACAAAAAAACACGATGATACCCGTCCAGCCTAATGCTAATGATTTGGTCATAAGTCCCAGGCCGATGACCGCCCACCAGATCAGGAAGTAAGGATTGGACAGTGAGATCAGAAACCCGGCGATTACCGGATTCATATTAATAAGCGCGGTGCCGGTTTCATTGGCGGCAGCCTGCTCTTTGACCACTCGATCACTATTCTTGCTTTCTGATCCTATCAGATTGCATCCCATCCAAAACAACAGAATGCCCCCAAAGATCCCCAAAACAACCTGGGTTGCCGTAAGTTTAATATAACTACCCAACCCCGCAATTAATCCAATAATTAAGAGCGCTTCCAAAATGGCATGTCCCAAAATGAGCTTTGGTCCAACCCAAAAACCCTTTTTATATGCCAGTTGAATATCGTAAGTCAATAAAGGCCCCGGAGCCAAGGCGCCGGAAAAACCCAGTAATAATGATTGAACAAAAACTTCAAAAAGAGTCATATCCATTACTCCTGTCACAGTTTTAATTTTCGGTTGCAGGGTGGAAATTTCGGATATATTTATTCCAAGAAATTTACCTTTTTTAGGCTTTTTAATATTCACCATCAAACGTAAATCTCCTGCAAAGAAAATAGCCCTCATTAATTCCGAATTTCATACGAATCATCATGCCCGGGTAAGGCGCCAACCAGGAATAAAAATAAATCTTCACAACTGATACTTGAAGAAGTCTAACCTTTTTCCTTGATATAATTGAAATCGTAACCAACGATGAAAATGAGTCAGTTTTCTGAATAAACCTATGCGCCCGTGAAACAGTAATGAAGAATATTTGAATTGTACGCGGCGGGATTGAACGACCGTATGAAGTTAATAATATTTAAAAACCGATGAATATTCATATGGGAAGTTTATTTCGTAGGGTTTTGGGGAGATGGCGCAATTACCTTTTGCCATTTTATACAAATTCGGGGAAATGTAAAAACAGTGATGGTATGAAGGGCGCTTTTAATTTCCCATCGGCCGGCGCGATGGCGAATATTTAAGGGGAATTTCAGTTGAATATTTTCAACCCGCCCCCCGGTCTTAATTTCCACTCCGGTAGATACCCATCTGCATTTTAAGCCGGTATGATCCTCCGCCAGCATTGACCCGAGATTATTCAGGACAAAGTAAAGCCCGGCCCCCAGGAAAAACAATATAAAAATGATTACTGCCAAAAATTTGCCGAATATTTTCATTGATTGCATTCGATAAGATTGTAAAAAATCAAATCTCCTATATCTTTTTTGTGGTTTGGAGTTTCCCGGCCTGTTCCAGCGTATTCAATAGAGACTCTAAATTTCGCTCAAGATCGGTTATATTATCCGCTGAAGTTTCCGCCCAAATTATCTCAAAAACATCCCTATCTCCCAGCCTATGTTTCCCAAGGGTAAAAAAATTTAAATTATCGGAGAAATTTGCTATCATTTGTGGTAAAAGGACCCCCTGCCACTGTTTGGCCATTGTGAAATATAAATGTACATTAGCCCCGGCCATCTCTCTTTCACAACCAGAATCGCTTGACCTATCCTGGGCAAACCCAGGATGGGTTAGGTTTAACCCGATTAATACCAGCGGCTGCTCACGGTCAAAAATCTCTGCCAGCTTATCTTCCCAGTCATCGTCATCCTTGATGGGAATTTCTTTTACTCCGGCAAAACTGGTTTTTAAGTCCAGCCGATAGCGGGCGATTAGCGACCAAACCGCCCCGGAACGGCAAGCCTCCGGAAAACAAAATACCAATTTGGAGGGGTATGAATTGGCCGAAACCGGTATTGAATCATTGGTTTTTCCAGGGCGATTAAAAATGTTGGAATCGGTTTTCAAAACATCCGCAATGTCAAAATTAAATCTTGTAAAAAACTTCGCCAAATATTTCTCGGATTCCACCATCAAATTCCGGGGACCGCCATTTCGGGCTTGATTAAGCGGCACTTGAACCACGGGCGGCAATGAGCGTTTATCTGTTTTAACCAGATAACTGAAAAAGCCCAGCATAAAACATACCGCTCCGTAAAACAGAAATATTGAGACCCAAGTTTTAGAATTGACATACATCGATAAATCCCCCCGGCAGAGGATTATGATTTTCCAACTTCTTTTATTACTAGGATCTCAATGATTTAATTAAGATATCGAAAAACCTCTTCCGGGCTGACTCCGGGATGCAAGGCAATATTTAACGCCCCGGAGATTACCCTCGCCAAATCCTCGATCATCACGTCGATTTCCTTGGGTGTAACGATTAAACTATGAAAATATGGAGAAAGGACCCGTTCCACCACGCTCAGACTCGGACTAGCTTTAGGATTGTTTGAAGGAAAAGGACCCCGATTTATGTCACTTAAGGCGTCCTGAACAATAGTGGTGGCTTCGACCACCGTAGGCACTCCAATAGCGATTACTGGAATTCCTAGAGTCTGCGGCGTAATACCGATCCGTTTGTTACCCAGTCCGGAACCTGGATGAATCCCGGTATCGGCGATTTGAATTGTAGCTCCCATCCGGCTGGTATTCCGGGAAGCCAGAGCGTCGATAACGATGATAAACTGGGGTTTGATCCGGCTGGCCACTCCCAATATGATTTCACCTGTTTCCAAGCCGGTTGTCCCCAGGACTCCGGGTGCTAAAGCCGCCACCGGACGAAGTTCACCCCGTTTTTCCGATGGACTGGTAGCTAACAAATGCCTGGTTACTAAAATTCGGGAAACTACTCTCGGTCCCAAGGCATCCGGCGTGGCGTCCCAATTCCCCAAACCTACCACCAGACAATGATCCTCATCTTTTAACTTAAGCCGCGCAATAAACCCTTCCACTTCTTTCGCTACTTGAAAGGCGATCTTTTCTTGCCGGTCACGATCTCTGCTTCGTAACCCTTCGGCCTCCACAGTGACATAGTAACCCGGCTGTTTCCCCACGTGCCGCCCGGCTTCTTCCGTTAAAATGTTCACCCGGGAGATAAGCATCTCGCCTTGCCGTTCCGTGTCGGATTCAATCCCCGGGGGTTCATGCCCATGCCTTTCTTTAGCGATATCCCTGGCCTCTAGCGCCAAGTCCGTATGAATCTCACCGATTCGGTTCAAATCAGGGGTTGTCATATTATTACCCTCCTCATTCAATTCTCAATTTTTGCTCTCAACCCTGGCGCCTCTTCCGGAATAATCATCTCCATCAAAACCAGCCCGAAGTATACAAACACTAATCCCGGGATGGTCAGCTTGATACCGCTAAAAATCAACCGGGGCAATCCAAAAGCAGGAATTATTCCGCCGGCGCTTATCATGCTCCGAACCCGGTAATCCATGGTATTTCCAATGAAAGAACGGATCCAATCGCTAATAAAACCGGCGGCAATGGCTTCCATCAGGATTAAATAACGCCCGCCAAGCTGAAAATCATAAAATAATAGGTTGGTAATGATTAGCCAAAGGGCAGTGAGAATGATTCGCAAAACGATGAACATAATTATTATTTTGCCAAAAAATATAAATAAAATTCCGGTGAAAAATAAACAAATGATTGCAAAACAGCAAGGACCATGTTAAAATATTTACTGTATGAATTTGGGGTTCATGGTGTTTTACAAGCGTGCATGTACTTAGTATGCGAGTTTATCGCTAAATATGGAGTTGTTTCGTGCGCGCGACACCGCTGTTAAGGAGGTGAAAGTTTTGCCGAATATTAAATCCGCTAAAAAACGGGTCCTGATTACCGCTGAGAATCGCCAGACGAACATGTCAAGAAGTTCCGCTTTGAAGACTTCCTTGAAAAAAGTTACCACCGCGATTAACGCCAAGGATGCAACCGCCGCCAAGCAAAATTTACAGGATGCTATTAAATCACTGGATTCATCCGCTTCGAAAGGCGTTATTCATAAAAATCAAGCCGCCCGCCGGAAATCACGTTTGACCAAGAAGATTAACGCGATGGCGCAGTAAAATTTTTATAAGTTTTATCAGTTTAAATAAAAAGGATCTTAAGTGAAGAATGGACTTAAGATCCTTTGATTATTTTCTAAGGGTTTTTAAACATCCGTTTTATAAAGTTATTCATAATGATTCAATCCTGAACCTTGGGATGGGCAATTTTCAACGTAAAATGAAATTATCCATAAAAACATCTTGACAAATATCAATAAATATGATATAATAAAAAATTTATTGACTTGATTAATGGAAATATGATATATAATATATAGCGAATCAAAACAAACCACCCAACTCCAAGCAAACAAGGAGGACTTTGTCATGCCCGAAAATCAAGTCAGCATTACCGCTTTAATCACCGCCTTTGCACGCGCTTACCATTCCAAGTATGATACTCCCAAAATCTTTGATGATTTTCTCGCCCCGGAACTTTTCACACCGGAGGAACATGCTTTTTTCAGCCAAAATCTAGCTAAATCGTTGGAATTTTTTGACCCGGAATTCGCGGCCTCTTGTCCCGATCAATTTACTGCCCTAATGCGAGTGATGCAAATTCAGAATGGCCCGGTAACCCTTAGCCGTTCACGGTATACGGAGGACAGCCTGGAGGCTGCGGTCGGGCAGGGGGTGCAACAATATGTAATCTTAGGCGCAGGCTTCGAGACCTTTGCCTTCCGGCGGCCGGAAATGCTAAAACAGCTCCAGGTCTTTGAGGTTGACCATCCCGCCACTCAAAACTACAAACGTCAGCGTATCGCTGATTTAGGCTGGGATTGTCCCGCACAGTTGCACTTTGTTCCGCTAGATTTTTCGAAAGATAATTTGGCAACCGCACTTCAACTATCAGGGTACGATCCAAAAAAAACCAGCTTCTTTAGCTGGCTGGGCGTAACCATTTATTTAAGCCGGCAAGCAGTGTTGGATACCTTACGAAACATCGCCGGTATAGCCCCCGCCGGAAGTATGATTATTTTCGATTACATGGATGCCGATGCCTTAATCCCGGAACGGACGGAGAAAAGCATTCAACTGATGCAGGAAGTGGTGCGCCGGGCCGGGGAACCGATTAAGACCGGTTTTGACCCGGAAGCGCTCACCGGGGAACTGGCGAACTTTAAATTACGTCTTCACGAGGATCTGGGACCATCCGCCATCGAAACACTTTATTTTAAAGGACGAACAGATGGCTATCATGCAAAAGCGCATTTTCATTTCGCACAAGCGGTAGTTGAGTAAAATTACACAGTATATCTCTCTACAAAATTCAAACCATAGCTTAACACCTGTTCTTTATCAAGCGATTGATCGTGATGCATGCAATAAACTCTGTTTCTTAATTCCGGGGGAATTAAATCAACTAATTTCCGTAAAGATAAGTGGACATTCCCTTCATAATCAATCCCGGAGACGTCCTGATACAACCAGTTCAGTTCTCCTTTTCGAAACATTTCAATGATTTCACCGGGGATGTTATTGGCATCCCCGCTATAATAGAAACATTTCCCTTCAAATTTGAATATAAAACCAAAAGCAGGAATGGTTTCTACGTGGGGTACCCGGATAAATCTCAGGGTAGCCCCTGTCAGCGCCCAATCGTCCGGACTTGATTCAACATCACTATAAAGCTCGTACATGGATGCTGTTACACCCAAATATTCCAAAAGATTCGTAAGCAATTCTCTTTCAGGGAAAAGTATCACGGGTTTAAGATGCAGTGTATAAAATGCATAAAATATAATGTCACCAAGGCTTCCGATATGATCAGGATGGGTATGGGTTATGATAATATGAAGATGAGCCAAATCATCCAATAAATTAAGTTCTTGTAAGCGGCAAAAGACAGTCCCCCCACAATCAATCAGCAGCAATGAATGTTGCCTGCGAATGAAGGAGCTGTTATTTCCCGGCTTCGTATTAAAAGCACTACCCGTCCCGACAAATTTAAGCATCTTGACGCCCATCGTCCTCTTCTTTAAAACTAAATACCCATTTTTTTAATTTCTTCTAACGATAATCTGTTCGCTCTCCAAATAATCCTTCGCCTGACGAATCGTATATTCGCGGTAGTGAAAAATGGAGGCAACCAGTACTGCATCAGCTTTTCCGATTTTAATGCCATCCGCCAAATGCGCCAGACTCCCCGCGCCCCCGGATGCGATTACCGGAATACCCACCGCTTCCGCCACTGCCCGGTTTAATTCATTATCATAGCCGTCCTTGGTCCCATCCCGATCCATACTGGTCAGCAAGATCTCACCAGCGCCCAGCTTCTCAGCTGTAATCACCCATTCCAGCACGTCCAATCCGGTCGGAATCCGGCCGCCGTTAATATAAACCTCCCACCCCTGAGAAGGATCCAACTTATTCCGCCGGCGGGCATCAACCGCCAAAACAACACATTGGGAACCGAATAACTCTGCGCCTTGGGCAATCAGCCGGGGATTTTTCACCGCCGCCGAATTAATAGAGGTCTTATCCGCCCCCGCCAGTAAAATAGCACGCATATCCGCGGTACTGGAAATCCCTCCGCCCACCGTAAACGGAATGAAAACCTGCCCGGCCACCCGGGAGGCAATCTCTACCATCGTCTTTCGCCCCTCATGGGAAGCGGTTATATCCAAAAATACCAGCTCATCGGCGCCCTCTTCATCATAATACGCCGCCAATTCCACCGGATCTCCGGCGTCGCGTAACTTCAAAAACTCCGTACCCTTAACCACCCGGCCATCTTTCACATCCAAACAAGGAATCACGCGTTTGGCTAACAACAAACATCACTCCTAGAAGTACATTATCGTTATTGTTATTTATTCCATTTCCGCAAAATTCCTAAGTATCTTCAAACCTACTTGGCTACTCTTTTCCGGGTGAAATTGAAAGGCGGATACATTTTGGTATGATATTCCGGAACAATAATCGATTCCGTAATTGGTTTGAGTGAGAATAATTTCCGAATTTTGAGGTTTCACGTAATAGGAATGGACAAAATAAACGAAACTACCGTCCGAAACTCCGTCCAATATGGGGCTCTCCTTGGTTTTGACAATCTGATTCCAACCGATCTGGGGTACTTTTAAATCAGACGCCGGAAAACGAAGCACCTGCCCGGGAAAAACGCCCAATCCCTTGTGTAAGCATTCCCGCTCCCCGAACAGTTCCGAACTTTCTTCAAATAAAAGTTGCAAGCCCAAGCAAATACCCAAAAACGGCCGCCCGGAATCAATCACCCGCCCGACCACCGGAATCATCCCGGCTTTGTCCAGATGTTCCATGGCTTTCCCGAAAGCGCCAACCCCCGGCAATACAACTTTAGAGGCGTTTAGTACCTCCCCGGGATCAGCGGTAACTCTCGCCGGATATCCTAAATAGACAAAGGCCTTTTCAACACTTCGTAAATTTCCGACTCCGTAATCAATAATGGCAATCATCGCTTTAATTACAAGACCCCCTTGGTGGAGGGAATCTCCTTATTCCTTTCTTCAACTTGGGTTGCGGCGGCCATTGCCCTGCCAAAGGCTTTAAAAATCGCTTCCACCGAATGATGCAAGTTGTCACCTTCCAGCAAACGGATATGAATATTCATTCCGGCTTGAACCGATACTGCCCGGTAAAACTCCTGGACCATCTCCAGATCAAAACCGCCCAATTGGCCTTTGCCGAGTTCGGCGTTAAATACCAGGTAAGGCCGGCCGCTCAGATCAATTGCCACCAAGGCCAACGCCTCATCCATCGGAATAATGGCCTCACCAAAACGGCGGATGCCCCGCCTCTCACCCAATGCTTTTTTAATTGCCTCTCCCAAAGTCAGGCCTACGTCCTCAATGGTATGATGCGAATCCACCTCCAAATCGCCGAAGGCCTCCAATTTCATATCGAGCTGACCATGGCAGCATATTTGCGCTAACATATGATCAAAAAAACCAATCCCGGTCCGGATATCAAACACCCCGGTCCCATCCAGAGCCAATTCCAGTTTAATCCGGGTTTCCTTGGTATTTCGTTCGACAGTACTATTACGCATTATTCCACTCCTCGCGCTTCACTCCAACCGAAATTTTACCGCATTTGCATGGGCATCCAGGCCTTCAACCTCAGCAATGGTAACTGCCGCCGGTCCAAAATGATTGAGCCCCGATTTATTGTAAGCGATAATATTTGATTTTTTTATAAAATGATCAACGTTTAAACCGGAAGAAAACCGGGCGGTGCCGTTGGTCGGCAGGACGTGATTAGGCCCGGCCACATAATCACCGATAGACTCGGTGGAATACGGGCCGATAAAAATAGCGCCGGCGTTTTTAAGCCTCCCCAAATAGCTCCAGGGTTCATGAACCAGCAACTCCAAATGCTCGGGCGCTGCAAAATTAGCCAATTCAAAGGCTTCATCCAGGCTGGCGGTGATTATAATTCCACCTGACTTTTCGAGACAAGCGGTCGCGATTTTTTGGCGGGACAGCTTCGCTAACTGCCGTTCCACTTCCGCTGCCACCTCACCCGCCAACCGGGTTGAGGTCGTTAATAAAAAAGCGCCGGCTTCACCGGCCGGGCCGTGTTCCGCCTGGGAAAGCAGATCAGCCGCGACTAAAACCGGGTCATTGTCAGCATCGGCAATAATTAGTATTTCACTGGGTCCGGCCAGCATATCCAGCCCCACATAACCGAAAACCTGGCGTTTGGCCTCGGTAACATATTGGTTGCCGGGTCCTACAATTACATCAACCGCCGGAATCGTTGCCGTACCATAGGCGAGTGCCGCTATAGCCCAAGCGCTCCCCAGTTTATATATTTCCGATATTCCACACTCGGCGGCGGCGGCCAATAAATAAGGATTTACCCCACCTGAAGCATTGGGCGGGGTGCAGACCACCAAGCGTTTCACTCCGGCCACTCTAGCCGGCAAGGCATTCATTAGCACAGAAGAGACCAAAGGTGTGGAACCGGAGGTTCCGCCGGGAACATACAGACCCGCCGAGGCAACCGGCTGAAAACGCTGCCCCAGAATGATGCCATCTTCTTTAATATCCAGCCAATCCTTGGGGAGTTGTTTTTGGTGAAAAGCGATGATATTCTCCTTAGCCTGCCGGATGGCTGTTAAAAATCCGGTGGAAACCCACTGGACCGCCTGAGTGATCTCCGCCTCGCTGACTTTAATGGTTTCAGGAGTGATCGTTACCTTATCGAACCGCGCGGTGAAATCGCACAATGCCAAATCACCACGTTCCTTAACTTCAGTGATAATCCCCGCTACTTGAGCCGTTAACTCCTCCAGAGATTGGTTTTGAGATTTGGAACGGCGATCTAGCATTTGAAAAATCAATTCTTTGTGGGTTTCAGTGTTGAATATCCTCATGGTTTCTCCAGTGAATCAGATTCCGCAAAACTTGTTTCGAATTAAATTTACCATATAGGATATGGAATGTCAACGAAAGATACTGTTAACAAGAAAATAGGTCAGCAGGTGTACAGTCCGTAAAACCAACCCTCTAGGAGTCTATGCGAGTAACACGTTTTAATAACTCAAAACAACTATATATTGTATTAGAATATGTCACTTGATATTAAGTATGCTTCGAAAATCGATTAGCCGCACAGACTCCTAGCTCTAAAAGCGCTAAGCGGTTTTTTAGGAAGTTTTCATTCCTGATTATTCCCCACGGGCATAAGTGGTTAACACGGAATGAATCTTGAATATTACATCCTCGATCTCAAATGGTTTGTTGATAATATCCTGATAACTTCCTTCCGGCGGAAAATCACTGATGTTCGGAATCGCGCCGGTGATTAAAATAATTGGTATCTTCGCCAGGTTCGGTTTAGCTCGTATTTTATTTACAATATCGCACCCACTCATCCCCGGCATATATAAATCCATCAGGATTATCTCCGGCAACGGTTTCTCTTCAAGAATCTGAAGCCCGTTTAAACCATTGGAAGCGATAATAATTTCATAACCTTCTTCACTTAATAATTCCTTGAGAACCATAACAATGGCCGGTTCATCGTCAATAATCAAGATACGCGCCATATATATCACCTTCTTTTTATTTCAAAATGAATCCAATTCTATATTTCGGATAATTTAACGCAATATAAAATCATTTATTAGAATTTTATATATTCTCTAATAGTTAGAATTTCCCTGCCCAATGATGATAAATTCATGGTAACTTATGATAAAAATATAAGTTGAGAGACAGCCTTTTTGTAATTTTGGGGAATCCCCGGATGGTTATCCGAGTATGTGGGTTCGTTTTAAGTACGGGAAAAAAGAAACGGTTAGCGGGAAGTTATATCAATGATATTCATTTCTTCGGTAATTTCCGGATAAGCGCTACAATTAAAGTCAACAACGGAATCCCCAACTCAAAAGGAAGCGCGTAAATCGGGTAAATTTGTTGGGAAAAGCTTATACCTCCAGTAAAAGTTTTAAAATTTTGCAACGCGACAATTACCATTAAAATTCCTATGGGTGAGACTAACGGGCGATAGGTTCTTAAACCAAGCAATTCGGCGCTCCCTAAAGCTGTAGCATATAAAATCACACTTATTTTTAAAAAACCGAAGGTTAAGAAAACGCCTACCGTTATAATTTCCATTCTTTTAATGAAGCCACCCACATCGATCATCCGATCAGTTTGAAAAGTCGGATAAACATAGATCCCGTTCAATGGCCCCAAAACCCCAATATTCCGGATAGATATCAAGGTTATAAATAAGCCTCCCAACAGCAATGCGGTTACAACCGGAAATATACTGCCATGCTTACGATTTAGGTAGGGAATAATCATCGCAAAAACAACGGTTTCAGCAAAAGGAAATGCGGCTGCGCCATAAGCCGCTGTTAACATCTCTTTTATCGGGGCTTCAAAGAGCGGAAAAAAGTTACTTACATGAAAATTGTTGATTAAAAAAATCGAAGATCCCAGGAATATAACCATTGATGCCAATACGATGATGAAACCACACCGGGCAATGACTTCAATCCCATTTTGGGCGGCATAGGCACAAACGAAAACAATCAAAACCATCAAAAAGACATCCGGCGTGCGCGGAAAAGTGGTTATCGAAAAAAAGTATGTAAAAACATTCGTTATCAATGAACCCATGTGAAATATGAACCATAAAAAAAGCAGCGACATCAGTTTACCGAGATATGGTCCATAAACAATCCCATGAATCTGAATCAGATTCTTCCCTTTAAATCGAACACATAAAAAGGTATATACCAAAGCAACAATAATTCCTCCCAACATACCAAGGATTATCGCAATCCAAGCGTCATGGCCGGCTTGGTTTCCGGGGACTAATATGATTGAGGATCCAAAAATGAAACCCATCATCAGCAAAATGAATTGCCAATCTCCAATTCTTCCTTGTTCCAAAGACACCATCGTTTGCCTCGCTTATTTTATACTCAATAACTTTCTTATACTCCGCCCAATAGTATCAGAAATAAAGGGTAATTCCACTCCGGAAACCAACAATAAACTTAAGCTGAACCCCAAAAAAAGCAGGATCGCAAAAGCAATTAGCTCAGGCCAATACTTTTTTTGAATAAGTCCCGGAACCATAAAAAGGACAATTATTGCAAATGCCAGTATGATTAATATTACCATCCGTTTACCTCTGGAAGTAACGAGTATTTTATTCCGGCAAAAGGGCTTTAATATTTGAGCCTATTGATTTTTGCCGGATATTTATTTTAGCAGGAACATCCGTCATTAAAAACTGTTGTTCCCACTCCAGCTTCATTTTTTTCCATTCTTCGGGGAATTTTCGATGGACAGCCTCCCCAAAACCAAAAACATCGGCGTCGATTTGAAATGCTTTACCCACAGCTGCCATGACTTCCCGACGAACCGCTTGTCCAACAAGGGTTTGTAAAGATTCCGATAGATCTGGTTTTGTAAAATCTTCTGACTTCTCTGTGCCTCTTACCCCGTATTGAACATTAATCACCAGTTTCATTTTAACTTTCCCTTGCCGGATTTCCGGGACCATCTTCGTATTCGCCTGTAAGACATCCAAATTAAATTCTCCCCTGGCGGATTTAACCGTAATAACACCGCTTTTTACTTTATTTATCACCCACAGGAACCCTCGGGTTTCTGTTTTATCAAATGCTCCAATAAATTTGTCCTCTTTAAAAACGGCGGTCCCTGCCAAACGAATTTTCTTGTCTTCCGTACCGGTAACCTGAATGAGAGAAGTATAAGCCGCGGAAGTCTCACTCAACATTGAAGAGACAAAGTCATGCAGGGTGGTTCCGCTGGCTTGGGAGGCTAACTCCCGATTAACAACCAAACGATTAATTGCTATTGCCGGTATTTTTTCAAGGCCCAAATTGGTTTCAAGTATTTCACTGGCTTTCCCCTCCGCCACTAAAATCCAGGTGGTTTCCCTTGATTCGTGGATTCGAATAAAATAGTCAACGTAAGGATAAACCCCTCGGCGCGCAGCTTCCTTTCCAAAAACAATGATTTGATTTTGCGATAAATATAACTCTCGGTCCACTTGATAAACAAAATTCTGAAAAACTTCAGAGATGGTATTCCCGGAACTGCTAACCATTACATAGGCCGGCTTTTGACTTGCGGATGAGCCTTCGCTACTTTCTCCACCGCCCCCCCCTCCAGAAGCGGATCTTACCTCTCCCGGTTTAATGATCTGGACCGTCACCACCACTTTTCCAGGTAGCTTTTCATCAACATCAATACCCACGGCTGAGACGATGGCCAAGTTCTGTAAGTCTTTGGCATCCCAACATCCACATATAAAAATGAGGGGGAGAAGAAATAACCAAAAGGCAAATTTATATTTAATGTTTTTCATACTCCACTTTTTCTCATTCATCACTTGAATCATTGTTTTGGTTTGAATTTGGTCCGGGTTTTAAACGAAACGCTTGCCGTTCGGAGTCATCCCACCCAAAATTATGAGGGCGTAAAAACATAGCCCACCAAGGAGCCCTGACCGCTACATCTTTAAGATCAGTTGGCATGAAAGGGCTTAACGGCGACAGATAAGGGGTACCAAATGACCGTAATGACGCCAAATGGATCAACAAAACCAATAACCCGATAATAATACCAAAGGCGCCTAAGATTCCGGCTATTATTGTCAAGGCCACTCTTAGAATTGCCGTCGAATCGGCTAACGACGGGATAGCGAATGAGGCGATAGCCGTAAAAGCAACGACTATAACCATAGGGGCCCCAACTAATCCTGCCGATACTGCTGCTTGGCCAACCACCAAAGCTCCCACAATGCTAATGGTCTGTCCAATAGGCCGTGGTAATCGGATTCCCGCTTCGCGAAGAATTTCAAAAATTAATCCCATTCCTAAAG
Organism: Bacillota bacterium; assembly: GCA_023436305.1. Lineage (GTDB taxonomy): Bacteria > Bacillota > UBA4882 > UBA8346 > UBA8346 > JAEZJQ01. The sequence continues at coordinate 32,663 of JAEZJQ010000067.1, forward strand.
CCTCGATGACCGCCGCAAACGGCAACCCCTCCCTGGAGGCCGCCAAGGTAATTAATAATGATGGTGGAATCAGTTCGGTGTGAAAAGATGAAAAAGCAACGTAGAAAGCCGGTAAAAGCAGGCTAAAGCCAAACGACACATATCTTACCCACCGGATCAAACTACCGTAATAAGATCGGGAATAATAATCCTCCGGGCTTTGAAAGGCTTCAATCAATAACATGGGAACCGTCAGCACAAAAGGCGTCCCGGCAATCATTATCGCCGCTCTTCCTTCTAATATTTTTCCAGCCACCGCATCGGGTCTTTCGCTTCGGCTAACCGTTGGGAAAACCGAGAGCGGAGCATCCATAATGAATTCTTCGATGTATCCCGACTCCAGGATGGAATCGGTATTGATTCTTTTTAAACGCTGCTTAATCTCACCAATTAAACTATCGGCGGCGATTCCTTTGATATACGCAATGCAAACATCGGTTTGGGTCTGTTTCCCAATGCGCATCACTTCGAAGGTAAGATTGGGATTGCGGATACGCCGCCGCAACAGGGAAGTATTAGTCCGCAGAGTCTCCACAAAACCTTCCCGGGGTCCTCTCACTACCACTTCGGAACTGGGTTCTTGGATGGTTCTTTTTTCCCAACCTTTCGTGCTTAAAATTAATGCTTCCCTGCAGCCGTCCACCATTAAAATGGTATCCCCGGAAAGGACTCCATCTACCAAATCATTTATTGAACTTTTGATTTTCACATCACCGATGGCCACCAGCTTCATTTGCAGGTTCAATATATAATCCTGCTCTTCCTTATCGACGTCATCAGGAGACTCTTTGGTTTTTTCCGTGTTCATTAACGGCGCCAGTATATCCCGGTCAATTTGATTCGTGTCAACCAGGCCGTCTACAAAAACAATAGCCCCATTGACCTTATTAAGCGCACCGATGGAAAATTCGCGGATAATAATATCCGGGCTTTTGCCCAACCGCCCGGCAAGAGCCGCCAGATTTAAAGCGAGACCGGCTTCGAGCTGGTCCGGAGATTGGTTTTGTCCAATATTATCGCTTATATTGGCGGCGTTATTTTCATTCATTAACTGCCATACCCGTAGTTTACGGTTAAAAATACGAAGCATAGTCACCTGATCATTCTGGTTTTTATTAATAGTATGGAATAATTTTTTCCATTTATACCAAACCAGCTATTTTTTGGCAAGTTCACATATTACTAGCAAGCCAATCGTTCCTTGGAAAAGAACTTTAAACTATTTGCAATTTTTTACCACGTATTGGCAGGACATCCACCTTCGTTATGGAATAATTTATTATACTTTTAGTAGTATATTATTCACTTAATTTCATATGAAATTTGAATCCATATTAAAAATCAACCCCCTTTTTTTCCTTGTCCAAACTTCATCGAAGGACCAAACAAACATGAGAAAAAAAACATGGATATTTTGGGCTATTATACTCATCGCAACCGTTTTATATATTTCGGGATGCGGCACTCAGAAAATAAATTTACTGAAAAATCCATCCTTCGAAAAAACCTTTAATGGGAAACCAACCTGTTGGGAAACTATGGCTTTTAATCCCAATGCGTCCGAATTTAAAGTCGAACAAGGAATGGGACGCTCGGGGCATCAATGTGTAACCATCATTAATCATGAACAAAATGACGCCCGATTCTGTCAAGTAGTCCCCGTAACCGAATTCAAATGCTACAAAGTATCCGCCTGGGTAAAAACTGAGAACATTGGAAAGCAACAAATCGGAGCCAATATTTCGGTCAAGGAGGACATGGCCACTTCTTATGACATCCGAGGTACCCATAATCAATGGGAGTATCTTGAATTGTATCTTCAAATCGGGAAGGGAATTCAATCAGTCTCTCTGACCTGTGGCCTGGGGGGATATGGCAGTATCAATACTGGAAAAGTAACATTGGATGATATCCGGATGGAGGAGGCGGATACACTTCCTACCGGTATTGTACTCAACATCGGAGAGGTTGAAAACTGCCGGCAGCCGAAGAATCCTTCTCTAAAACTAATTGTGTTTAATTATGGGTTTATGATTTTATTGGCAATTATTGTTATTCTCATGTTCATACTCATTTATCACGATCTAACCCGGAAACAAGGCCTGTACTTTTCCGGAAAAAAATATTTATTATTGGCGGTTTTCTTATTAATATTCTTTACGATATATATGGTCATCAGTCCTCAACTTTCAACTCAAATCATCCAACAATCATTTATGATTTTACTGATACTGGTTGTGGCATGGGCTTTATTTTTACGAAAAACAGGAAAGTTGCGGGGTGATACTTTTATTTTTGTTTTAATTATTCTGGGGATTGGGTTACGAATTTGTTATTTTTTATATACCGGTTACGGAGTCCGCCAGCATGATGTCAATGGTGAGGGGGGGCACTTTGAATATATCAAGTATATTGCCGAACACTGTTCGCTGCCGCCATCCGGCAGTTATCAGCTATATCATCCACCAATCCATCATATTATTTCCGCTGCTTTCTTCGCTTTAGGGAAATTATTTGGTTTGGATGAGTCTATGTCATGGCGGTTGATTCAAATAGTGATGGTCTTTTTTAGCAGTCTGTCTCTAATCTTCTTTTATAAAATTTTGAAACTGATAAACTGCGGTAATACGGCCAAAACCATCGGGGTAGCCGCTTTTGCGTTTCATCCCGCAAATATTTATTTATCCGCATTTTTAAACAATGACAATACCTTATTATTCTTTTATGTGATGAGTTTCTATTTCTTAATCCGGTGGCTAAAAGAGCATTCCCTGCGTAACGGATTGTGGCTGGCTATCTTTACATCCTTGGGAATTCTGACGAAAAAAACGGCCTTTATTTTACTGCCCATTATCTTCATTGCCGTATTGGTTACCTGGTACAAAGACCGTTCGAATTATAAGATCTATTGGAAACAAGCCGGATACTTTCTACTGATCGTGATACCATCTGCCATTATTTACCCATTGCGTAATTATTCCTTATTTCATCAGGGAATCAATTATACTCCGTCCGTTCCGTTCGATCTCCTTGCCGGGAATTCACGGGCATTATTTGGGGTTTCCCTTAATAACTTGCTTCAGAATCCGTTCACGTTCTTCCCTCCACTTAATGCAGGCATTTCACCCGAAAGTTTTCTGGAATATCTTTTCAAATCCTCATTGTTCGGCGAATGGGATTTTGCGGGTTTAAAAATGACGGCAACTCTTCTGGTCATTTTCGCGGGACTTAACTTGATCAATTTCATCTTGTTATTGGGGTATTCTTGGTTTACAAAAAGAAGTAAAAATACTGGAAAATATTTTTATATATTTGGGTTGAATGTTATTTTCTTAAGTATCATGGTGGTTAAAGCCCGGTTCGATTACCCATTTTTCTGTACCCAAAATTTCCGCTACCTGACCCCCATTTTAATCTCCATTTTCGTTTTATGGGGCCAAGCCGCTCAACACGTGGCAGATCAAAAAAAGACATTCTGGGAATATATTTCAGTGAGTCTAACGGTGGCTTTTTGCGCTGTATCTGCCGCATTCATATTAATGATTGGTATTTCCTAGAATCCCCTTCGATGAATAAAGAGCAATGGTCATGGAAAAAAACAGAGATTAATCCAATAGACAAGGAGTGTTTTTTATGAAACAAGTAATCATCATGGGCGCCGGACCGGCAGGTTTAGCGGCGGGATATGAGTTGCAGCGTAACGGAATTAAAAGCACTTTATGCGAAGCGGACTCGCAAGTCGGGGGAATTAGTAAAACGATTCAATATAAAAATTACTATTTTGATTTGGGAGGCCACCGTTTTTTTACCAAATTTAAGGAAGTGGATCAATTGTGGCATGAGGTACTGGGCGATAAATTCCGGAAAACGCCTCGTATCTCCCGTATTTATTACCGGAATAAATTTTTCAACTATCCGTTAACAGCTCTGAACGCCTTTTTGGGTGTAGGGATTGTAGATACGTTTATCATCCTGATAAGCTATTTTAAAACCAAAATCATGCCTTATCCCACGGAAGATACTTTTGAGGAGTGGGTTTCGAATCGTTTTGGCCGGAAGTTATATTCGATCTTTTTTAAAACCTATACCGAAAAAGTATGGGGTATTCCCTGCTCCCAAATTCAAGCGGAATGGGCCGCTCAACGAATCAAAGGCTTATCTTTGAAAACAGCTATTATGAACGCTCTTTTTAAGCCGAAGAACAGTACCATCAAAACCTTAATCGATGAATTTGATTATCCGATATATGGCCCCGGTATGATGTACAATGAAATGCAAAATAATATTGAAGCGGTTGGTGGCAATGTTTTGCTAAATTCCAAGGTTTTAAAAGTGAATCATCATAATTTCGAGGTACAATCCATTGAATATCAGGATTCAAACGGGAAAAACCAAGTTTTAAATGGAACGGATTTCATTTCCAGCATACCGATTACGGAATTAATCCAAATTCTAAGCCCCGCCGTTAGCCCGGAAGTTTTAGAAGCGGCTCAAAATTTTACATACCGGAGCATTATTACTGTCGATGTCATTGTTAATAAAGAGAAAGTATTTCCGGATAACTGGATTTACATTCATTCTCCCGAAGTGAAACTGGGCCGAATCCAAAATTTCAAAAATTGGAGTGCGGCCATGGTTCCTGATCCTAACAAGACTTCCCTTGGCCTTGAGTATTTTTGTGATGAAAATGACCCTTTTTGGAATATGCCCGATGATGAATTATTCAAATTCGCTGCCGCTGAACTTGAAACGATTAAAATCGCCAGAGCTGATGAAATAGAGGATTATAAAATTGTACGAGTTCCAAAAGCTTATCCGGTGTATAAAATGGGTTATAAAGCGAATTTAGAAATCATCTCCAAATATCTTTCCCAATTTACGAACCTGCAATTGATTGGAAGGTACGGGCTTTTTAAATACAACAATATGGACCATTCGATTATGACTGGACTCTATGCGGCCAAGAACATCGCGCAAGGGGCAAATCTTTATAATACCTGGGAGATAAATACCGATGACGAATATCTGGAGGAAAGCAAATAAAAACAGAAATTGGAATAAATGCTGAATATCTTTATTACATTCTGGTTAAAGAAGGGAAAGAAATGAATAAAATAAAGAAGTTCCTTTCGTAAGAAAAGGAACTTCTTTATTAAAATTACTCCTGGCAATGACTTACTCTCCCAGCCGGTTACCCGACAAGTACCATCAGCGCTGAGGGGCTTAACTGCTGTGTTCGGAATGGGAACAGGTGGTTCCCCCTCGCCATAA
>JAEZJQ010000071.1 GCA_023436305.1 Bacillota bacterium
ACGATCTGGCCGTTTGAGTTGGCCGTGGCCGTAAACGTCCGGGCGATGGCCTTGTTCTGGCCTCCCGCCGAAGCGTAGATGTCGAAATTGGAGAGCACCGTGGCGCCGTTGATGGACACATTGAAGCTCCGGCTCCCGGAGGACGTCAGATAGGTCTCAGCGAAGTACAGCGTCACCTCGTACAAGTTCCCCGCAGTGAAGCCTGGGATGGTGTAGCTCATCTCCCCGTATCGCTCGTTGTTGAAGAGTGCGGCCGGAGGCGGGTTGCTGGTAATCTGCGATACGTCAACAGTATTGCTGTTTCCATAGGTGCTGCCGCCGGAGTAGTACTGATCGGCCTGGAAGCTGCCCATGGCCGAAGTACTGCCTGCCGCGATGGAGATGGAGCCATTCCCAGGGGTTGGGGTCGGACCCGGTTGAGTCGGGGTCGGAGTTACAGTTATACCCGTTTCTAACGCCCTTTGTACGGCATAATAAGACGGTTTCGGATTATAGTTGGAGTCAAAAATTAAGGCCGCGCCTCTGCCGGGGAAAGTCTGGGGTACCCAGGAATACTTGTCGGTAAAGCCCCAGATCTGGATCGCTTTTACCGCGGGTTGGGCCATGCATTTTTTGATCACGTTCTCGTAATAGGTAGCTTGGGTCTGTAGTTCCGATGAAGAGGGGTTACTCGACACGCGGACATCCATCTCGGTAATATAGATCTCTAAGCCCAGATCGGCAAACCGTTGCAAATTGTTGGCAAAATCATTATAATCAAAAGCATACTGAATATCCAAGTGCATTTGGAAACCGATCCCGTCGACGGGAATACCACGGCTTTTTAAGTCTTTCAGCATGTTATAAGCTCCGTTGGATTTACTACCGGTAGCCTCTAGATTGTAATCGTTGTAAATCAGTTTGGCTGATGGGTCAGCCGCCCGGGCCCGGATAAATGCATTCTCAATAAAACTTTTGCCGAGCTTGTTATACCAGAAAGATGCCCGGTAACTCCCGTTTTCCTCAAAAGCTTCATTGACAACATCCCAAACCATGATCTTGCCTTTGAAATGACCCATTACATTATCAATATGATTGTACATCGCCGATTGCAAGGCGCTGGCGCTGAGATTTTGCGCCCAGCTCGGAGTTTGACTATGCCATACCAGCGTATGTCCATGGGTTTTAAAACCATTCGATTGCGCCCAGGAGACAAGCCTATCCGCATCGCCGTAATTAAAGCTATTTTGGGAAGGCTCGGTGGCATCCCATTTCATGGCGTTTTCCGGAGTCACCATATTAAACTCGGCGGCGGCCATGCTGGTAAAAGTGGCGGTATCCGACATCGAGTTGAAGTTACTGGGGAATTCGGTGCCGATTAGAACCCGGCTTTGAATGTTCTTTAACCGTATCCCCGTCGGTGTGGCCGCGTTGACGGCGATAGAACCAATTACCAACGCTATTAACAAGACAATCGCCACTATCGGTAATGGGTTGCGTAATACATTATTCATTTTGAAACTGTTTTTCTTCATAATTCCTCACTCCTTCTAATGTTTGGTGTCACTTACATTGACTTTCCGCTTGAATCCATCATGAACTGTTCCGGATTTCAACACTTAAATGTCTTAAATTTTTAACCAATCTCACCTCCATTCCGATGCCAATTTGCGTTCAAATGGATATCCCGACTTTTTTAACAAATGTTTGTGAATCGGAAGCAAAAACCACCTCCTCGGTTTATTTGGGGTTTGCTCAAGTTAGGTGAATTTTGGGATAAACCATAGAACTTCGTATTTTAGACCAGTTTGCGTCCATGAATATTTGTTAAAATGCCCGGGAACGTTCCCGGAAAAATGTTAAAAAAAACCTTTTAAATTTTTTCCACTTAAAACTCATTAACCGTCCCAATCCGGCGGATTTCGTCATCGTAGTTGATCGCTCCAATCAAATAATTGTCCACACAAGTATAACTGCAATAAAACCATATTCTTTGAGAGATGTGAATTGTAAAATACGTTATTCCTTAAATAATTTCCAATCACAATTCCACCTTTTTAATTGACTATTAAACCTGGGAACGTTCCCGGAATTTGTCAAATTCCTGAGACCATTCACGAAAATCTGTATCCTATTCATCCCCCGGTCACTAATATTGCTAATCTTTGCAAATCATATATCTCAGTATTAAAAAATAGTTATAATTTGTGCGTACAAGTATACCCGAAGCTTTAGCCATGGTTTTCTTCATAAAGGATAACACATTCCAGAATAATTTCTCCATCTTTAAAATTAATTGTAACAATTATGTTAATATCCTTCTAGTGCAAAAATTTTTACCGATATCTGTTCAAAAATTTTACTGATATCCAACAGTCTATAAAATGGCTGTTTCCTAAACCGTGTGTCGGATTGCTGATTTCAATAAACCAATTCTTGATCCCGGAGACCATATTGGGTTCATTGATGATCTCCCATCCCAAAATATGGGGATCGTTTTTATACGTTACCCCCGTGACGGTGCGAATGACCCGGGCGTGGGTATATTGAACCGCATTAGCCACCCAAAAATGGAAACAGCGCCGGTAACAAGGCGCTGTTTCTGTAAAATAAATATTGATAACACTTTTGACTTTAGAATTATTTATGGTTCCGTACCCCATTGCAGATTGCCGGAAACATACCCGGTGACTTTGGTCCAATCCACAAATGTAGTGGCCGAGGAGTTGAAGCTGTAATCATCGGTCTGGCTATAATTCGTCCAATCGCTCTTGGCGACCCTGGCTTGAACTGTTATGCCGGCCCCAGCCGCCAAACTACCAGCGCCACTGGTAAAGCCAATTTCCACATAGGTATCGGCTCCGGTCTTAGGGGTACCCATCGTAACGAAAATTCCGGTAACATTGCCGCCGCCCACCGGTGAATAATCGCAATAGAAATTTTGGGCTTGATTGCCGTCTTCCGTATAATAGTATCTCATCTTGACACTCGAAAGTGCAACAGCGCTACTGCCGGTATTGACTAACTGGAAGTTCAAATAAAGCTGATTGCCGGTGGCAGCGGTGCTTTGATTATAGAATTGGACCTTAATCGTACCACTGCCGGGCGTCGGTGTCGGAGTTTGCGGTGTCGCGGTTTGAGTTGGCGTTGGTGTTACTATCGGAGTAACACTTGGTGTCGGCGTTACTGTCGGAGTAACAGCCGGTGTTGGCGTCACTGTCGGAGTAACACTTGGTGTCGGCGTTACCGTCGGAGTAACAGCCGGTGTCGGTGTTCCCGGAGGTGGGGTCGATCCGGTCGGTTCAGTTCCAAATTCCAGTACTCCGTTTACATAGCCGGTGACTTTCATATTCGAACCAAAAGCGGTCATGGTGCCATTAAACGAATAATCATTGGTTTGGGTATAACTCGCGTAGTTGCCATTGTTTATACGGAGTTGAACCTCGCCGGTGCTTGCGCCGGGAGCCAAGCTGCCCGCTCCGCTGGTAAATCCTACTTCCACATAATAATCCGCCGTGCTGGTCTGGAACGCTAAAGGCATTCTTGCAAATGTGCCGGTGATATTCGCGGCCCCAATTACGGCATAGTTTACCGCGAAGGATTGTCCTTGGCCGCTATCACGCGTATACCAGTACCGGACCTTTACACTGGAAAGAGGAATTGATACGGTGTCGGCATTGATTACATTGAAAGAGGGGCTAATTTGACCGGATGAGGCATTGGCATCGTTGCATTTATATTGAACCGCGATTTTGTATCCCGGACCCGTCGGCGTCGGCGCCGGTGTCGGCGAATACGTGGGAGCGAGAGTAGCATTTGTATTTATACCGCTCATGATCGAATTAAGGATTCCCTGCTGTGTTACAGCATAGGTACTCCGGTTAAATATGGCACAACCGGTCCCATCATTGACTCCATTATCCCAGTAAACAGGTACGGCGCCGTATTTCTTACAATATGTATTTAATGTTTTTGCAAAATAAGCGCGATACGTATTGTTCGTTGAGTCTTTATCGGTTTTATCGGTTGCGGAGTATTCTCCAATGACCACAGGATACCCTTGCGTTACAAATTTATTATATACCGCGGCAAGCTGTGAATCCATATAGTCTTCCTGGCCCCAGGTTGCTACTTTGGAAGGGTCGGTAGCGATGGAGCCCCATTGGGTGACCGAGCTGGATGTATCTCCACAGAATTCCCAGGGTGAATAATAATGATCGGATATCATGATTCTCTTTTCGGAAGCCGGAATTGTAGACGACCGGTAATTATCGGTAGGTATCACAAAACCATAGTCACCTACTGTGAAATCAATGTTGGTGTTCCAACCCGGAATCAAGAGCCATCTTGTCGCGTTGTTCCCGCCGGTTTGCCTTACGGTGTCGACAAAGATTTGATTATAGGCATTGAAGTTTGCATAGTGTGC
>JAEZJQ010000136.1 GCA_023436305.1 Bacillota bacterium
GCACAGACTCCTAGGTGGATTAAGTTAAGAAACTTTAATTTTGGAGATGATAAAACTTATTGATGTTAAAATGGACACTTCAGTGGTAGGCTGGCCAATAAAACTCCAAAAGTCTTTCCAAAATCAAGTTTTAAAACAACTCAACAATTTCCGGTATCAAATTATCATTCTCAATCCTGATTCGGGCCACAGTAACCGGCAGCCGGAATCTTTTCGGGCCGGCGCTTCCCGGATTTAAATATAGAATCTTGTCTTTTACATAAACAACGGCCTTATGTGAGTGGCCAAAAATGACCGCGTCCAAAGGCCTTGGTAAATTTTTTAAGTTTTGCATATTATGAATCAATAAAAAACGTTTATTCCCGCACTCAACGCTACGATTGATGGGAATATTATTACTCCATTCATCCCGGTCACAATTCCCCCGCGCCGCAACCACCGGAGCAATTTCCGCCAAAGTGTTTAAAATTTCCATACTCCCGATATCTCCTCCATGGAAAATGACGTCTGCTCCTTTTAAAACGTCCAGCGCTTCGGTCCTTATCAACCCGTGCGTATCGGAAATTACCCCAATTAACAAACCACACACGTTGGAGTCCCTGTAAGTTCGTGAGTCAACTGCCAATGTTCATGGGACACCGACATTACCGATAACCGTGGCAGTCTTACCAGTTCCCAGTCTTTGAATACCGGACCGGCTTTAATCTCTTGTAAAGTCACCATCCGATTCAAGGCATACCGGGCCTCCAAATCCACCGTTGCAAAACGGGGCTCCTCCACTTCGAGATAGCTTCCGGAAACTACTTCCGCCACCCCCACAATCGCCTTCTCTTTGCCGGTATGATAAACCAACACTCCGTCCCCCGGTTTCATTGCTTTGATATGCTTCTGGGCCACCCTATTCCGGACCCCGTTCCACCGGTCCCGGCCCTTCTGAACCAAATCTCCATAACTATACTCTTCCGGTTCAGTCTTCACCAACCAATAACTCATAGCTCACCCCATAGGTTTTTATTATAATTATAATTATAATTATATATTACCCTTCCCGGAATGACCTACTCCGTATAACCCGCCCAGCCAAAATTATAAATATACAACTTAAAAGTTACTATCTCACCGGGGTCTTGATCATCCGTCCGATAAAAATTCAATATGCCCGTTTCATCCCCATATTTCTTCTTCAACTCCGCCGCAACCCTGTCTTCATCACCATGTTTTTGATACACTTCATCCTCAATCAGCATGAGCAACCTGTCGGTTTCTTCCCTGAGCGCTTCTCTATCGGTGCCGTACAATACCTCCAATTCCTTAGCCGGGTCTCTTTCTTTCAACGCTTGTTCCAGAAAATCCGAATGCAATTTCCATGATCCCGTCTGGCTTGATAAAATCAGTGTAACTTCCACCGGCTCCAAGAGAACAACTTTCACTTCTTCACCGGTTAATTCAACGGTTGAGTCAAATTTTACGTTTTCCGAGAAGGGATTTATGGCTTTAAATGTCCATGTATAACAAACAGAGCTATCCCTGATAGGACAGCCCTTGTTATTAAATGTTTATCCAATAAAATATTTTAAAATCCTGAAAATCCGGTGAATCCTGATAATCCCGGTCAAAACCGGCCAATCTCCTTGACCCAGCCGAAGGGGTCCGCCGCATTTCCGTACTGAATATCCACCAGTTTGTCGTATAGTTCCTGGGTGATCTTTCCGACTTGATTGTTGCTCACCAGGTAATCTTTCCCTTTATATTGCAACGAACCTACCGGCGAAATCACCGCCGCCGTTCCGGTACCAAAGGCTTCGGTCACCGAACCGTTTTCCAGTCCACTAATGACTTCATCGATGGTAATAGGCCGTTCTTCGACTCCATAACCCAAGTTTTTACCCAATTCAATCACTGAAGCCCGGGTAATCCCCGGTAAAATCGAACCTCCCAAACTGGGGGTCACCAGTTTACCGTCGATGACAAAGAAAATATTCATCGAACCCACTTCTTCGACATACTTCTTCTCCTTGGCATCCAGCCATAATACTTGGGCGAATCCTTTCTCCTCAGCCTTGGCCCCGGCCATTAAACTGGCGGCATAATTACCGCCGGTTTTGGCGTTGCCCACGCCTCCCACCGCCGCCCGGACATAATAGTCTTCCACGAAAAGCCGGACCGGTTTGAATCCCTCTTTATAATAGGCGGCTACCGGGCTTAAAATAACGAAAAATAGATAGCTGGAAGCCGGATGAACCCCTAGCGCCTCTCCTAAGCCCACCAAGGTGGGACGGATATATAACGAAGTACCGGGAACTCTCGGAATCCAGTGTTTCTCCAGGTTAACCAGAGTTTTTACTCCCTCCAGAAAATATTCTTCCGGAAATGGTTCCATGCACATCCGCTGGGCCGATGTATACATCCGCTTTGCGTTCTGTTCAGGACGGAATAATAATACCCGTCCGTCGGAGGCAGCGTACGCCTTAAGGCCTTCAAAAATCTCCTGGCTATAATGAAGCACAACCGACGCCGGATGAAGCTCAAAAGGAGCGAACCGTGAGATCTTCGGCTCAACCCAACCTTCGCCCGGTAAAAACCGCATGGTAAACATGTAATCCGTAAATATTTTTCCGAATCCCAATTTTCCGGGATCAGAATAAAGTGGCTTTAACTCATTATCTGGTATTTTCTCAATCTGAATCTGCATTCTCCTTACTCCCTTCTTTGCGTAAAAGACCATCCAATTCATAGTCAATTATAACATATTAAGGTGTACTTCAATCAAAAATTATCCACTAAATTTGTTTTCTTACTTTTTTTTGCTCTGCCGGGAATATGCTAATCATTTCGCATTTGAGTCATTCGTTAAAATACCGAAATTTACAGGATCCGATTATTATCAAGGAATCCCGGGAATTATTAAAATGAAAAAAAATCTCCATTCGGATGGAGGAGTTTAAAAAGATTTACTTTTAATTTAGACCGCTCTTTAGTGATATTCCAAAATCCGCAATAACCGGGCAACTGTCAAATCCAATTTCGTCGCCATTTTATAGCTTTCCACATCTTCCAAACCAGGTGAGTTCGTAGAGTTTAGCAAATCCTGTTTTATCGCGCCAATCTCCCGCTCAAATCGTAACAGATCATTTTCTAACATGAAATCATGAACCACCTATAAAATTTATCAATACAGTGAACACGGCATGAAATGTACCGGTATTCTTGTTAATTATATTGATAAACCGGTGGGAATGCAAATGATACCATTATTAAAAAACCGCTGGGATGTGCTGGTTTACTGAAAATTTCCAGTATTATCGGCTCCAAACAATTTTTTATACCAATTTGCTTCCAATCATGGATTATTATTTTTGAAGCCCGATTCCGGTTGAACCAAAACCGCCCGCCCCCCGCTCGGAATCACCTAATTCATTCACCAGGTCCCAGGTAACCCGGTAAATTGGGAAAAAGGCGATTTGGGCAATCCGATCCCCCGGATGAATGGTAAAATCATGGCGGCTTTCGTTTTTCATAAGACAGATGATCTCACCCCGGTAATCGCTGTCGATGACCCCTACCGCGTTGGAGAGCGAGATGCCATGCTTTGAAGCCAACCCGCTCCGGGGAAAAACCAAAGCCACCATCTCCGGTCCGGGCAGTTCAATGGCTATCCCGGTAGGAATCTTGCCGTTTTCCCCGGCTGGAATTGTCACCGGCCCGGGGCAACATGCATGGAGGTCCATGGCCGCCGACCCGCCGGTGGCGTAAGAAGGCATTGGAATCGTATGATTCATTAACGAAGAGACAATTTTAACTTTAACGGTATGTTCCATATTCATAATATTTCAATACTCACAATATTCTTTTTTTAACAGATTGGATCCTTTGGGAAATGGGCCAATTGCCGCTAATACGATCCGGTTTTCATCGAAAAATCGCCGGCTAACCCGCTGAATCGCTTCAGAGGTAACTTGTTCGATTCTGGCCACACTCTCCTCCGGAGTCAGCAGTTGATCCCCAAACAACTCCGTTTTGGCAATCCGGCTCATCCGATTGCAGGTACTTTCCAAGCTCAGTAACAGGTTCCCCCGCAACTGATCTTTAGCCCGGGTTAACTCCGGTTCGCCAACCAGTTCCTGAATAAATTTATTCAGTTCCTTTTTAATCAAAGATACAACATCTTCGAAATTGCGTAAACTGGTTCCGGCATAGACCGAGAAAATACCGGTGTCCCGGTAAGACGCATGATTCGAACCGGTTACATAAACTAATCCCCGTTCCTCACGAAGCTGTTGAAAAAGACGTGAACTGACACTTCCGCCCAAAATACTGTCCAGGATAAATACTACGTATTTATCGGGATCTTGCCGCCCAATTCCTTGGGTGCCCAAACAAAGATGTACTTGTTCGATTTCCTTGTGTTTGAGGATGACATCCGATTCCATTTCCGGCACCGCCGCCAACGCTTGTTTTTTACTACCGGATAGCTTTGAAAAACGGGATTCAATCTCTGCCACAATCTGGTCAAATTGCACATTTCCCGCTACTGCAAAAACAATATTATCCGGTGTATAATGTTGACCGAGGTAATCCGTGATCGCCTTTTGATCGATCCGTTGAATAGTTTCCGGCGAGCCCAAGATAGTCCATCCCAAGGGATGCCCTTTTAACGCCGAATGGATCAAAATGTCATGGATCAAGTCATCGGGGGAATCTTCATAGGATTTAATCTCTTCCAAGACTACCTGTTTTTCCTTTTCCATCTCCTCGGGCGCGAACAGCGATTGAGTAACCATGTCCGACAAGAGATCGATCCCCAATTTGTAATGTTGATCCAATACCTTGGCGTAAAAACAGGTGTACTCCTTGGTAGTGAACGCATTTAACTGGCCACCCACCGCATCAATGGTTTCCGCAATTTGCTTGGCGGTTCTGCGAGCGGTTCCTTTAAAAAACATATGCTCAATAAAATGGGATATCCCGTTATAATATGGGTCTTCATACCGGGAACCGGAACCGACCCAGACACCCAAAGCCACGGAGTGGACATGAGGTATGGTTTCACAAATAATGCGCAAGCCGTTTGATAATGTTGTCCGTTGGTACATGTTTATCCTTTACTTGATCGTATTTATATTTCTTATGAGCCGGACAGCGAATAATCCATTTGACATCGTAATATTTTATATTTTCGCTTTCAGTAAAGTAAAATCCTCTTTTTCTCCATGATGTGTTTAATAATATCAATTGATAATCGCAGATATTTGATTGAGGATACTTTTCTGATGTTAGGTTATGTTCCGATGAACACTTGCCACCACACTTAAATATTTACCGTGATGGTGATGGAGCCCCTCGTTGATATTGGTTTTTCATACCGCTTTTACCGGATCTAATCTATGCTGGAGTAATGTACTTGAAGGGTTGAGCCTATCATTATCGAATCGAGATATAAGCGGATTTTTTCCGTAATCATTATGAAAATTGACAACATTACCAAATTTTAACATTTAGTGCCATTTGAAAGGCCGGTATAGCGCCTCCTAAATAACATATCAATGATGGGCGGCTATACTTTGAAAAAACGTTCTCTTCTGAAAGAAATAATATGTAGAGAAACGTTTTACTAGATTATTGGATTATAAGGATGAATGATTTTTTTAGTCCGTAAGTCCTAATAATCCTCTGATCCTAGTCGAAAGGAGTCCTTGATGCAAAGCAATTTAATTACGACTCTTTTAGCATTGGTCTTCTATGTTGCATCAGGTTTATTCGGGGGTAACTCCCCCCAAAATACAGTAGATCCCGGCAATTCAAATAATTACTCTTCCGGGACCGGTTATTATCGAAACAGTAAATTCCCACTTTCAGGAACCGTATCCGGGAAGCAGGCCACACTCCGCGGAGAACCGGCGAATAACGGGGAAGCCATTGCAACCATGGCCGCTGATTCTCATCTGTTAATTCTCGATGAAAAAAATGGGTTTTATTTCGTGCAATCCGATAATCATCAAGGCTGGGTTCCCGCCTGGATGGTTTCCGTTCGTTATTCATCCCGGCCAAATAATCACCGCAAAGTTGTGGCCGGTTATTATGTGGAAAATTATCAAAACGATCCCGTTGGCTATCAGTCATTTTCACAAAATCTGAATGTAATCAATACGCTGATTCCTTTCTCGTTTAAAGTTGATCAATACGGTACCATTTCCGGCAGCCATAACCCGAAACCGGTTTCTCTGGCCCATTCGTCAGGGGCCTCCACGCTTGCGTTGGTGAACAATATTCAAGGCAGTAATTTTAACAGCAATATGGTCCATCGTTTACTGTCGAATCAGAGCGCCCGCACCAAAGCAGTGAACGGCATCCTCAGGATAGTATTGGAAAAAGGTTATCAGGGGGTTAATATCGATTTTGAAAATGTCCCCAGCAAAGATCGGATATATGTAACGGCATTCTTTCAGGAATTGGCTATGGCGCTTCACGCCAAAAATTTGTTGGTAACGGCTTCGCTTCCGGCGAAAACCCGGGATGATTTCACTTCAACGCATAGTGGGGCGTTCGATTATCAAAAATTAGCGCCATACCTGGATCAGGTCATGATTATGACCTATGATGAGCATTATTCAGGAGGTAGTGCGGGTCCGGTGGCTTCCTACCCTTGGGTGGAACGTGTTATTAAATATACGCTAAAGTACTTCCCGGCAAATAAAATCGTTGTGGGAATCGCCGCTTACGGTTATGACTGGGGCTTGTCCGGGAAAGCCCTCAATTATAAGGCAATCCAAAAATTGATAAGTAGCCACAAGATCACTCCCCGATGGGATTTCAACGCCAGAGTGCCTTATTTCACTTATAACAATTGGGGAGTCAAGCACCAAGTCTGGTATGAAGATCGTTATAGCACTGCCAGCAAGATGCAATTGGTATCCAAATACGGTTTGCGGGGAGTCGCCGTTTGGCGTTTGGGTTACGAAGATCCGGGAATTTGGGATGCGATTCGAAAGCAATTATGAATCGGAAGGCCGGGATTCGAATCCCGGCCTACAATTTATAATACCGAAGATACCGTTCCCGGTTCCAGACCCTTTTTACGTAGCCCACGGATTAAATCTCTCATTGCGGCTTTCGTTACCACGGTAGGATGGAGTAAAACGATGCCGCCCGGTTCGATCTTGGAAAGAACGCGCTCGATAATGATTTCTGGGGCCGGTCGTTTCCAATCGACGGTATCCACCGACCACATAATCGTCCGGTAGCCCAGTTCGCCGGCGGTACTGACAATAAGCGAAGTCAATTCACCATAAGGCGGCGCGAATAGTGCCGCCGGTTTTTTCCCGGTAACCGACTGGATTAAGGCCGTATTTTCGAGAATTAACCGTTTCAACTGTTCCCGGTTCATTTGGGAAGGATGGCCATGTTCCAAACCATGATTAGCCAGTTCATGTCCGGCAGAATCCATGGACCTCACCAGTTCAGGAAATGCCTTGACCCAGGTCCCCACCAAAAAGAAAGTGACTTTCACCTTCTCTTCCCGAAAAATCTTGAGCAGATCCGGGATATATTCCTCGCCCCAAGCCACATTAACGGCCAGGGCCACCCGGGGGGATTCGGTACGGCCATGGTACACCGGTTCGAAAAATTCATCCGAAACCGCCGGTGGAATATTACTGACCAGTACATTTAGATTAGCCCCGGATTTGGCGGAACACACCATATTTACAGTAGCCGCCACGTCCACATTCCGCCCCGGACGGGCCGGGATAATCTCCCCGGTTTCCGCAAAATAGCTGGCATTCTGGGGTTCACGATTTATTTTGGCGGCCATGGTTTTAACGATCCGGGCTACTTCCTCCGGAAGGAACCCTCCCACCGGATACTCTTCCAGCTTGACCCCAGCTTTCACCCCGATGAATTGCCGGGCCATTCGCCGCCAACCCACCAGAATTCCGGCAATGATAATTAACGAAATAAATGCATAAACCACCCCGCGTAGTTGTTTCGGTCCCAGAAAAAAAATAGTCACCCTACCCCACCCCCATCATTGCTACAGATTTATGCGGGAAGGAGGGGAAGTAGTACTGGGATTTACTCCAAAACCTTTACAATCAACTCCGCCGCTCTTTCCATCACTCCCGGCGGCCCGATTAATTCCTTCACCTTGGACAGTTCTCGGCGAATCTTGGTATTAAACTGCTTATCGGTTAAAATCTGTTTCAAAGCTTCGGCAATATTCTCCGGAGTCAGGTCATCCTGAGTGAATTCGGGGGTGATCTTCTCATTCATAATTAGATTAGGCAAGCCTATAATCACGGGTTTGCCTTTATGTTCCGGGGATTCCAGCAGCCGGTAAATAAACAATGATAATTTCGAGAGACGATAGATGATGACCATCGGGGTATTTAAGATAGCCGCTTCCAAAGTGGCGGTTCCCGAGGCGATAACCGCGCCGTCAGCGGCGGCTAACAAATCGTAGACTCTACCGGTAATGATCTCTACCGGTACCTGGAAATTGGCTAGAAAGGAATCCAGCCAGTTTTGATCGATGGTGGCGGCCACCGGCAGAACCCAACGGATTTTTAGTTCCCGGTCCACGCTTTGAGCAGCAGTAAGCATGGACGGCAATAACCGTTCAATCTCCTGGCGGCGGCTGCCCGGCATTAAGGCCACCAGTTTTTCATCAGGTTTAAGTTCCAGCCGCAACCGGTAGTCGGACGGCTCCATTTGATAGTGTACCCGATCCAGCAATGGATGGCCTATGTAAGTGACCTCTGTCCCCAATTTACGATAAAAACCGGCCTCAAACGGCAATACCGCCAACAACAACTTTACCCGCGCCGCTAGCTTCACCGCCCGGTCTTGAGCATAAGCCCAGGCGGATGGCGAAAACATACAAACCACCGGAATGCCCCGTTTTCTCGCCTCTTTTGCCAGCGGCAGATTGAACCCTCCCGAATCAAGCCAGAGAACCAGATCCGGGCGGCGCTGGTCCCATTGTCGAACTATCCGGTTAAGCAGGCGTTTCATTTCCCGGATATTTTTCAGGGCCTCCGTAATACCGATGGTACTGTGCGACAGTGTATCATAGAAAACTTCCATCCCGGCGGCAGCCATCCTTGAACCGCCCACTCCCCAGAAAACGGCGCCGGGAAGCTTTTGTCGGATTGCATTAATAAGCACCTCCCCGTGCATATCCCCGGAAAATTCACAGGTTGATAAAAAGATTAACGGCTGGTCCATTCTCATCATCTCCTACACTGATTTCACGGATTAACCTGATTCCACGGATTAGAGAGTATTTTTACACCTATATTCCATTGAAACGGTGGATATCCCTGCTTGACACTTTTTAAAGCGGCGTTCGTAAGATTGTTTGAATCATTAAGTCTGTTTAAATCCATCCAAACACAATGTTCTGATAGACTGGATTAACTGGATTTACTGAATATCTTGTTTTATTACCAGTTCTATTCAGGTCAATCAGGGAATCATCAGCTAATCAGTGGTCAATTCTTTGAGTGAAATTGATAACATCCCCTCGGTAAGCTGAATCCCGGTAATCATTAGCGGCCAATTGTCCATGATGTCGAATTTCACCGGTAACTGATGGCTGATAAAATTAAGCGTCTTTTCGGATAACGAATAACGGGCAATGGAAAGTCCATTGGGTTGAAACTCAATTGTTTTGGCCGCTGGATTTACTAACCGGCCTTGAAGCTGAACCGGAACCTTATTTCCGAACAGCAAGACACTGCCTGTCAGTTGTAAATGGCCGGGCTTTATTATCACCTCAACCCCGTACCCGGGATGGCTCAAGTTGAGATAATCCTGGAGGGCGCGCTCCGTAACGGACGCCGCGATCTCAGTCCGTTGAATGGAAGTAATCTCCAGGCGTTTCTCTTTTAATAACAAGGGTAAATCCAATGAAAATCCATAATTATCCAACTGCAGCCGTTCATAATCCAGATTGCTGATCCGGCATTTTCGGCCGTCAATTTTAACCCGGCGGACCTTGCCCTCCCATAGATCCTTAACCCCCATCCAATTGATAGAGACTACGATTTTGGCATCCGGGTTATTTGCTCCGGTCAGACCGGCTTTCAGCGAAGAACGAATCCATAAATTCAGGGTTAATTCCGCCACCAAAATGATCAATACCGTGGCAACAAATATCAGGAAAGGTATTCGAAATTTATAGTTACCCATTATCCCTTTAAAATCAATCATGGCCACATTCCATTCTTATAAAATGAAATAACTATTCAATATCCCATCTTAACATTAAACGAACCCCCCAACGAATGGTTCCTGAACAACTGGTAAAAACTAAATACAGAACAAAAAGTTAACCCCGGAGGGCCAACTTGATCCAGCTCCAAAATCCCAAAGGCTTTCATGATAATGAGGATAAAGAATTACTGCAGACTCCCTGCCCACCCTTACCTGATTTTACTACCCAGGACCCCTGGCGGGTTATGCGGATTCAAGGGGAAATAGTGGAAGGATTCGATGCCCTGTCAAAAGTAGGACCGGCTGTATCTATCTTCGGCTCAGCCCGTTTCAAGCCCGATAACCCTTATTATCAAGCGGCGGTTGATATCGCCGGTCTTCTGGCTGCCGCCGGGATGACGGTGATTTCCGGGGGAGGACCGGGAATAATGGAAGCCGCAAATCTAGGGGCAATTACCTTCCATGGCCCTTCGGTGGGCTGTCAGATTCAATTACCCCGGGAACCCATTCCCAATCCTTATCAGACCATTGCCTTGCGATTTCGTTATTTCTTCGTGCGTAAGCTGATGTTTATCAAGTATTCGATGGCGTTTATCATTATGCCCGGTGGTTTTGGGACATTGGATGAGCTTTTTGAAGCATTAACCTTGGTTCAGACCGGTAAAATCGATCACTTTCCCATCGTTCTCTATGGTTCCGAGTACTGGAACGGGTTGCTGGACTGGATGAAAAATACGATGATCCCGGCGGGAACCATTGATGAAGAAGATTTGAAGTTGCTGCGATTGGCGGATGATCCAGCGGAAACCGCCCGGCTGATTATCGATAACAGCCGGAAACATGGGTTTTTAACCCCTTCCTTGGCTTCCGATCCAAATTGTGAGTCTACCAAAAAGGAATGATTTTGGTGCCGCGAATCCGGACTTCGTTCAGGCTCATAACGGCAATGCCGCGCAGACTCCTAGTCCGCGGCTAATTTTATCTTGTTATATTTAAATATCTTCACGAAAACTATAATCCCCAGCACCAGTAAGCCAATTCCCAACAGATCAAACCATAATGGTTGAAATTGGCTGGTTTGAAAATCGGTGGTAAAACCCGGAACTTCCACTCCTAAAATATTCGTGACAATGTATGATGATGAGTTAAGCAAGGCATGCCCCAGTATACACGGAACCAAGGAGCGGGTTCCATGGAACCACCATCCGGCAATGCCGCCCCATAGAATTCCTGTCCAGAATTGCCATGGATTAAAATGGGCGACTCCAAATAATAATGCCGAAAAGGCAATGGCCCTGTGAGCCGGGTAGTGTTTGATAAAGCCTTTCAAAATCAGGCCTCTGAATATCATTTCCTCGACTACCGGAGCCACTATCACCACGGCTAATATATATTTCCAAGATCCGGCTCGATCCGGGATGAATAAATTCTGAAAGGTTTTTGCCCAATCCCCTTTCAATGGCAAAAACGTTCGCACCATGTTATCGATCTCCGATAATACAATTACCGCTCCGGATATCATCAGTATCATGGGCAGGATATATTCGATCTTAAGTTGTTTCAACGCCAATAACCCCTGGTAATCAACCCGGTACCGGCGATGGACCCAAAACAACAATAATATAAATCCAATTACTGTAATCCCGGAATTCACCATTAAGTCGTTGGCCTTCAATCCCAGCGCCTTGGATAATGAAGCGAAAAAAAGCATTGGAACCATTGAGAAAACAAAAAAATAAAGCAGCAATAAAAGAATCGCTTGCGGAATATTCGGTTGATATTCTAGCTTTTCCATTGAAGCACTCCTTAACCGCAATTATCATAACAACTCCATTCAGGCCTTTATGTATGAGCAACAATAATCCGCCAATTCGGTTACTTTAAGCTTAAACTTGGAATTGGCGGGAACTTCGAAAGATTGGCCATCCTTGATACTGAGCCATTGATTCCCTCCCGGTAAAAGCACTTCCAGTTTCCCGGCAATTATCTCCATCAATTCCTTATCCGCGGTCCCAAATTCATATTCACCCGGCATCATAATCCCTAAAGTTTTACGGTCGCCGTTATTAAAGATTACCGTTCGGCTGGTCACTTTTCCGTCGAAATAAACATTGGCTTTTTTGACAACTTCCACATTGATAAAACTATCCATAAAGAACCTCCTCAATATTTTATTGATACTAATGTTTATGACATTCAGCAATCTTAATATCTATTCGGTATTCGGTTTCAAAAACTTTATTAAAACCTCAGAAAGGTGTTAAATATTCCGGGTTTGACAGTATAAGGGTGTTTTACAGGTACGGTATTGATGTGTTATAATCCAAGCAAACTTACTCCAGACAACGATTTGCCCTACGGCCAATGAGGAATAAACCTGTCACCGAATCGCAAGGGATGACAGGTTTTCGTTGAGTCGCCATGATATGATAATGATAACGAATGAAGGAGGCACATACTTTGGAATGGTTAAAGAGAATGTCCGACGCGGTGGAATACATGGAGAAGAGTATGGAGGAACCTTTTGATGCCGCTGCGATTGCCAAGGTGGCCTGTTCTTCCACCTTTCATTTTCAAAGAATGTTTCATATGTTGACCGGTATCACCGTAGCCGAATATGTCCGCAAGCGAAAACTCACCCTGGCGGCCCAGGAACTGGCGGTCACCAAGACCAAGGTGTTGGACATCGCTCTGAAATACGGCTATGACACCCCGGAATCCTTTGCCAAAGCATTCCGCAAAGTGCATGGGATCAGTCCTTCGGCTGCGCGTGAGCCGGGAACAAGTCTCAAGGCATACCCGCGAATCTCCTTCCACTTATCACTAAAGGGGGATCAAGACATGGATTACCGGATTGTTAACCGGGAAGCATTTCAGGTGGTTGGCAAGGCTAAAAAGATCAGTACCAAAGACGGCATAAATTTTACACAAGTCCCGGAATTCTGGCAGGATTGCGTCCAAGATAAAACCAAGGACCGTCTGACGCCATATTGTGAAACCGACACTTGTCTGGGTATTTGCCTGGATATGGACATGAAGCAAGAGCAATTTGTTTATATGTTGGCCGTGGAATCAGACCGGGCTTCCGAAAGCGCCGAATTTGTGACCCGAACGATTCCAGCTTCGACCTGGGCCGTATTTACCGTGGTCGGCCACATGCCTACAGCTATGAAACAAGTATGGGACAGGATCTGGCAAGAATGGTTCCCGGCCACCGGTTATGAGCATGCCGGAACGGCGGAACTTGAAGTCTATTTGCCCGGCAATCCAAGTATGGCGGATTACCGGTCGGAAGTATGGATTCCAATCGTGATGAAATAGCAGTAAATAAAAGGGGGTAAATTCCATGGAGAAGACCACCGTTAAAGAAGCTGTTTTTAAACATATTATTTTAGAAGGAACCTCCTATGAGGTTGGGCGGATGCAGGGAGAAATATTAAAAAAGTATCCGGAATCAATACCATTCTATACAACACCTAATCCGGATATCGGATTGCTTAGCCGGAAAGATTTAGATTACACGATTCATTTCAATGAAGAATTCTGCCCCGGAATAAATGAGGAGATCCAAGGATTCGCGGATAGTTTCAATGTTCCGGTGGAACAAATGATGTATTATGCCGCCACATATCCGACTGGAATGGGAAATTGCAGTCATATGGCCCTCCTACCCGCGATAACCGGTAATCGGCACCTCTATGTAGGCAGAAGCTACGAATGGAATTGGGATGACGAACTCCGGTTATGTACCACCAAAGTAACCGGGAAAGCTTCCCATATCGGTTTCTCGCTGTTTCTGTTCGGACGTTTTGATGGGATTAACGAACATGGACTTTGTGTTACCATGTCCGCCAGCGTGCCGGGTTCATATCCCAACGAAAAAGGTTGCCGGTTCTGGGCTGTATTGCGTTCTTTACTCGATCATTGCCGAACCGTAAATGAAGCCATCGATCGGGTCCAAAACATGCCCATTGCTTTTAATTTCAATCTGCTGATCGCGGATAAGTCCGGGGAAGCAGCGCTGATGGAAATTGCCTGTTCCCATAAATCCATTCAACGGATCGGCCCGGACTCATCCAAAAAGTTTCTTTGTTCCACCAATCACTTTACCATTGAAGAGATGATTGAATTTGATACGAACCGGATGTGGCAATCCGTAGCCCGGTATAACGTGATTGAGTCCCGGATTAAGAACGCCATACCTCGCGCCGGTAAGGAAACATTAAGAGATATATTATCCGCTACCGTGCCGGATGGAGTATGTTGTCATTATTACACCGAGGGTCTTGGAACATTATGGTCCATGATTTTTGATGTAACGGATATCAATGTAGAAATCTGCTTTGGATCCCCGGCCTGTAATCTATGGCGCACTTTCAAAATTGAGGCGCCGGTGGATAACCGGGAATACAACGCCAAGTTTCCCAATGAGGAAGTGGACAACCCGGGATTTTGGAATAGACTATTGCCCGGTGCGAATATCAATGATTGAAATTACCACTTATTTTTTAAATTGACGCAAGCTGGATTCAAATATATAATATTGGTAAATATCGTATTTTTGGGAAAGAGATCATCCAGGAATAATGTGAATCTTTATTCATAGATCGATAATTATCCGATAAATACTTGCTTATTGCTTATTGATATGAGTAATAAGCAACTTTTCGTGATATTATTGAAATATATCTCTGCCCCAATATGTTTACGTATATCACACATTGAGGAGGTAATTGACCTATGGAGAACCGTATTTCGATCAGTGAAGAAAAAA
Source organism: Bacillota bacterium (assembly GCA_023436305.1). Taxonomy (GTDB): domain Bacteria; phylum Bacillota; class UBA4882; order UBA8346; family UBA8346; genus JAEZJQ01. The sequence continues at coordinate 14,987 of JAEZJQ010000136.1, forward strand.
GACCGGTGAAAAAGATTTACCGGCGGGCCCGGGTCATCCAAACCACCAAGGATACCAATCTCCGTATCACGGAAACGGAGGGCCTCGAAATTGGCAATATAACGGACAATAGTCCGGCTTGTGTCCGGATTGATCCCCATGACCAATATCAATCCATTCTGGGATTTGGTGGTGCATTTACCGAATCGGGCGCATATGCGCTGTCGAAAATCAGTCCCAATAAACGGAAAGAGGCCATTGACGCGTACTTTTCTCCCACCGGCGGACTAAATTACCGCTTTTGCCGGGTGCATATGAACAGTTGTGATTTCTCCCTGGGCAATTATTCCTGTGATGATACCGATGGCGATGTGGAACTTAAAGATTTCAATATCAATCAGGACCGGAAATATCTGATTCCGTTCATCAAAGACGCCCTGAAAGCGGCCGGTTCCCCCATACAACTTCTGGTATCACCCTGGAGTCCACCAGCCTGGATGAAAACCAACGGCGCCATGAATTTTGGAGGCGGCTTGAAAAACGAATATCGGGAAACTTGGGCGCGCTTTTTCTCCAAATTCATCCAGGAATACGAACGGGAAGGAATCCCCATCTGGGGCGTTACGGTTCAAAACGAGCCCATGGCCAAGCAGACATGGGACTCCTGTCTATATACCGCGGAAGAGGAACGGGATTTTGTCCGGGATTACCTGGGTCCCCGGCTGCAGTTGGATGGATACGCCGATAAAAAGATTTTAATCTGGGATCATAACCGGGATTTGCTATACGAACGGGCCCGTACGATCCTGTCCGACGAAGCGGCGGCAAAGTATGTTTGGGGTATCGGTTTCCATTGGTACTGCGGCGAACAGTTTGATAATGTAGCCGCGACCTATCGTGATTTTCCCGATAAACCCCTGATTTTTACCGAAGGATGCATCGAAAGGGGCGTTAAACTAGGTCAATGGGACCGGGGCGAAATATACGCCCATCACATGATAGGGGATTTGAACAGTGGTACAGCGGGATGGATGGACTGGAATATGGTACTGGACCAAACTGGCGGCCCCAACCATGTGGAAAATTACTGCGACGCTCCGGTAATCGCCGATACTGAAACCAATCAGGTATTTTATCAAAGCTCGTACTATTATATCGGACATTTTAGTAAATACGTGGCCATCGGCGCCAAACGAGTCGGCTGCTTTTGCGATAATTCAAATCTGGAGACAACGGCGTTTCTAAATCCAGATGGAAATATGGCGGTGATTGTCCTGAACCGGACGGATGAAGATCTGGTATTGAAGCTGGAGTTTCTGGGGCTATCCATAACCACGAGGAGCCGCAAGCATTCGATTCAAACCTTGATAGTGGAATAATGAAGTGTTTAGGCGCTGGCCCGCTCGATTAACTCCACCGGGAAGATCTTGGTTTCCGGAGGGTGCTTCGGGTCTACAATTTTGTTGAAAAGCATCTCCGAAGCCGTAAAGCCCATATCAAACAATGGCTGTCCCACAGTGCTGAGAGGTGGATCAGTGAATGCGGTCATTCCGATGCCATCAAATCCGATAATGGCCAATTCCTGGGGAATCTTGATTTTAGCATGTTTCGCCTCGGAAAGCGCTCCCAGTGCCATGAGATCATTGGCGCAGATTAAAGCGCTAGGGAGTTGTCCGGTGGAAATAATTTTTTTCAGCGCGTTCCGGCCGGATTCCGGGGTAAAATCGCCGTCAAAAATCCAGCCGTTATGAATGGCAAGGCCATTTTTTTTCATAGTCTCACAAAAACCTTTGAACCGGTCGTTTGCATTTCTGACCGTACTGCTTCCCTTGGCGAATCCAATATTCCGGTGGCCTTTTTCGATTAGATACTCGGTAACCCGGCACATTCCGCCAGAATTATCGGTATCCACATAGCTGACGGCGTTTCGGGACGGCCTGTCACCAATGATTACACACGGGATGTCCTTTTTGGGAATATCCTTAATCTGGGGATTTTTCAGGTCCGGTGTAATCAGGAGCAGTCCATCCACTTTGCGTTGGTAGTAAAGACGCAAATAATCCACCTGGGACACATCGTTTCCATAAGTGGATAAAAGCAGATCAAAATTATGAGCCATGGTTGACTTTTCGATTCCGGCCATCAGCAAGTTATAATAATCGGTGGCATGGACGGTGACGTTGGCGGGAGCCGGGATAATAATACCGATGGTATTGACGCTTTTTACATGAAGGGCGCGCCCGATATGGTTGGTGTAATAGTTGAGTTCCTTGATGGTCTTTAATACCTTTTCCCGGGTCTCTTCTTTTACATAACCATTGCCGTTCAGTACCCTGGAAACGGTAATAAAGGACACCCCCGCTTTTTTGGCCACATCTCGTTGCGTTACCATATTTTTCTCCCATTATTATTTTTTCTTATAAATTATAATTTACCGTTTACAAACAGAATTGTCAAGTATCTCTTCCCAATGACAAAAAAGGGACTGTTTTTTTAAAAAACAGCCCCTTTTTGTTTTCATTTCATCTTGTTGTCAATTCAGCGAAATTTATATCATGTCCGAACATCGAAATTTTATCGCTTAATTCACAGCATTACCATGTTAAACCAAATCCAAACGGGAAGAGTGGATTTTTTGAACCGGCACTGTCGTCTATCGGTATTTGAGTTACCATGCGCGGCCAAGTATAAGGAAGCTTTCCGGTGGGTTTGTAATCACCGAAGAGAATGTCGGCAACCCCCTGTCCTTCGGAACCGGGCAGCCAGGCATCGATTAAACTGTCAAATTTTTCAATCTGATCCGTAATTATAATCGGGCTGCCGTTTAACAGTATTCCAATAACGGGCACATTGGGCATCGAGCTCCGCACCGTGTCGACGACCGCAATATCCGCGGCGCTAAGAGCGAACGGCAATATGTCATCGCCCCGGTCACCATTATATTCGGCATATGTATTTTCACCGATAACTACAAAGACAACATTCGTGCCGGATGGAACTGTGCCATCCTCCGAGTAAGTTACAATTGATTCCGTCCCCACCGTATTTTTTATCGCATCCAGGATTGTGGTCCCACCTGTCAGCAGATTACCGCTTCCCTGCCAGGTGAGAGTCCAGCCGCCGCACTGGCTCCTCATATCGTTGGCTTTTGCGCCGGCGACATGAATATGGCCAATTCCTTTACGGACCGGGAGGATATTGTTTTTATTCTTTAATACCACGCAAGATTTTCTTACCGCTTCCCGTGCCACCTGCCGATGAGCGGCGCAGCCGACCAAAGATTGATTTGTGCGATTGGCAAACGGTTTTTCAAATAATCCCAGGCTCTTTTTCGCAGTTAAGATTCGCCGCACCGCATCATCGATTCGGGTCATGGGTATGCTCCCGTTGTTCACCAAGTCCTGAATCATCTGCATAACCTCTTTAAATCGCCAGGGGCTTGACCAGATGGATTCCACCATCAGCATATCGACACCGGCATTAATGCAGGTTTTTAATTCATCAAGTTCCAGATCGTTAATGGCCGGATCCATGGTCTCCGGATCGGAGTAGGGTAGCGCGTTAATCTGGGAAAAACCGTTCCAGTCGGAAATGACAATTCCATTGAATCCGATTTCATTCTTCAAGACATCGGTAATCAGGTATTTATTGGCGTGGCATTTCACCATATTCCAACAATTGAATGACACCATGACCGCGCCAACCTTTACCACCGGTTGGTTGACAGCTGCAATATAAGGCGGCAGAAAAACCGACCGTAAAGTTTCCTCGGTACAGGCGGTGTTGCCCCGGTCTAGTAAACAACCGCCGATAATTACATTGTTTGAATCTCTCCGGACCATGATACCGCTTCCCCAACTGGTCCCTCCGTCACCGATGAAATGCTTTGCGGTGGCCAGTAGTGAATTTTCATTCTTCAGATCCGTTCCCTGGATTCCATTAATATAAGCCACACCCAATTGAGATACTAAGCTTGGGTCTTCACTATAACCTTCATAAACTCTACCCCACCGATCATCCTGTGGAACCGTCACACATGGTGAAAATGTCCAGTCTACACCGCAGGCGGTACTTTCAATGGCGGTGATTTGACCGATTCGTTTGACCAGATCCGCATCCCGGGTTGCGCCGAGGCCGATATTATGAGGGAATATCGTTGCGCCCTGGATGTTACCAAAACCGTGTACTGTATCCGCCGCGTAAATAAGCGGTATCATGAGACGTGAGGCCAGGGCTTTTGTCTGCAACGTATCATACATATCCGCCCAATCTTTTACAGTGGAACTTTGTACGTTTTTTCCGGTATACGGGAATGAGTCGCCACCGGTTAGAAATGATCCGATTGCATAGGTGGTAACGTCATCCGGGGTGATACCGGTTACCGGGATCCAGGTCATTTGGGGATTTTCAGTCAGGGTTCGGAATTCATCATCGAAGATCGCCGTCTGTTCCACTTGGATCATCTGGCCGATTTTTTCGAAGAGTGACATTTGTGACATTAGTACATTCACATCAACCACCGGGAAAGTGGCGATCTGGCCATTATAGTATTGAGTAATCAATGTGGAATCGGTACAGGTAATTTTACCATCCCGATTTACATCGGCTACATTTTTATCAAAACCGGCCGGTGTATTCCCGGCGCAATATTGCGTGACCCATTGGGCATCAATACTATTGATGATGGCATCACCGTTAACGTCACCAATTTTGGCCGAACTGGGAACCGCTATGGTTATGGCATAGTTGTTGGCCAGGATACTGACTGCTATAATCAGGCTGAAGATTATAATGAGAATTTTTTGTGTCTTTTTCATTATGAAATCCTCCATTTTGATTAATATAAATTTTTATGTGAAACTCAATAGTTCATACAAACAAATTTCACCACCTCCTTCCTTCCAACGAATAAAAAATCTTTGATAATGATTTACATTTTCTAGAAAATCGTAATGATTTATACAGAAAATGTTACATTTTATTCGAAGAGACTCGAAAACTACCGAAATTTAATGGTATCTTCATGTTGAAGGATGTGATATACGTAAACATATTTTATCATTTCTTGTTCCATTTGTCGATGGGCAATTTAAAAGTAACAGTCATGATAATAAAGCGGTGTGAATCAAAGAGTTTGGTCTTTTTCACACCGCTTTCATGAAACTTATTGTTTGAATAATTTGCTTGAAAATATCTTGGTAATTATGGCATCCACCAATTCCCGGAAACTGTGATTAAAACCAACAACTTAATGGAATCGCCATAGTAAGATGGTTCATCGTTTCCGGTAATATAATCCCATAAACTATTCAACCATAGCTGGTTGGTTGCGTCGATCATGGCACTGACCGCAAAAGGCGCTGTAAAACACATGTCGTTATAACTTTCGATACTGTTGCCGTCCAGACGGTATCCGGCGGTAATTACCCCGGGATTGCCTCCGGTTTTGGACTGAATCCATGCGTTTAATTTCATTAGTTGATTTTTATTGTTGGTATCCCCTGTCAGCAGAAAGTCGATGGACAACCGCCATGGTGTCCGGCATGAATTATAATAATAATTGCCGTCGTTTGTGTCCTCTAGAAATCCGGCCGGCGCCGGCTGAAATACATTGTTTTGCTTTATTGCGAAATCCGGCATCAAACCCGTATTGGGGCTAAAATTGGTATAAATGGTATTGATAATACTATAAGTGTTGTTAAGCACATTCTGCCAGTTTGAATTACCGGTAACATTTTGGTAAGCTTTCAAATGACTTAGCATAAAATCCGAAGGCCGGGTCGCCGTTCCATATTTGCTGTCGGAGTTACTAGCCCAGTCACCCAATTTCAATATCCATTCGTTCTTTGTTGACATCGTTATTCATTATGGCATCGATGATATATTTGGCTTCACTTGTATAATTTATGGAGCCATTATTTCCCCACTGTTGGCCGGCCGGCAAAAGCGCGTATGCAATATCCATGTCCCCATCGGTGCCGAATTCACGCTTCCCGGGGTATCCACTATATCACCGTTGCTGTCTTTGATTTGCTGCCAGGCCATTAACCTCGGATTGATGGAACTTGGATGCTTACCACTGTAAAGCAACCCACAGAGGAGATGAGTAAACAATGCGTGGAATTATTGATCCAACTCATCGAAAATAATTTGAAACAAAATACAACCCTGAAATTAAAACCGCAACTTGTCATACGCGAATCCACCGCCGCCTTGACTTAAAATTTTTTAAAAAGTTGCGCTACCCTTATTCCTTGATTACTAAAAATACCTTAGCGCTCCGGCCCTGGTCATCCTGGCAAACGATTTGGCGCCGCCCTTCTTCCGGCATATAAAATAACTTCCCGCCGGGTTTGACCGCCCCGAAAAAGATCCCGTCAATGAACCAGTATAACTGGCGGACGTCGTTGGCAGCGGCGGCGTCCAGGCAAATCTTCTGGAATTCAAGGGCAACTCCCGGCCGTAATTGATACTCATAATTGGCTAACGGTGACCGGATCACCGGCGCCTGGCCGGGGGTCAATTGCTGCCACTCCGGTAACAAGGAGGGCAGCCGGTCGATAAAACGACCGTTCCGCTGAAACCAGGAAGCGACCCGTGGCGGCCATTTGATATAGATCATGGGCCGGGTATTCCGGGCTACTGATGTATAGTGGGGTGGTAAACGAAATCCGGTGGCTACATCCACGAGAGCCTCTTGGTGGAAGGTACATTGCTGATCCGGGGAAGCGTTGGTCAAGTATAATTCCCGGACTAAATTTTGACAATACGGACCGGGAGCTAGACCGCTTAATGCGCATACCTCCCGGGTATCCACTTCGGGAGGCTGTTCGAACCATTCACCGGCGGTTTTTTGCTTGATTTTATTAAACAGTTCGAATAACAAAGGCGCCGCTGATTCGGCTCCGGCCAACCCCGGCCTGCCTTCGCCGTTAAAATTTCCAACCCAGACCCCGATGGTGTATTGCGGGTTATAACCAATACTCCAAGCGTCACGGTGCCCGTAGGATGTCCCGGTTTTCCAGGCGACTTTCGGCAGCGAAGTAAATTCCCAGCAGGCCGGAAGGTCCGGCCGGGTGACTTCCGTTAAAATATCGGTAATGATATAGGCCGCTCCCAGACTAAACAGCTTCACGGTGAGACCAGCCGCTTGCGCTTTGGTTAACTTGGGGAAGGTATAATTTCCCCGGCAGGCGAGGCTTGAGTAAAGCGCGCTGAGTTCCAACAGGTTTACCTCACAGCCGCCGACCACAATGGTCAGCCCATAACGGTCTTCGGGGGCGATGGTGGAAAAATTGGCCCGGCGCAATAAATCATAGAGTCCGTCATCCCCCAAATCCGCCAGCAAATTGATGGCCGGAACATTAAGGGAGCGTCCCAACGCCGCCCGGGCGGAAACCAGTCCGTTATTGGTCCGGTCATAATTCTCGGGGCAGTATCCGGAGAAATCCACCGGGACGTCCTCCAGGTAATGTTGGGGAGTAATTAAACCCCGTTCGACACCCATGGCGTATACAAACGGTTTTAAAGCCGAACCGGGAGAACGTGGCGCCAAAAAACCGTTAACCTGCCCTTGATCGTATATATTGTTGAAGTCGGCGGAACCGGCCGCCGCCAAAAGTTCATGAGTTTTATTGTCAAGAACTACCACTGCGCCGTTGGTGATTCCCTCCGGACGTAATTTCCGGACATGAATACGTAACATGTCTTCGGCCAGCACCTGGGTATTGAGTTTGACAGTGCTGATAATCCTTGCTTCATCCGGGTACCTCCGTCTCAATTCATAGCAAAGATGGGGCGCTACCGCCGGCCAGGGAATCCTGCATCCAGGTGTTTCCTCCGCCAGAGATTCCCGGTATTCCTTGGTATTTATCAATCCACACCGGTAAACATATTTTAATAAATGATTCCGGGCTTTTCGGGCGCGCTCGGGATAGGCATCGGGCCGTAATGCCGTGGGTGAATTTGGCAATACCGCCAGCAAGGCAGCTTCCCCGCTACTGAGTTGGGCCGGTTCTTTCCCGAAATACATCCAGGACGCCGCCGCCACCCCTTCGATATTCCCGCCATAGGGCGCGATATTGAAATAGATCTCCAGCAGTTTCCTTTTGCTGAACCGTTGTTCCAACTGGAATGCCCGGAAGACCTCGATCATTTTATTGTACCAAACCCGTTTCTTGGGCTCCATGATCCGGGCAATCTGCATGGTCAAAGTGGACCCGCCGGAAATCACCCGGCCCCGGGCCGTATTCTCCCGGAATGCCCGGATGATGGCGATGGGATTCACTCCCGGATGCCAGTAAAACCAGCGATCTTCATAACGGATCAGGAACTTTTGCAACACCGGCGAAATATTGTCCAACGAAGTCCGAATCCGCCACATGTCGTCCTTGGACGTAAAAGCGTACATCAGTTTCCGATCCCGGTCGAAGACCAGGGTGGACGAGGGCGGGAATAGCTTATGGCGCGGCAGGGGAACGACCCAGACGGCGAGTTCGAATATGATGAAGGCGATGAGCAAATATAAGCCAATCTTGCGGACCATCTTGTTCTCGGGCAAGCGCCGGTTAAGAC
>JAEZJQ010000141.1 GCA_023436305.1 Bacillota bacterium
CTCAATGTTGCAGACCCTTCCCAATTTTATTCCATACTCTGTTGTTTATTGAAGTAAAACAATTTGACAAATATCACCGGCTGTTCCGGGTCTCCCGAATTTTCAAACGCCAAAACCCCTTGTTGATTCTTATACTTTTGATATAACCGTTTCCGAACTTCTTCGTCATTCCCGAATTCTTGAAGCAGTTCCGTTTCCGTGGTCAGCAACGACTGATCCGCCCGTTCCTTCAACGCATCCCGTTCCTCCCCGAAAAGCTGCTCCAAATCTTTGGCCGGATCGTGCTTGGCAAGCACTTCCTGAAGTAACGCGGTATGAATCGCCTCATGTTCCAGGGTGGATTGCCGGAATACGGCGATATCCGTTTTATATTTCACATTCAAATTATAAAAAGGAGTTCCCGGAACAAAATTGACGTTAATCAAAGGACGGCGGTGGATTTCAATATTATACTTCTCCACATAACAGGTCCCGGTAAACGGTCCTTTTTCGACTTTGGACAAAGTATAACCATTATTGTCAAATGTTTTGTTGAAGCCGCTTCCCGTGCCATCGGGGTGGTATATGGAACCGCTTTCGTTCTTCTCGGCGCAGAGAGCGCAAGTATTCTGCCCATAATGAATTCCCAACGGCGGTGCGCCTTTGGTGCTTTTCAACACTCTGTCCGCGATAACTCCAATATTATTCGAATCATGTTTGCATGAGGTTTTCCAATTCCTCGGCTGAATGGCCACCGTTAATTCCTTGGTATTTTCCATACCTTTATCATTGGTTACCGTCAAAATCACCTTGACTGGGGCCAACAAGATTACCCTGACCGTCTTTCCTTCCAGCTTAATATCGCCGTCAAAACGAACCCCCTCCGGCATGGCTTGTCCATCCAATCCTTCAAAGGACCAGGTATACTTTTGGATGTTTCCGGTGGATTTGGAGCCATCCAGCGCGATCTCGCCCCGCTTCACTCCGGAATATGTGAATTCGGCCTTTAAATCCTCCACGAATCCAGCGGTCAGATTGGCCCCGATACTCCCCTTCTGCTGGTATTCGGCGCTGGTTAGTTGGCGGGAAAATCGTTTGGCGCAATTTTTTAGTTCGGCTTCACTTAATTCAAATTCCAGGACTGTTGCATGCAAATCCGCGAAATTATGCAGCAGGCCTTGTCCATCGTCATCCACGGCCGGGTTATGGACCAAAAGCCGGGCCCCGGTTGCGGTCCGGGTCAGCAAGGCCGAAGGGGTATCACCGTTGTATGTCTCATTATTATGAAACGTCTGTTTTTCACTGCCATTCCAACCGGTTCCCTGGCCTTTCATGGTCTTCATCCGAAACGGCAAGGATTCACCCGGTTTTAAATGAAGGATACCGCCCCGTTTTTTTAAAAATTGGGCCGGGGTTTTGGTGCTCATCCATCGCTGATTGGCAAAAATCCCGGGACCTTGATACCATACTTTATTTAAAACATAAGTTGCTTCCACATGCGCTATATACCCGAAACCCCCGCTAAAGCCAGCCGCTTCCTCATCAACGACGATGGTGAAAGGCGCTACTAATTTCTCAGGGTCCTCCATGGGTCGATTGAAAAAGTCGTTAACGTCCATAGCGCTGAAAACATCGTCATCATCCTCCTCCTTATCCTGCAAGGCCATGGTTTGATTGAACCCGCTTTGAAACAGATTATTGGGTGCGCTATTGGCGCTAAAGCTAAATAATAATAACGAGAGCATTCCGAAAGAAAGTATGGCTTTTTTCAATGTGCGCATAGGGCATCTCCTCGTTTCATTTCATTGTAAACATAAAGACCAGTTCCCGGATTATCCGGCTTTCACACTTATGAAATTCATATGAATTCCAATCTACTGGTAATTTTACCGCAAATCGTTTCACAATACTACCGGGAAACGTAAAACAACCACTTTTCCGGTTCCAAATAATCAGGTACGGCAGTACCAGGTATCGTACTCTTATTTTAAGTACGGGAGTATGTATCCAAAATCGGACATAAATATTATAATTATCTTAAAAAAAGAAAGGTTGTGAATTGGTTGGATGAAACCAGGCCTTTACTCGAGAACAAAATCAAGATCCCAAAGAAAAATTTGATCCGTAAAAAAATCTTCTCGTTCTCCACCGTTATACTCCTCTTGATCCTCATTGGTTTATGTTTGACCTACGGCAACCAGTTGCGTACAATCTTCTCCTTTTCTAAAGTCGGAGATGAACCCCTATATGTAATGACTTATTATGGGGATTATGGTTTTGATATATTCTTGAAAACAGGGATATATCCGATTAAGCCGGCACTTTTGGAGCGGAAGGACGGTCCGTGGGCTTGTAGTGTTTTTTCGGCCCGAAATGAACTGGGGAATCCACTGCTGGGAAGAAATTATGACTGGTTCCACCGGTCCGCCGTATTGCTCTTTACTCATCCCCCCAAGGGCTACCGGTCCGTATCATTATTGGATCCAAGCAATTGCGGCTTTCTCCCTCCCGATTACACCCCGGCTTCCTTCTTTGACCGGACCAAATTAATGGAAGCGCCTTGGATGCCGCTGGATGGCATGAATGAATGCGGCCTGGCAATCGGGCTGATGGCAGTCCCGGATGCAGAAGGCAGCCACGATCTCCATAAAATGAATATTAATGAAGTCGATGTTATTCGCCTGGTTCTAGATCATGCCAAAGATGTGACGGAGGCCATTGCGCTGATTAAAAAATACAATGTAGTATTTGCCCATAACCCCGTTCATTATTTGATAGCCGACGCTTCCGGTCATTCCGCCGTGATTGAATTTGTCAAAGGCCAAGTGAAAGTAATCCAAGATTCCGAAGCCTGGCAGGTATCCACCAATTTTCAAATCTACAGCGCCAAAGACGGCGCCTTGCTTTGTAACCGTTATGCCACCGCAACTCAGACTCTCAAAAATACCAACGGAGTTATCAGTGACGATGGCGCCATGAAGCTTTTAAAAGATATTTCCCAACCGATAACCATGTGGTCGGCGGTTTATAATCTTTTAACCGGGGATATTCAAGTCCGAATGGGTTTTGAGCCCTCTCATTTCAGTCAAGTGAAAAAATTCCAGTTGAAAATGAAACCATAAATCACCCATCAGATAAAACAACATGGTTGCCGGATTAAGGCAACCTTGTTGTTGAAATCGTATTATTTATCCTTGATTCGACGATTTAATCGGCTTGTTCTCCTAATTCACCCTCGGGTTGGGTATCCGGCGGGGTTTCGGCGGGGGGCGTTTCAAGGGGTGTTGTATCAAGGGCTTGATACTTTTCCAACACTTTGGTTACAAAGAAGTTATCCCGGTCGGGAAGTGAAGCGATAATCTGTTCCAAATCCGCCCTGGACATGGATTTTTCTTTACCCCGCAAAGCTTTTCTGAGTAATACCGCAGTCACCACATCCTCTTTATCCTTGCGGATGGAATCCTTGGTAATCCAGCCGGACTTCCCCCATTCCTCCCCGGTCACCCGTAGCCAACCGTTTTTCTCCTCCTGTACGGCGACGATAGCCATCACCTCAAATGTTTTTCCCGAATCAGCCAACAAATCCGGCCGCTTATAGACTTTTGTCACGGCCTGAACTACACCAACATAGGCCCCCTGAACGATTCCCCAGGTGCTGGAATATCCGCCGGTCCCATCGGAAAGCTTTACCTTAATATACTCCCGTTGCTTCGGGTCTTTCAGATCTTTCACGGGTTTACCTTCCAACTGAACCGTCTCCCCCAGGGCAAGTGACGAAAGCCACCGGCTTTTATTGCTGGCCTCGGTCCATACCGCGGTGCCGTTCACCACACATACACCCTGCTTGGAAATGTCATTGGGATCCTCAAAGCATCCTGTTACGCCAAGTAAACAAAGCACCACCAACCCAATCCACCAATTTTTCAATCTCATCTCATCACCCCTGTTAATATTTTAATATCGGTGTTCCACGAATCCCCAATAATTTCGAAATCTATCGCCAATCGCCACTTTTACAAATTGCCACCGGAATATCATCAAATAACTTATCGGCACGATGATGGATAAATTTTAGATTTGTAGATATACTGATATAAAAAATGGATCGTGAAATTGGTTAACTATTTTTTAATTTTCGATAAAAATTACCCCACCATTGCCAATCACCGCGCTACAGTGGGGTAATTTTAAAGAAGATATGAAAAAATCCTCAATCCATATTTTACGGTTTTTAAATAAACAAATTCACATTTCCTTCCTCGGCCGCCGCCAGGTAAGAGGCCACTCCGCCAATTTCAACTCCGTCCAACAGCTCTTCCTTTTTGATTCCCATGACATCCATGGACATTTGGCAGGCTACCAGCCGGATGCCCATCATCCGGGCCTGGCCGATTAAGCTTTCCAGCGAAGAAATGTTCTTCCGGCGCATCGTCATCCGGATCATTTTCGCGCCCATACCTGCCATGTTCATTTTTGACAATCCCAGTTTGGTGGAACCACGCGGCATCATCATCCCGAACATCCGGTCCATAAAACTTTTGGGAACTTTTACCCGCCGGGGTTTTCGAAGGACGTTCAAACCCCAGAAAGTAAAGAACATCGTCACTTTCCGGCCCATGGAAGCGGCGCCGGTGGCAATGATGAAAGAGGCGATGGCTTTGTCCAGGTCGGCGCTGAAAACGATAATGGTCTTATCCTGCCCGGCAATTATCAGCGCGCTAACTTCCCGGGATTGTATCCCTTTACGAATCACTGCGGTAATCTTCCCGGGGGTACGATCCAGTTTTAATAAAGTATTACCGGTACGGAGGCACCACGCCTCAACATCATTGGCGAAGCCTGGGTCTGATGCGCTGATTTCCAATACATCCCCATCATTAAGTTGCTGCATTTTATTGAAGAGTTGTAAAATCGGGCCCGGGCATTGCAAGCCACAGGCGTTTACCTTAATTGTATCGCTCATTTCACGGTTCTCCTCGCTATAATTCACTGTTGCCGCAGTGGCCACTTCCGATCCGGCATAATTATCCCGGCGCTGACTCCGATCCTTTTGGACCGCCCCATACGTCTTATAGCCACCACTTAAATTCTTCACCATAAATCCGTTTTGTTTCAAAATCCGCGCCCCCATATAGGCTCTTAACCCCACCTGGCAGTAAATCACAATCTCCCGGTCTTTGGGCAGCTCATTCAGCCTATCCCGGAGCTGGTGGAGCGGGATATTTACCGCTCCCGGAATCTTCCCCAGTTGCGCTTCGGCCGGTTCCCGGACATCCACCAGGAAATATTGTCCGGCGGCATCCTCCGGCAGTTGGTCCCAAGTGATAGCCTCCACATCCTTCTTCAAAATATTAGAAGCGGTATAACCGGCGATATTGACCGGATCTTTCGCGGAAGAGAATGGTGGAGCATAAGCTAATTCCAATTCGGTAAGATCCTCCACCGTTTTCTCAAACCGTAATGCCGTTGCCAAAATATCCAGCCGCTTATCAACCCCATCAAACCCAATGACCTGCGCCCCCAAAATACGCCCGCTTTCCGGCGCGAATAACAATTTGATGGTAACCGGCTGGGCTCCCGGGTAATACGAGGCATGGGAACTCGAATGGGTTATTGAGGCCAAATATGGGGTCGCTAACTTTTTCAAATTTTTTTCCGACAAACCGGTGGAACCGGCGATATGATTAAAAACTTTTACAATGGCCGTGCCTTGGGCTCCCCGGTAACTTGCTTCCCGTCCGGCTAAAATATCCGCCAGCACACGGCCTTGGCGGTTGGCCGGGCCGGCCAGGGGCGCCCAATTGGTTTTGCCGGATACGATTTCCGGGACTTCAATAACATCCCCAACCGCGTATATATCAGGGTCTGACGTTTGTAAGCGGTGGTTAACTCGAATAGCGCCGTTAGGGCCTGTGGCTAATCCCGCGGCCACTGCCAATTTACTATCCGGGCGGACTCCCAACGCCAAAATCACCATATCGGCAACGGCCTTTTTTCCTTGACTGGTGATGACCTGTACGCTTTTCTGGCCGGGAACCTCGCTAATTGCGGCCAATCCCTCTCCCAGAATCAGATCGATTCCGTTATCCCGTAATTCCTGGTGAATTATAGCGGCCAATTCATAATCCAAATTATTTAAAACCTGATCGGCCATCTCGATTAAAGTCACTTTTTTCTTGGCGTGAGCCAAATTTTCGGCCATTTCCAAGCCAATAAAACCGCCGCCCACCACCACCACCGAATTCACTTTGTTTTGATTTAAATATTGTTTAATACCATCGGTATCTTGAATATTCCGCAACGTAAAAACCCGCTGGTCATCGACACCGGGAATATTTGGAATCATCGGGTAAGATCCGGTAGCCAGTACCAAAATATCATAGTTTTCGCGATAGGTACGATTTTGTGATAAATCTTTCACCACCACTTCCCGGTTCTCCCGGTCAACGCTTATCACTTCGTTTTTAACCCGGACATCAATCCGAAACCGTTTTTTCATTCCCGCCGGGGTTTGAATGAATAGATCATCCCGATCCTCGATTACGCCGCCGATATAGTATGGAAGTCCGCAATTGGCGTAGGAAATGGCTTCCCCTTTTTCCAGAATCACGATTTCCATTGTCTCATCCAGGCGTCTCAACCGCGCCGCCGTACTGGCTCCTCCGGCTACGCCTCCTACAATGACTACTTTCTTTGCCATCCGTTTCACCCTCTATCCAATGATTTATTCAAACAGCAATTGCACAATTTTTTTAATATCTTCGTTTACGACTTGATAAAAGATCTCCGCCCCATGGCGGTGGCCTTTAATGATCCCCAGGCTTCTCAACTTGCCGAGATGTTGGGAGACCGTTGATTGGGGAAGCTTCAAACACTCATGCATCTTATTTACATTACACTCCCCCCGTTTAATTAAGCCCCGTACAATGCATAACCGAACCGGGTGAGCAATTGATTTAAACAACTCGGACATCTCCGTTAACCGATCGAAATCATCCGGATATTCCATGTCCAACCTCCTTATTATTGTAATATTATTATATTGCGATATTACGATATATGCAACCTGATTTTCTTCCATTAAATAAAAAAAGTACTACGCCTTACGCCACCGGTTCGGCAAGACACACCTTATTGCGACCGCTCTTTTTGGCTTCGTATAATGCTTCATCGGCTTTTTGCAGAAGTCCCTCATAACCGTCGGAGACGTATGGATACGTTGCCAAACCGGCGCTCAACGTAACTTTAATTCGCTGTCCCTCGGTTGTCAAAAATTCATAATCGGAAATTTGGCGGCGAATCGTTTCACCAAACTCCATCGCGTCTTTCATCTGAACTTCGGGAAGGACAATGACAAATTCTTCACCGCCATAACGGGCTAAAATTCCCGTGGGAAGTATTTTTTGAATTACCGCGGTAGTTGTTTTTAAAACCATATCTCCGGTCAAATGCCCATAACGGTCGTTGATGCGTTTAAAAAAATCCATATCGAACATGATTAAGGAAACGATATTGGGCTTTTTATCAAATAAATCGGCGACATAATTGATTAAATACATCCGGTTATATATCCCGGTCAAAGCGTCATGATTAGCCATCCGGCGCATTCTGCCATAAAGATAAGCATTTTCCACCGAAAGGCTGAGTTCTTGGGAAATAAGCTTGGCAAATTCAATTAAATCAGGACTTAATCCGGCTTCGGCTTCGTGTTCGATGACCATAATTCCCCAACAATCTCGATGTCCCGCAAGAGGAATCACTAAAACACTATTGACGTTCTTTTTTCTGAACTCTTCCATTTCTTCCGGTTTGGCATCGTCCAGGGTATAAACCCGCAGATTCCGCCAAGCCCCGGCAATAATATTATCATCATCCAACGAGACGGTTTCCTTCTCCGGAATATCATCGGTAAACTCGGAACTTGCTCTTACGGTTAATACTGCTTTCCCCTCTTCCTTCATATAAATAATACATTTCTTGCTGCCGAAAACTCCCATCACAATATCTGTGGTCTTTTTTAACAGCCGATCTGAGTCCAATTCCCGGCTAATTTCTTCCAAAATTAATTGAACCGTGTATGATTGAGCATATTTCTCCTCCAAGTGCAAATAAGAATACCAGAGTTTATTATATTTCTCTGATAATTGCTCCATTTGGCACAACCGATCAGTGGCCCGCCTTTGTTTGAAAGCAAAAAAAGAGGCCGTTAATATAACAATAATCAACAACACTATCAAGGCATCCTCGCCGGGCCTATTCGGATATGTGAAAATACTCAACTTGACAGCGGCTTGAAAGAATACAAAGCCCGCGATTAAAAAAATTAAACCGATTAAACAAAAATCGAGGAAATTTCGGATACGCTCTTTCATCGGTCTCCTCCCAATTATCTTTATTATCGGTTTAATTCAATTTTTCTTAATGTCTTTGATGGATTATCTCGGTTCCAAGCGCTATTTTAGCGGTTTAAAAAGAAATGTTTCATTTTTACGGTCCGAATATTTTTAGGGATAGTAAAGAATAACCCCATTTTGTAATATAAAAACATCTATAGAAAATATTTAATATTGACGAAAACTATACTTGACAAGATTATCCTTCCCGCAAATAAAGAACGCATTTAAAAATATAATAAACAATCCCCAATCAAGTTAAATACCCGATGGATATTTAACGGTTTAAACCGACCTTCAGGAGGTACACCATGTCATTTTTCCTTACTCCCGAACAAAAAGCTTGGATAATAGCTGCCGATATGGGCCTGGGACACCAACGGGCCGCCTATCCCTTAAAAGAATTAGGCGGCAACTTGGTTTTAACCGCCGGCTCCATTCAATATTCCTCGCTAAAAGAAAATCAATTATGGGTAAGAATGCGCAGAGCCTATGAAGGAATCTCCCGGATCAATCATATCCCGGTTATTGGCGAATTTTTATTTGGATTGCTTGATCGACTCGAAGAAATTACACCTTATTATCCATTTCGGGATCTTTCCAAGCCCACTCTCCAAGTCCATTATCTGGATTCCCTGATCAAGAAAGGGTTGGGCAAGACAATGATCGACATTATGCGCCTGAGTAATTTACCCATTGTCTCCACGTTTTTCGCTATCGCGCTTGCCGCCGATCATTTGAATTATCCGAAGATCTACCTAATGGTCACTGATACGGATATCAACCGGATCTGGGTCGCCAAAGACGCCACCAAAAGCAACATCATTTATTTAGCCCCTTGCGGTCACGCATTACGAAGGCTTAAAGAATACGGTGTCCCGGACGAACGTATCTTCCTGACCGGGTTTCCATTACCCAAAGAAAACTTGGGCGGTCCAGACTTGGAGATTTTAAAGCTGGATCTGGCCCAACGCTTGATTTATCTTGATCCTTCCCAGCAATTTTGGTCGTTGCACCGGGTTGAAGTTGAGCATTACCTGGGAGCTGAAAATTGCGTAAACCGGAGTCATCGCGTTTTAACCTTAACTTTCGCGGTAGGGGGGGCCGGCGCCCAAAAGGAATATGGGCGCGAAATCCTAAAAAGCATGAAATCAAAAATTGAAAACGGAAGCATCCGGATAAACTTAATTGGTGGCGTCCGTAGAGAAGTCCATAACTTTTTCCGGAAATGCGTGACTGAATTTGGATTAGAGGACAAACTCGGCACTGGAATCAATATTCTTTATGCGGCGACGAAAGATGAGTATTTTCGCCGTTTCAACCTGATACTGCGGACCACGGATATTCTATGGACCAAGCCATCGGAACTCTCGTTCTATTGCGGCCTGGGAATTCCAATCATTATCGCTCCACCATTAGGTTCCCATGAACATTACAATAAAAAATGGCTCATCGAACACCGGGCCGGGATCGCGCAGGAAGACCCTTCATTATGTTCCGAATGGCTATTTGATCTGCTAAACGACGGCCGTCTGGCTCAAGCCGCCTGGGATGGCTTTTTAAATACCCGGAAGTGCGGCACCTATAAAATTGAAGAAATTGTTTCAACCGGAACCATGTCCCGGGATTTATCGCCGCTGAAACGATAGCCTTTCTCAAAGCGGGAACAGCTAAAGAAATGAAAGCAAATCCAATAGTTCGGAACTGGTTTTAATCGTATCCCAAAACCGTTCATCGGCGGGAGATTTATCCAAGATGTCAATCTCTTCCGGATTCACCCACTTTACTTCTTGGCATTGAAGTGGCACCGGTTGGCCATTCCGAACCCGGCAGTGAAAATAGATTAAAACCAGATGTTGTTCGTGGTTGGCTTCCGAAACAACCTCCAGTACCCGATCAACGGTAACGGCGATCCCCAATTCTTCCTTCAATTCCCGTTCCAGGCAGGAACGCGGATCCTCTCCCGGCTCCACCTTCCCCCCTGGAAACTCCCACTTATTGGCCTCATTGCCGAAAGGCAACCGTTTCGCCATGAGGATCCGGTTTTGGCTTATGATTACGGCGGCGGTTACTAAAATTTGCTTCGTGGCCAGCACTCCTTATCCGTGGACTTATTAAACAACCATATTCCGGGTCCGCTCATTTATCGGAAACGAAATTTAACACCTGAAAGTCCTTTTTACCTTTGCGCACCATGATTTTGTTATCTTTGGCATCTCCGGGGGCAATCACTTGATTCAAATCGGTCACCTTTCGATCATTCACTGAAATTCCGCCTTGAGTGATCAACCGTCTCACTTCACTTTTTGAATCGGCCAATTTTGCCTTAATTACCAAATCAACAACCGAAATGCCTTTCGCCAATTCGGAAAAAGGCACATCCAATCCCGGCATGGCCAGTTCATTCCCGCCGCCTCCAAAAAATGCGGCGCTGGCATCGGCGGCCTTTCGGGCTTCCGCCTCCCCATGGGACAGTTTGGTGACTTCATAGGCCAATATCTTCTTGGCTTCATTAATTTCTTGATCCTTTAAAGCTCCAAGGCGGCGGACTTCATCCATGGGCAGGAAAGTATATAAAGCCAGGAAACGTTGGACATCCCGATCATCGGTATTACGCCAGTATTGGTAATACTCATAGGGGCTGGTTTTAGCGGCGTCGAGCCAGACCGCCCCGGCTTCGGTCTTCCCCATTTTCCGGCCCGAAGCAGTAGTTAATAACGGGAAAGTAACTCCATACGCCTCTTTCCCCTCCAGACGGCGGATTAGATCGGCTCCGTTTAAAATATTGGACCATTGGTCATCGCCGCCCATCTGCAGTTTACAGCCGTAATCTCTGAATAGTACTAAAAAATCATAGGACTGGAGCAACATATAATTGAACTCGATGAAAGATAACCCTTTCTCCATTCGTGTTTTAAAACATTCCGCGGTCAGCATCCGGTTCACTGAGAACTGGGAGCCGATATCCCGCAGGAACTCAATATAATTTAACTTCAAGAGCCAATCACCGTTATTGATCATTAAAGCCTTACCATCGTTGAAATCGATATATCGCGACAGTTGCTCCTTAAAACGGGCCGCGTTGTGACTAATGGTTTCCTGGGTAATCATCTTTCGCATCTCGGTTTTCCCGCTGGGATCACCGATCATGGCCGTCCCGCCTCCCAATATGGCAACCGGGCGATGCCCGGCCCTCTGCATATGAGCCATGGCCATAATTGGCAGCAAACTTCCCGCATGGAGACTATCGGCGGTGGGATCAAACCCGATATAAAAAGTTACCTTTTCCCGCTCCAACAATTCGTAAAGCGGTTCCTGATGAGTGGTTTGTTGAATAAAACCCCGTTCCTTTAATATTTCGAAGACTGACATTGAATGTTCCCCCTTTTAAAAATAGTTGTAAGTTATAAATTATCCACACAGACTCCTGGGTTGAAATAAGTATTTTGAATTTTACCTAATATTTTATCCTTTCAAAAACAAAAACCCACAATCCTTGATAAGGACGAGGGTTTCGTGGTACCACCTTAATTTATATGCCAGTTTAACCGCATATCTCATTGACCGCGATAACGGGCGGACCGTCTCAGCTTACTGCGTCGCGCCAGAGCGCGTTTTCAGCCGGCGACTCCAGAGGGTAGATGGGCCAATCGTATCCGGCGGATTTGCAGCAAACACCCGCTCTCTTTTGTCACTACGATGGTTTCATGCGGCCGACATCGGAAATAAATTTTCCAGAAGACCGCGTTCTCTTTCATTGTCTTCATTAAATATATTATTGTTCGAATTATACCATGTTCGCCGAAAATCGGCAAGAGCAGGATTTGAATTTGTTCAAAAGCATACTTCACCTGATTCGGAGCAAGCCACTTAAAAAATCGCACCCCATAAAAACTTATCGAATCGAAGTTTTAAATCGGCTTTTCAAACATCTTAAAAATTCCTCACCAGCACTTTATTCGCTAAAGCCTCCAGAAATTGAATATGGGGAGATTCCGGGAGTTGAGCCAGACAATCCTTGCTCCACCGGATATGCAAAGCGGCAATATAGTACGCTTTGTTCAGAGAACCGGTTTCCATGAGTACATCCTCAACCTTTCTCAGAACCGGTTCCGGATATTCCCGTTTACCAATAACATCTTTTAACCATTCTCCGTATCGGGGATGCCTTAAGGCAAATATTACCGGTAAGGTTAAGTTCCCCTGGCGCAAATCCTCCCATTTCGGCTTTCCCATTATGGTGGAATCCCCGCAAATATCCATTATGTCATCTTTGATTTGAAAAGCAATCCCTAAGTGCAAACCGAAATCACCCAGCAATCTCTCTTGTTCCGGATTGGCGCCGCCGATTATCGCCCCGGTTTCACAGGCATACTGCAGAAACAAAGCAGTTTTTTGGATGATCCGTTGGTAATAGCGTTCAATATTAATAGCGCAATCAAACCGGTCCCCGGCCTGCAATAATTCTCCCCGGCACATCTGCTGAATCGCTTCGGCCATTAAACCAACGGCTGATCCCATTTTATGATTTTCCGCCAAGATTTCAAATGCTTTGGTGAATAAATAATCCCCGCATAATAAAGCGTATTTGGAACCCCACGTTTTATGAAGGGACGGCCGGCTATGCCGGTAATCCGCCTCATCAATAATATCATCATGAACCAAAGAGGCCAAATGGATCATCTCCACTGCCGCAGCGGCTCTGACCAATTCCGGGGACGACTTGGAAAAAATTGAACCGCTGTATAACGCCAGTAATGGCCTGAGCCTTTTTCCGCCGGCCTCAAACAAATACCGGCACATTTCTTGAATTATTCCATCAATTCCGGAAATGGTCCGCTCCAATTCCTGTTCAATAAGGATAATATCCGGGGATTTTTTTAGATTCGGCAAGTAGGTTGAAATTTCGGGAGTCATGGTTTCCAAATTAATAACTCTCTTTCACCGGTTTTCTTTAATGAATTTATTATCCCCAAATTAAATCAAAATTAGATAATTAATTCGCAAACGACAAAACCATTTCTATTTCTTTATTTCCTCCTCCGGAAATATAAAATTAATCGAATAAACTTGGCACCTTTTATATCTTGTTATATAATAATGATGGACTTTATTAATATATTTGGAGGTGTTTTCCAGTGAAAAAGTTATGGCTCTCAGTTATCTTGATTGTTTGCTTGGGTGCGGGAATGACTTTAGCTGCCAAACCGGTATTGAAAGTCGGTACCGATGCAACGTACGCCCCGTTTGAAACCATTGACAGCAAAGGGAATTTTGTCGGTTTTGATATGGAACTGATTAAAATGGTCGCCGACGAAATGGGAATGGAACTTAAACTGCAAAATATCGGCTGGGATGGAATCATTCCCGGGCTTATGAACGGCAACTACGACTGTTTAATCTCCGCCATGACTATTAATGCGGAGCGTAAAAAACAAATAAATTTTTCAGCGCCTTATTTCACCATTAAACAAGCGATCATTGTCAAAGCGGATAGCAAGACCGTGAAAGGACCGGAAGATCTGGTGGGAAAAACCGTTACCGTCCAAAATGGCACCACCGGGGATTTCTATGCCGGTAAAATAAAAAATGTCAAAATGAAACGCTTTGATACAAATCCCCAAGCCGTTCAGGAATTGTTGAACAATAATGCCGATGCGGCAATTATGGATGATTTGGTGGCCTTGATTGCCATTCAAAATAATAAAGGCAAGTTAAAATTTATTGAAATCAAGAATATCGAAAACGAATATTACGGCATCGGGATTAAAAAAGGAAATGATCAATTACTCCAAAAGATTAATAAAGCCATTGATACTCTTACCAAAAACGGCAAGTTGGGCGCTTTAGTCAAGAAATACCGGCCCGAGGTTAAATAATTAAGGATTGCCGGGTATGGCCAAAAAGTTCGGTTTCAAACCTTCTTGGCCATACTTCATTGTTTAGAGACTAGATCAGCCAATGTAAAGGATGTTTTCATTTGAGATATAAAACTTTTTTGATTATTACTTTATCGGTCACCCTATTATTTGGCTCCTATTCCTCCGCCTTCGGCACGACCGGGACCCAAACAACGTTGAAACTGGCATCCGATCCTCCCGGCGCTTCGATTTACATCGATGGAAAAAATACCGGGAAATATACGCCATACGTTTTTAAGAATCTAGCCTTGGGAAAACACCGGATTGAACTTCGCAAAAATAATTTCCGCGCCGAAAAGAGCGATATCGAAATTACCCCCGGTGAAAATATCGTAGACCTTTCCATGGCGGAAACTTCCCTTTACTATATGTGGTTAAGCCTTCCATCACTTGGACTGGGGGCGTTGATGACCTTATTGCTTACGATAGTCGCGGTTTCTAACGGGATTATCATCGGGACCTTCACCGGTATCTTTCGAGTTGTTCATAACAAAGGATTAAATCTGCTGTCCGGGATCTATGTGGATTTCATTCGCGGCACTCCGCTTTTGGTACAGATCTTCTTAATCCATTTCGGCGCCCCGCCAATATTAGGCGCCATTTTTGGGGGAGAACCCATTCCCATTAATCCCTTCGTCTCGGCGTTACTGGCGTTAAGCATCAATAGCGGCGCTTATGTGGCTGAAATCATCCGGGCCGGGATTCAATCCATCGATAAAGGCCAAATGGAAGCGGCCCGTTCCCTGGGGATGACTTACTGGCAAGCCATGCGCCATATTATCCTTCCCCAAGCTTTAAAACGGGTGATTCCGCCCCTGGGAAATGAATTTATCGCCATGTTGAAAGACTCCTCCCTAGTCTCGGTCATTGGTATGGAAGAAATGGTTCGGAAAGCGCAGATCATTGTCACCCGTTCCTACCGGCCCACGGAAACCTGGATCGAGGTCGGCTTGCTCTTTCTGGTGATGACACTCCCCTTCACCCGGCTGGTAGCCTATTTGGAAAGGAGGATGAAGGTCAGTGATTAGAGTGGAAAACCTCCATAAAAAATTCCGGCATCTGCATGTCCTGAAAGGAATTAACACCCACATCAAGCGGGGCGAAGTGGTTTGTGTCATCGGTCCCAGCGGTTCCGGGAAAAGTACCTTCCTGCGATGTTTGAATTTGTTGGAGAAACCCTCCGGAGGCCATATCTTTATCGAAGGGCTCGATGTCTCCGACCATAACCTTATCAACGTCAATGAAGTCCGAGCCGAGGTCGGTATGGTCTTTCAACGCTTCAATCTGTTTCCCCACAAAACCGCCCTTGAGAATATTACCATTGCCCCAATGGAAGTCCGGGGCCTCTCCCAGGAGGAAGCCAACACCCGGGCTTATGAGCTGTTGGACCGGGTTGGGCTCAGCCATAAGGCCGGTGTTTATCCGGATCACCTTTCCGGTGGCCAACAGCAACGGATAGCCATTGCCAGAGCCCTGGCCATGCGTCCCAAAGTGCTGCTCTTCGATGAACCCACTTCCGCGCTGGACCCGGAGATGATTCAAGAAGTGCTGGATGTGATGAAGAACTTGGCCCACGAAGGTATGACCATGGTTGTGGTAACCCATGAAATGGGGTTTGCCAAGGAAGTAGCCCACCGGGTCGTATTTATGGATGAAGGCGAGATCCTGGAGGAAGGAGCGCCGCTTGAACTGTACAACAATGCTCAAAACGAGCGGACCCGGCAGTTTTTAGGCAAAATTTTAAAATAAACCGAAGGATTCGTTTCAATGAAAAATAAACTTTCCGGTTCCGACCTCTTATTGCTTACCACCACTATGATCTGGGGTTGGTCCTTCATAATTGTGAAATGGTCGGTGGCTGCCATCGACCCTTTCTTTTTTATTTTCAGCCGTTTTATCCTGGCGTTATTGCTGCTCGGAATCTTGTTTTTTCCCAAACTCAAAGGGAATTGGGGGGCTTGCTTAAAACCGGGACTTTTTTTGGGGACCATTCTGGGATTGGCCTTTATCGCCCAGACTTTGGGCCTTAAATATACCACCGCTTCCGCTTCCGGATTTATTACCGGTTTAAACGTCATTTTGGTGGCCATTCTGGCGGCGCTTATCAACCTCCGGCTACCCCGGCGGATTGTATTGATCGGCATTATCGCGGCAACCGTCGGACTCCTGTTGATTACCTTAAAAGGGAACCTGGATTTCGCCAAAGGGGATCTGCTAACCTTGGCCTGCGCGGTGCTTTTCGCGCTGCATGTGGTTTACACCGAACGCATGGCCCAAGATTTATCCGCCGGCGTCCTGACTTTAGTTCAATTTGCCACGGTAGCCGTCATTTCCGGTCTCAGTTTTCTCTTTTTTGGCCAAAAGCCGGTACCATTGGGCGGTTTTTCCATACTGCAATGGTTGGCCATTCTCTATTGCGGGATACCTGCCACCGCCATAGCCTTCTTGTTTCAGACCAAAGCCCAGCAAAAAATCCCCACCTATCGCACCGCAGTTCTTTTAGCCACCGAACCGTTATTTGCGGGGATTTTTGCCATCGGATTGCGATTTGATCCCTTTGACTGGAAGGTAGTTATCGGGGGTGTATTGATATTTTGCGGAATGATCCTGGCCAGTTGGGATAATAAATTGGAGCCAAATTTGCCTATTGCGGAAATTGAGCGATAAAATCGATTACCATATATAGGATATAACTCAAAAAAAGGACCCCTTTCAAGGCCCTTTTCAATGTTTAATCCTGTTAATTCTTAAATCCGGTAAATCGATTAAACAGGTATTGTTATAACCTAGCTTCCAGCGCCGCTTTCTCCGCTTCAAAACCCGGTTTTCCGAGCAAAGCGAACATGTTCTTCTTATAAGCCTCCACGCCCGGCTGATCGAAGGGGTTGACCGCATCCAGATAACCGCTGATGCCGCAGGCGATTTCGAAGAAATAGACCATCTTTCCGAAATAATAAGGGTTGATCTCCGGTGTTTTGATCACCAGATTAGGAACCCCACCGTCGTTATGAGCTAGTAAAGTCCCCTCGAATGCTTTCTGGTTAACGAATTCCATGGTTTTGCCGCTTAAGAAGTTCAAACCGTCGATGTTATCTGGGTCATTAGGAATCACTACCGAACGGCGCGGTTTATCGACCCATAATACGGTCTCAAAAATATCACGCCGGCCTTCCTGGATATACTGGCCCATGGAGTGGAGATCGGTGGAAAAATCGCAAGCCGCCGGGAAGATGCCTTTATGATCCTTACCTTCGCTTTCACCAAAAAGTTGTTTCCACCATTCGGCGAAGTAATGCAATCCGGGTTCGTAATTGACCAAAATCTCAATGAGTTTTCCTTTACGGTATAGAATATTCCTGGCCGTCGCATACTGGTAAGCAATATTATTGGCAAAATCCAGTTTCCGGTAAACCTGATATCCGTCGGCTGCTCCATCCATAATCTCTTGAATATTGACACCGCTTACCGCGATTGGCAATAGTCCCACCGCTGTCAAAACCGAGTAACGGCCGCCCACTTCATCGGGAATCACAAAGGTGGGATAACCTTCGGTATTCGCCAATTTCTTCAAAGCTCCCCGGGCTTTATCGGTAGTAGCGTAAATCCGGTTCTTGGCTTCAGCTTCACCATACTTCTTGACCAGGAGATTCTTGATTAAACGGAAGGCCACCGCCGGTTCGGTAGTAGTGCCCGACTTGGAAATTACGTTAACCGAAAAATCCTTTTCGGCAAGTAAGTCCAAGAGTTCCGCCGTATAAGTCGGACTAATGGTCTGGCCCAGATAGAAGATCCGGGGATATTTCCGTTTATTATTATCCATCTGATTAACAAATGAGTGATTTAGCAGATCAATGGCTGCCCGGGCCCCCAAGTAGGAACCCCCGATTCCGATAACCACTAAAACCTCCGAGGTATCCTGGATCTTTTGGGCGGCGTTTAAAATCGCCTGAAATTCCTGGCGGTCATATTTGGTGGGTAAATCAACCCAACCCGTAAAATAATTCCCGGCCCCGGTCTTGTTATGTAAGGCCTCATGCGCCAATTTCACTTGATCCGCCATCATCACAATTTCCGTGTCCGTAATGAACGGTTTGGTTTTGGTTAGATCGAGTTTCAGTTCTTTCGCCATATTTTTTACCCTCCAAGCCAACGATTCAAAATTATAGGCATTTATTTTAGTAAAAACTAATCAAGAAATTTTCGCCGCTATTTCTAAATTTCCTGCCATAAGATCCAACTTATTCAAAGTATTTTTCATTTCCGCTTGATTCAATGGGCCACCCAAATGAAAAACCCGCTCGGGCGGGTTTTAATATCAAGAACTTGGCGCGAAAGTGCGCGGGGTAACGTTTTATGGCTAATCTTGTGGAGAATCATGTAACTACCGCATATTGAGCCGTCTTATCCACTTTTACAATCTCTTGTTCGGAAATGGATTGTAAGATGGCGTAAATGGTCCGCAGATCGCCAATCTCCATTTCCGGAGGCACCGCAATCATCTCTTGGCCGGTCAAGGCATTATAGAAGTTGGTCAATTCGTTATAATAACCGCGCATCGGCCTGAACCCAATGATCTCGTGACCACCGTCATTATAAAAGAGATTAATCGTCCCGCACTGAGTATCTTCCAGATAAATCATCCCCTTGGTCCCGAAAATCCTTAAACCCACCAAGGGCTTTTGAATTTCTTGCCCGGCTGGATAGTAGGAAAACTCACCAATAACACCACTTGCGAAATGAATATTGGAAGTCACCACCGCGTAAGGACTAAAATCATCCTTTTGAGGCACTCCGAAAGCTTGCAGATACTTAATTGCCCCAAAAACATGCCGCAATCCGGCCAAATTATGAATCGCCGCATCCAGAATATCTCCACCGGGGTATGCCGGATGTTGACGCCATTCGGTGGCGGAAAAAGTATCCTTGGTCATGGCGCACGGGAAACAACTGGTGCTGTTGTAAATAAAGAACACCGGGCTGCCTACCCGCTCTTCGCGAACGAGGTCCCGAATGCGATTAAACTCTTCACTATAACGATAGTTTTCGGCAATCATCATCTCAATGTTATAATGACGCGGCAATTCTAAAGTGGCCATGGCTTGCTCAATGGTGGCGCTCATTGGCTTTTCCAAAATAATATTTTTGCCCGAGCGGGCCACCATCTCCGCCACCATATGATTTTTGGCGATGGGCACCATAATATCAATGACTTGCAGATCATCACGTTCAATCATTGCCTGACAATCGGTAAATATATCTTGAGATAAATTCAAGCCCAAACGCTGCCCCCATTCCGCGGCCCGGCTTTGGTCCACATCACAGAGCGCGGCTATCTGATATTTATCCGCTAATTCTTGATACGCAGGATAATGGAGCCTTTCCCAGGCAAGCCCGGTTCCAATTACTCCTACCCTAATCTTATCCATCAAAACCCTCCTTTTTTCAAAATGGTAAAAACTCTAGTAATAATTATCCCCAAAAAAGGAGGGCTTATGAAAAAAAAATGAAGCGGTCGCCCGCTTCATTTTCACGTAAAAATGAGATTTTTCTGTTTTAGCGACTGATTTATCTTATTTAAGGCATGAATATAGGCAATGGTACTGGCTTCAATGATATCGGTTGATAAACCCCGGCCTACATAGGCATGCCCATTTTCCCGTACTTTCACGGTGACTTCACCGAGAGCGTCCTCACCCGAGGTCACCGCTTTAAGACTATATTCATCGAGTTTGACCTTGATTTGGGTAATTCGGTCTATGGCTTTATAAATGGCGTCAATTGGGCCATCCCCGCAAGAAGCTTCCTGAACCAATTTGCCATCTTTCTTTAAACGAATTGTGGCGGTGGGAATGGTGCTATTTCCAGTGCTTACATGCAAATAATCAAGGACAAAACAATCCTCCACGGCATGCGCCTCATCTCTAACCAATGCCTCCAAATCGGAATCGGAGACTTCCTTTTTCTTATCCGCCAATTCCACAAAGCGCTGGTAAGTTTGATCAACTTCGTCTTCACTCAAAGTATAGCCCAACTCGATTAACCGGTTTTTAACGGCATGACGGCCGGAATGCTTCCCGAGAACTATCTCGCTTTGACTTACTCCAACAGACTCCGGGGTCATAATTTCATAGGTCATCCGGTTTTTCAACATACCATCCTGATGAATTCCGGCCTCGTGGGCAAAAGCATTTGAACCGACAATTGCTTTATTATGTTGAACCGGTTTACCGGTAAGCATCGTAACCAAACGGCTGGTGCGGATAATCTGTTCCGTATTGATCCGGGTAGCGACGTTGAAGTTTTCCGGCCGGGTTTTAATAGCCATCACAATTTCTTCCATAGCAGCATTGCCGGCCCGCTCACCCAACCCGTTAATGGTACATTCCACTTGATCGGCGCCATTTTCAACAGCAATCAACGAATTCGCCACCGCCATACCTAGGTCATTATGACAATGGACTGAAAGTTTCGTTTTATCCAGACCGGGAGTATTTTCCTTGAGATAACGAATCAGTTTCCCAAACTCGGAGGGAATAGCGTAACCCACCGTATCCGGAACATTAATGATCGTAGCGCCCGCCTTGATAACCTCTCCAATAATCCGGCACAGGAAATCCCAATCGCTGCGAGTAGCGTCTTCAGCGGAAAATTCCACTTTCGGGCAAAGGCTTTTGGCGTGTTTTACCGCCGCTACCGCCATCTCCACCACTTGATCCGGTTCTTTATTCAGTTTATACTTCATATGAATATCTGAGGTAGCGATAAATGTATGAATTAAAGGATCCTCCGCATCCTTCAACGCCTCCCAGGCCCGATCAATATCCGCTTTAACCGCTCTGGAAAGTGAACAAACCGTGACTCCCTTAATCTCCCGGGCGATAGCCTGGACGCAGGCGAAGTCACCTGGTGAAACAATTGCGAAACCAGATTCAATGATGTCCACATTTAGCCTGGCAAGCTGCCTGGCAATCTGCAATTTTTCTTCTACATTCAAGTTAATCCCTGCTGATTGCTCTCCGTCCCGGAGTGTGGTGTCAAAGATTTTGACCTTCTTCATTGGTGATTCCCCCATTTCTATTAATTCTGGTTACGGTAATCAGTTGCGACGAGTTCGAAATAAAAAAATAAAAACCCTCATCCCCTTTTCGGGACGAGGGTTAATCTCGTGTTACCACCCAACTTCACCACTGTCTTATAACAGTAGCCTCTGAAACTTCCGCCATAGCCACGCAGGCTAAGGACGAACGTCTTCGCTATAACGGGCTGGACCTTACGGTCCCCGGCTAGACCTACTCATGAACGGTTTCAAGAACTGTTCACTTTAGGTAAGCGGCTCGGAGGGGAGGTTCAGAAATCCGAATGTTGGTTTACACCGGCGGTGATATCCTGTGTGATACCACACATACCAACTCTCTATAAATCGAAAACTTCCTACTAGCCTCGTCATTGCCTTTCGATGAATCTCCCTAGCGGGAGTATTATTTATTATTCATATTATACGAGAGAGCCTGAATTATGTCAAGAATTTTTTATCCATACTCTTTATTTTCTTATATTCCTTAATTGCCATTCCCGTGATTACAACCATTACAGCCGGAATTGTGATTATGGTTACCGTTTTTTTCATCCAAAATTAATTCTTCCACATCCGTCAGTAAAATCTCCCGTTTGATCCCGCCTGGAAATTGAACGATCAACGACTCTTTTAAGGTATTTGTCTCCAGGATTTTCCCTTCTTGGCCGTCTACCCTGACGCGGCTGCCCACTAACGGCAGATCCGCCTTAGTATCTTTATCCCGGTAACAATTAGACTCATATTTCAGGCAACACATAAGCCGTGAACATATCCCCGATATTTTTACCGGATTTAAGGATAAATTCTGTTCTTTGGCCATCTTAATGGAGACCGGGTCAAATTCCCCCAGAAATGTGGCGCAGCAGAGAGGACGGCCGCAGGGCCCAAGTCCTCCCAGCATTTTGGCTTCGTCCCTGACTCCAATTTGCCGTAATTCGATTCGAGTCCGAAACACCGCCGCCAAATCCTTGACCAATTCCCGAAAATCCACCCGGCCATCAGCCGTGAAATAAAAAATAATTTTACTGCGGTCAAAGGTATATTCCACATCCACCAGCTTCATTTCCAACTGGTGTTGTTCAATCTTTTGCAGGCAAATATCAAACGCTTTTTTCTCTTTTTCCTGATTCTCCCGGAGTTGGACTTCATCCTCACCGGTGGCGATCCGGATCACCTTTTTTAACGGGGAAGTAACTTTCTCCGCCGGGACCAATTTATTTTCCACGATGACCTGGCCGAACTCGATCCCCCGTACTGTTTCCACAATTACATTTTGACCTGGTTTAATCACAAAACCCGCCGGATCAAAATAATAAACTTTACCCGCTTGTTTAAAACGGACTCCCACGACTTCATACATATAATTCAATCCCTCCACCAAAACGGCCGGCGCCGCGTTTAACCATTGATTTGAACCATTGCATCCATCAAAAATTCCTCTACCGCCAGCCGCGGGTTTACATTACATTCAATCATCCGCTTAACTTGCGCCAATCTCTCGGTGATATGAACCCGAACCCTCAGTTCAATATGAATTGAGTTTGAGAGATCTTTTTTTACAGCCGACAATAGGTCTTGCCGCATTTGGCTTTCCCAATCATTCAAAAGGGCTAGAATATCTTGCCGTTCTTTCTTCTCCAGGTCACCCGCAAACTTTAACTGTTTTAAAAGATCCTGGCCCAATAATTTTTGCAATTCGATCCGTTCCGATTCCGGACCAGATCCCATAAAAATTAGGGCTTTCCCGGGGAGACCTTCACAACTTGCACTCCGCTTATCCGCCTCTATGGGTTCAAAACCTTGGCTCAGCAACCCATTATAGATCTCCGCGGCCGGAACCGGAAATAAATTGTAAACCTGGCAGCGGGAACGAATGGTCGGCAAGATCCGGTCAGGACGTACCGCCGTAAAAAGAAAGACCACTCCAGCGGGGGGTTCCTCCAATATTTTTAAAAAACTGTTGGCGGCGGCTTCGGTAAGCTGCTCGGCATCGGGAAAGAAAAAAATTTTATAATCGCTATTTAAGGGACGGAGATAGGTATTGTGCTGCAATTCCCTTAATTGATCGATCTTGATTGAATTTCCACTAGGAGCTACCGTAATAAAATCCGGATGAGCACCTGCCTGAAACAAAGTACAGGACCGGCAATGATTGCACTCAACTGCCGGACTTTCCCCGGAACGGTCCCCCGCTAAATTATTACAAAGCAACCGCCTGGCAAATGCTTTGGTTAATGTTTTCTTTCCTACTCCAGCCGGACCAACAAACAAATAAGCATGTCCTACCTTTGCTTCCAGTAACGCTTTATTGAGTGCGCGAATTACATCCTTATGCCCTATTATATCAGAAAAACCGGTCATTCATAACCTCCAAACAAAAACTCCGGATTTAACCCAAATCTGAAATAATAAACTTAAGTTTATCATAACTCCACTGAAGGAGCAACCCATGAACCCAATCCCCAAAAATTTGAATTTCGCGGTACGGCGCAGGCCTTTCCAATCTATATCACTGCTTAAACATATAAATCGATTAATAAGCCCCTGATCTCATCCAATTTCGCCACCAGATCGATCTGGTTCTTTTCTTTATTCAATACTTCATCGGCTAATGCTTCCAACGACTCGTTAAGTTTTTTTACGGTGACGAAAACCTTGCGATTACCGCTTCGATCCCAGTGAGTCCGCTGATTAAGCGTATAGGATTGGCTTAAAGTTTCTTTCATGAAAGCCTGGACCAATTTGCGGTAGCGTTTAATCCCGGTGGGAGTGGGAGCCTTTTTTAATTCGGCGCTTTGCGCGTCGATTTGCTGTAAAAGGTTGGTGCAAATTTCACGGCGCCGCGCGGAATCGGAATCTTTTAAAGCCTCCGAAAAAGCGGTTTCCCGAATACTCCCGCCTATACCCATGGTTCGTACCGGTAATTCAGTGGGTTGACTATGTTTTTGGGAGCCGGTTGGTTTAATTTCCAAGTAAACTCCTCCCTATAAAAGCGTCCTCGCCAGATGACGTGAAACAATCGTTAGCCATTTTACATCGTATTTCATTATACCTTGGCAAAATCCAGTACATCAACCACAAAGACGGTGGCGCCTCCCACGGACACTTCCACCGGATTCGGCATATAATTGTTCATCGTCCGGCCCACGGAAGCCAACGGTGTAATGAGTTGTTTTCTGGAATGGCAAGTATTTTTAATCAACTCAGTGACTTCAGTCACTTTATCATCAGCGACCCCTATAAAAAGCGTGGTATTCCCCTGGCGTAAAAAACCGCCGGTGCTGGCTAATTTGGTTGCCGAATAGCCATGTTCAGTTAAAACTCCCAACAGTTTATTGACATCTTGATCCTGGATCATCGCAATCACTAGTTTCATCCTGCAACCCTCCTCAATCGATTTCAATTTCCGAAAGTCCGGTTTCTAAGATTCCTTCCCCCGTTTCCTTTTTTAAACGCGCCAAAAAACTGGCGACCATCAATTGGTGAATTTCCTGAACCCCTCGATGAGAAACGTCAATCAATATAATCCGGGAATTCTTACGAGCAAGGTCCCGGAAACCTTGCCGGACTTTTTCCTGAAAAACTATGCCCCGGGACTCGATCCGGTCAATTCCGTTTTTGCCGGTGGCCGAACGCCGCAAGATCCTTTCCCGGCAAATTTCGGTCTCCATGTCCAGTAAAAAGGTTAGGTGTGGCTCAAAGTTGCCAATGGCCATGCGGTTGACCGCCTTAATGGTTTCCAGATCCATTCCCAAACCATAACCTTGATATGCCAAACTTGAATCGATAAATCTTTCGCAAATAATCATATTTCCCGCCGCCAGCGCCGGTTTGATGAAGCAGTTCACATGCTGTGCCCGGGAAGCGGCGTATAGGAGAATTTCAGCATTGGAATCCAATACTTCGGCGCCCGGGGTCAGGATCACTTTCCGGATCTCTTCAGCCAGCGGAGTGCCCCCCGGTTCCCTGGTTAATAAAACCGGATATCCTTTATTTTTCAAATAATCGGCCAACAACCGGCCCTGCGTCGATTTACCGCAACCGTCGGCCCCTTCCAAAGTGATAAATAATCCCGGTTGGCGCATATAATTATATCACATCGCTTTTTCGTTTATCCTTGGCAACCCGTACCATTCCTTGGTCCACCCCGTTCACCCAACCCTGGCAGGCTAAAACTTCTTGAATATATTCGATATCCACGGTCCGGATTAACTCCCCGGGACCAATCAGAGGAATTCCAGGCGGATAGGTTGCGATAATGGAAGCCGATATCCGGCCAGTAGCTTCTCTCAGCGGAATGAGTTGCCCCGGTTCCAGTCCGGCGTCCCTGGGAGCCATTATTAATTGCGGAATGGACTTTGGAAAATCCCCCGGAACGCCAAGCACTGCCCGAGAGTTCGCGCGTGCGCGCGCGTAGCGGCCACTATTCGCGGCAATTTCCCCGAGCGCCTGCTCAAGTTGGAGCAGCTCTCCCTCCGTTTGCCAGGGAGCCGCCAGGAAAGTTACTTGCGATAAATCCGCATATTCGGCTTGAATCCGATACTGCTCCCGTAAAACGGTTTCAACCTGGTACCCGGTTAAACCGACGGGGTGAAAGTGTACACTCAGCTTCCAGGGATCAACCACTCTATTATCCGGATTGGATAACTTATCGGCTGTTAAAACCCGAAGCACGTCCACTTTAGCCAGCCTGTTTTTTAACTCCCGGATTAGAGGCAGTTTTTCGGCGAATATCCGGGCTCCGCTCAACGCCAACCAACGCCGGTTAGAATCGAGCGAAGCCAGTAATATATATGAAGGGCTGGTGGTAGTGATTAACGCTAGATTTTGTTTTACTTGACCGGGATCAATCCGTCTTTTTTTAATATGGAGCATCCCGGTTTGGGTTAAAGAACCCAATATTTTATGCGTGCCGTGGACCCATATGTCCGCATTATCACACGCATCGTAACCCCCCAACCCCATCCAGCGGAAATGGCCGCCATGCGCTTCATCCACGAACAAAATCCGGTCACCGATAATTTCCCGGAAGACTTGCAACCGGCTGGCCACGCCCTGATAACCCGGATTGGTAATGATTAATCCCTTGCACCATGGATATTCCTCAATACGGCGCTTTAAAGAATCAACATTAATCCCGATGGGGACATTAAATTCCGGCAAAAATACCGCCTCAATATAAACCGGGTTGAGTCCCGCCAATATAATTCCTTTAATCACCGAACTATGACAATTCCGGCCGACTAAAACGGTATCCCCCGGTGAAAAAGCCCCCGAGATACCCCCGATAATCCCCTGAGATGCGCCCTGGGTAAGAAAAAAAGTTTGATCCGACCCAAAAAACTCAGCGGCTAATCTCTCAGCCTCTTCCCAGGCACTGGCCCAATGAAAAGCCGGTATTTCAGTTAAATCCAAATTGGCGGGAAAGCCAAGAACCGCCCACTCTATTTCCAATCCGCGCCCGGCCTTATGCCCCGGTGTGTGAAACGGGAGCAACGATTGCCGCGCATACCGTTGCAACTCTTCAAACAGCGGAGCCCGCTCTTGTAACAAATTATCCTTCATTATAGAATAGATTCGACAAATTTAACCAGTTTCCCTTTTTTAGAAATCAGTTGGGCTGAAACTACGGGTATAAATTTACCCATAAAAATTTTGCTTTTTTAAGCAAACTCTTTATGGGTATTATGGTTAGTTTTGGCGTAGAAATCAAAAGACAGCTACTTTTCAATAACTGTCCATTACTCTATACAAATTATAAGTTAATTTGGAAATCTATTTTTCCGGATCCATGGTTAGATCAATTTGGGTAGACTTCCAAAACTTCTTTAAAACTCCGATCCAATGTTGGTAGTCGTTTTGGGCCACGTCACTACGCAGGATTTTCATCTCGCAGTCCGGGCACAGATATTGCCCCCAGATATTCAAGCCCTCGGGTATGGAACTACCACATCCGAAACAAACTAAGGTAGTCATAGCTTCAACCTCCACCTTGCTTTGATGGGACGGACACACGCTATACGCCACATTTTAATCTATGCCTACCATTAGCACTTGGTGTCTGTCCCTGGTCTTACAATTGAATCCAATATCGCATAATCAATAACGTCACCAACCCCGGCAGTCCTAATAAACCGGTAAATAATGAATTAAATGGATTTAAGGGAATGGTGATTTGCCACAACACTCCGACTAAATTGAACAAATAGATTCCTAAAGCGCCCAAAGCACCCTGGAAAAATAACGTGAACAGCATAAACAGCGGTTTCCAGAAACTTTTTCCCAATACATAGAGCAACCCCAAAACTGCCAGATAGGTTAATACCAAGCCTGTAGACATGTGTATTTCCTCCTCCCTTAAACAGCGATTGGATTGATATGGCATGAATTCATCGCTTTTTAAAGTTTATTGGCAGGGGAAATATTTTAGACCCGGTGCTTGGAATAACGACTTCTATAAGGTTTTGTCAAATTTTTCAACTTAAACGGAAATTATCAATGTTTAAACCTTCTTCCCGGGCCCGTTTTAAGAGATAAATATATTTTTTTTCGGTGGCGCCGATATAAAAAACCGCATGATCGATTAAGTCCGGATCAGTTACACAGTTAAAATATAACTTGGCATATTTCCACTCACGGCAAGCCGATTCCAGGTTTTCAAGCAGGCTGGGATTCTTCTGCCGTTCCAGTTCATTACTCTCAAAACGAAAAGCGGCCACAAACCGGGCAAAAATTCCGCGCCATCCCGAGTATTTTTTCCGGCAATCATTTGGTTGCATTGATTTCCCTCCACCGAATCCCTACGACTTAGAGTCATGCTGTTTAGAAGTATGATCCGATAGAGGAAAATTTATGCGTGTTTTAAAATATTCGTTAATCAGTTCCCAGTGCTTATTGAATAGTCAAGTAAATCCGGTAAACTCTTTAAATCAAAGGTCAAAGCTCGGTGCGGCCTTCAAAAGCCTTGCCCAAAGTAATTTCGTCGGCGTATTCCAAATCCCCGCCCACCGGTAGCCCCCGGGCCAGCCGGGTAACTTTTAGTTCCAGCGGCCGGAATATTTTACTTAAATAAAGGGCGGTAGTTTCACCTTCAATATTGGGATCAGTGGCAATGATTATTTCTTTGAAAGTATTGGCGGAAATACGAGCCAATAATTCCTTGATTCGTAAATCTTCAGGGCCAACTCCTTCAAGGGGCGAGATAGCCCCGCCCAAAACATGGTATAGCCCCTTATAAACCTTGGTTTTTTCCATGGCAATTACATCCCGGGATTCTTCAACCACACAGATCAAAGAATGATCCCGGTTCCGTTCACTACATATACCGCAGGGCGAAACTTCGGTTAAATGCCCGCATACCGAACAAAAGCCAATCTTTAGCTTCGCTTCCAGCAAACTCTCGGCCAGCTTGCTAATTTCCTCTTCAGGCTGCGTTAGAATATGAAATGCAAGCCGTTGCGCGGTCTTGGGACCAATTCCCGGCAACTTCGATAATTCATGAATCAATTTGGACATGGGCTGGGGGTATAGCATGGAAATTACCTAAAACAACCCCGGCGGCAACCCTGGAATATTTAATTTTCCAGTCACCTTGGCCATCTCATTGGCCGCTAAATCCTGAGCATTTTTGACTCCTTCGTTGACAGCGGCCACGATGAGATCTTGGAGCATTTCCAAATCATCGGCGCTCACCACTTCGGGAGAGATTTCAATTTTCTGAAGTTGTAATTTACCGTTAATTTCGACTTTGACAGCGCCACCTCCAGCGGAAGCGGTTACAGTCTTGGTTTCCAACTCCTCCTGGATCCGGGCCATGTCGGCTTGCATTTTTTGGACTTGTTTCATTGCTTGTTGCATATTTGGCATCATGGATTTATTCCTCCTTAGGATAATGGTTTGGCTTGGCCACCAAATAATTTAACGGCTTGATTCACCAGATCCGGTTCATTGGCCGCAGGTTCGGTATTGGACGGTGCCGTTTCCCCGGATAGCGGCACACAAGATAAACTCACCGGTTGGCCGCAAACTTCTTTCAGAATACTTTCCAGTAATTCCTTATTCTGAGGCATCCCCAGGTTTTCCAAATGGAACTTCATATTCGGCGGCAATCCCACCACCAATTCACAGCCATTAAAGCTTACCGGTTTGCCTTCCTGGATCAGGGCGGCTAAAGTCCGTTTCTTCTTTTTAACCGCTTCGATAAATACGGGCCATTGAGTAAATGTTTCCGTACCGGCCCCCGCCGGAATTACCCCGGTTGTTGGCGGCGATGAAGTATCTTTGACTTTCAAACCATCCACTATGGGTTTGACGACCGGCGCCGGTTCCGGTAAGGGAGCGGCCTCAGATCTGGCTTTCGCTGGAACCGAAGTACGATCCTGGAATAGATTCTCTAATTTAGCTACCCTTGATTCAAGATCGCCCGAATTTATATGGCCGGCGGTTAATTTAATAAACGCTAGTTCCAGGGGGAGTGAACTTTGCAGGCTCTTTTTTACCTCATTCGTAGCGGTGGAGAGTGTTTCAATTATCCAGATAATCTCGGACGCGCTAAAGTTTTCCATCGCTCCGGATTTTCCACTCGAACCGGAAGTAACCGTTGCTAATAATTCTTCCCGGAAATAAGTGATTAAGCTCCGGCCGAACTGAAAAAGATCTTTGCCGTCCAGACAAACCTCGCTCAATATGGACAGCGCTTTCCCGGGATCGCGCTCTAAAATCGCCCGGGCAATGTTTCCGATGACCTCGGTGTCTATCAATCCCAAGATCGCCCGAACATCTGCTTCGGTAATCCTCTCCCCGCTATGGGCCAATGTCTGTTCCAGCAAACTGATGGCGTCACGCATGCCGCCTTCGGAATGCTCCGCAACCAACTTTAAAGCATTCCCCTCGGCCTTGACTCCTTCAGCATCGAGGATTTGCAATAACCGTCCTTCAATCTCCGGGATAGTAAACCGTTTAAAATCAAACCGCTGGCACCGGGAGAGAATGGTGGCCGGGATTTTGTGAACCTCGGTGGTGGCCAGAATAAATACCACAAATTTCGGTGGTTCCTCCAATGTCTTAAGCAGCGCGTTGAAAGCTTCCGCCGTCAACATATGGACTTCATCAATGATATATATTTTATACTTGCCCTCAGCGGGGGCAAACTTCACCTTTTCCCGCAGATCCCGGATTTCATCAATGCCCCGGTTGGAAGCGCCGTCGATCTCGATGACGTCGAGAAAGGTTCCCTCGTTGATCTGGGTACAATTGGAACATTGATCGCAGGGTTCCAATCCTTTTGGCTGCCTGCAGTTCAATGCTTTGGATAATATTTTGGCCGCGCTGGTCTTCCCCGTCCCCCGGGGCCCGGTGAATAGATACGCATGGGCCACCCGGTTGCCGTCGATGGCGTTGGATAACGTGGTGACCACATGGCTTTGCCCCACGAAGTCGGTAAAACTCCGTGGCCGCCAGCGCCGGTAGAGAGTTTGGTAGTCCATCGGGTCCTCCCAAAAGAAAAGATAGTTGATGCATAAATTCGTTACCGAATTGGGAACTCCTTTTATTTTATGCGGGGGGTTTTAAGGAGATTTTATTTTTAGGGTGGTGAAAACTTGCACCAATTATCTTGTGATTTAATCACTCATTCACCGGGATAAAATTTGGGAGATTAAACTGGCCTATTGTCTTCATTTGATGTTTTACTAAGAACTAGAGCGGAGATTGTTTTTAAAAGAAGGGGAAAAAGCGGATAAGTTTTGTAAGATAATCCTTTTGACAAACACGACATAATAGGCATAACCAACCATGAAAAAGACCTTATTTTCGTGTTAATGAATTATATTCAAGAAATCCTTTTTATCTTTACGGATGAAGACGAGTGGAGCTTCTTTCACCAAATTCCCAAACAAATCAATAACCCCGTCAAAAAATGCAATCCAATATTCCCGGCCATGGCAGGTACCAAATCAGCCACTCTCCCCTTATACCGCCAAATTTTTAACAAAATCCAGACCGCCAACGGCAGTGTGGAATAGGAGAATAGAATCTTGACCGGAAATACTCCGGCAAAAATCCCGCCTAGCACCGTAAGATAGGCCAGGCTGATGATCCCCAGATAAATCCAGACTCCCCGTCGTTCATCCCCGGCCCTTACGAGCCAATTCCGTTTTCCTACCGTCCGATCCGCGTCCAGATCCGGAAACTCATTCAATACCAATACCCCCATAATCAACAACCCCACCGGTATCCCGGCGAGAAACGCGCCCCAACTTAACTGGCTGGTTTGAAGGAGATATCCGCCCAATACCGCGCATGGTCCGAACGCCATCCCCACGGCCAATTCCCCCCAGCCCCTTCCCATCCCAAAAGTGTAGGTAGCGCTATAAACAACGCCCAGGAGCATCCCTAGTATCCCCAAGCCAAGAATGAATAAATTATAGTAGCTGATTGCCAATACAATGGTTAATAAAAGTCCCCCGGAATAAGTAATCAGCGCCGCCGTAAGATAGGCGCGCCGGGTGGCCAAACCTTCCTGAATCAACCGGCTTCCCCCGCTAAACGGGGTAACGGATTGATTAATCCGATCACTCGCGGGCGCATCGAAATAATCATTGAGCAAATTGGCTCCCGCATGGTTGGCAACGACGATCAGCAAGGCGAAAATTAATCCCGGCCATTGAAAAATCCCTTCCCGGTGGCTTAAAGCCCCCCCAACCAGTACCGGAATGATGGATGCCGTAAAGAATGGGGCTCTAACCGCTTTAATCCATAATAAAATCTTTTTCATTATTCTTTCCTCCTAATCATAATCATCCCATTCCGATTCGCATTCTATTCACCGGCTAAAAACTTTTACTAAAATCTGTAGGTTCGAGTCGTAAAAACATCACACATAAACATAGCTGTAAACTCAAGATTTTGCATTAATAGTTTTACCCTTTATGCATTTTGGGATACAAATATTTAAAGATCTTGCCGAAATATAAGTATTACCACCAATAAAGCGACTTACTTGACAAGCCGCTATTTGTTATGACATATTAGATATATATGCTTTTTTATATTCCGGAAAAGAAGGTGTTGGGGTTGAAAAAAACTATTAAACTATGCGGAATGTTGCTTTTGGTTTCACTCTTTGTATCAGCCGTTACTTATTCCTCCGCAACGGAACCAACCAGTTCAAGCCAAATACCCGGCCAATCGGCGAACACGTTGATGGCCGTTGGCGATATCAGTTTTTCCGGAATGGATCATATCATCTTAAAAAATCCGGAATACCCCTGGGTGGATACTCGGGAAATTCTCCAAACTGCCACGACATTAATGGGAAATCAGGAAATACCGCTATCCAACCGGGGGGCGGTTTATACCAAGAAGACATGGATTTTACAAGCCGATCCGCGTACGGTTCAATCATTAACCCTGGCCGGTTTCGATATTGTCACATTGGCCAACAATCACATCTTGGATTACGGTCCCATCGCCCTGCAAGACACCTTGAACGCTTTGGATTCCGCCAAGATTGCCTATACCGGCGCCGGAATGAACCTGGAGGAAGCACGCCGCCCCGCGCTTATTACCACTCCCAACGGTACCAAGCTGGCTTTTCTTTCATACTCACTAGTCTATCCGGAAATTTTCTGGGCCAGCAAGACCCGCCCCGGTACTCCTTACGGCGACCCTGCTTTTTTTGTACCGGACATTCAAAAAGCCAAGACCATGGCTGATTATGTCATCGTCTCCTTCCATTGGAGCAACGAGTTGCAATTTTACCCATCCGACTATCAAAAAAATTACGGGCGTAAATGTATCGACGCCGGCGCCTCCGTGGTCATCGGGCATCACCCTCATGTATTGCAAGGATTGGAAGTTTACAAAGGTGGGCTTATCGCGTATAGCCTGGGCAATTTTGTCTTCGGCTCCCGGAGCAAGCGTATAAAAGACAGCATGATTCTGGCCATCGAATATGACAAGAACGGTTTAATTTGCGCCAAAATATATCCGGTGAATGTCTATAATCCGGAAGTGGAGTACCAAACCAGACTCCGTCATGGCGCAGATGCCGAACGGGTATTACAGGATTTACGGACATATTCCAAAGAATTCCGGACGGTTATCGAATCCCAAGGAGATGTGGGGGTCATTAAAATCAGGGAATAAATGATAATGCTGAAGAAAGTAGGGAAACTGCTCACACAGCTTCCCCCTTGTCAAACCGTACGTGCCCTATTAAGGCATACGGCTTACCCACGCAGATTTCATTAATCAAGTAAAAGCAATCCTTTGGGCATTGTTAATTTTACGGACTCGGTCGGGAGTGTAATACTCCTGGCCTTTCTCTTTAAGTCTGGCGGTGAGCTTCTCCCGTTTCTTCTTGATTTTTCGCGTCTGCCGCTCGATATATTGTTCTTTTGTATATCCGTATATCTTGTTGTAATAGAGCCAGTTGGCAGAAACCAATCCGATGCGAGTGAAGAATTCGATGCTCCATTTTGTCGTCATGGCCCATCCTTTTCGTTGTGATGGATGAGCGTGTATCATCGCCACTCTTAACCGCTGCCTTGTATATCTATCCAGGGCGTGTAATTCCTGACTAAACCCTTTCTCATAACAGTTACTCTGCTGGCCGTATTTTTGATTTGATTCGATTGCTTTGTGGAGATTTAAATAGTAGTTGACTTTTCCCCGGATGATTGGGTTAACTTTGTCTATCCAGGCTTCTTTTCTCAGGGTAAGGTTTTTTCCGGTAGCCGTTTTAATCTTTTCCTTGAAGTCTTTCCAGGAGCTTTCGGTTGGTTTTACTATGAAGTAGGCTTTCCCATCTTTCTTTCTCTTTCTCCAATGTTCAAAGTTGAATCCGATAAATTTGAAGTCCTCGTCGTTGAAGTCAACAAACCTTGTCTTTTCCATGGATACCTCTAGTCCTAACTCCGTAAGTACTCTTTTTGCTATCTCCCCTGCCCTTTGGATTTCTTCTTCCGTCTTGGCAAACAGTAGAAGGTGAGTAGCCCGAGGGAATTTCACCCCCAGGCTCTCTCAGATCCGGAC
Organism: Bacillota bacterium; assembly: GCA_023436305.1. Taxonomy (GTDB): domain Bacteria; phylum Bacillota; class UBA4882; order UBA8346; family UBA8346; genus JAEZJQ01. Next base: position 34,404 of record JAEZJQ010000141.1, read on the forward strand.
GTGAACGTCTCCGCTCATCCGGCTCCCATTATCTCTAGCCCCCGGTAAAATCCCCATCTGCCAGTGAGCAAACAACTTGGGCTCTCGTCTGGCAATTTTTCCAAGCCAATATTCTGCCCGCCGCTGATGTCTTTCCATCTTCTTGTACTTTCGTCTGGCCCAGCGAACTAAAGCACGGTTCATGTGTTTGAGTACAGGATACATTTCCGACTTGTAAAAGCGGCCATAGTAGTTAATCCATCCCCTGAGTATTGGATTGAACATCCGGGATAGGTCTTCAATGGTCTTATCCGGCTTCAGGTGCATTCGCCAATCATGTATCTCTTGCTGCATGGCCTTTTTCGCCTTGTTACTTACTGCAGGGGTGAAATTGACAAAGTACTTCCCGCGCCGATTCTTTGACCTGCGGGGCCGAAATGTGTACCCTAAGAAGTCAAAGGATGTATCAGGATAGTCTCCTCGCCGGTCATCATCCTTGCAATATATGATGCGCGTTTTAGTCGGATGAAGTTCCAATCCGCATTCTCCAAACCGTTTTTCCAGCTCAGTCCGTAATTGTTCTGCAGCTTCACAGCTACGGCAGTGCGCCACTGCATCATCTGCATAACGTGCAAACGGCTTATCTGGGTGGTTCCTTTCCATCCACCTATCGAATGCATAGTGGAGAAACAGGTTCGCGAGAACCAGACTGATGACGCCCCCTTGCGGGGTTCCCTTCGTTCGTTCCATAACCGTGCCATCTGGCATTTGAAATGGTGCCCTGAGCCACCGTTGGATGTACAGGATGAACCATTGAGTGTCCGTATGTTTCCGGACTGCTTTCATCAGCAGTTCATGGTCAATGTTATCGAACAGCCCCTTGATGTCAAACTCCAGGACCCAGTCGTATTTCCAGCACCTCTGTCGCGTAACCGCCAGTGCATCGGGAGCCGACTTACCAGGTCGGTATCCATATGAGTCCGGATGGAAGTATGGTTCCACTTTTGGCTCAAAATACATCTTCGCCACCATTTGTGCAACCCGGTCAGCCACAGTGGGCACTCCCAATAACCGGGTCCCCCCGTTTTTCTTCGGTATCTCTACCGCTTTCACGGCTGGAGGGAAATAACTGCCGGATGACATCCGGTTCCAAATTTTGTAGAGGTTGTCCTTTAGATTGTCCTCGAAAACTTCCAGGCTTTCACCATCAATGCCCATAGCACCCTTGTTGGCTTTTACTCGTAGAAATGCTTCGTACACAACATGTTTGGAGATTTCGTACGACTTTGTTTTGTCCATTGGTTCCTCCCTTGCGGTTGACCGTTGTTCAAAACTAGATAACATGACCCCTTCGCTCTTCCCCCATTACAGGAGCCTCCTCACTATTACGGGTCATTCCGTCCCTATGCTTCGCATCGGTACTCTCATCCTCATGGGTCCTCCACTCGGATTTCTCCCTTACCATCGAAGCCGTAGGTTCCCACGTTCCACACAGAAGCCTATGCTACTTTCACGCCGCCTTCATGCCGGTCACCGTCTGGACAGTAGACAGGTTTCCTCCAGACTTATCCCGGATTAACGACTACCCCCCGGTTTTGATGACGTCCCTACGCTTTCGACACGTTATCAGCGGTTCATTATGTTCGTCTCTGTAGCACCTACCTGACGGGCTTACGCCTCGCCTTTTCCGTACCGCTCACTACCAAGGCTTTTGACCCAAGCAGCGTACGGTGGTTTGGAATCTCTACCTGTATAGCGATTCCGAGGGTCCCACCCTCATCTTCCATGCAGCATAGCTGCTTTCATGCAACTTCCGTTGCATCTCCGCGCTTTCGTGGCGCACAGTCATCTGCGTATCTGACGAAATGGATTTGTTCCGCTTCCAGCGCCCAATCCAATTCGTTTAGGTAAAGATTCGCCAATAACGGTGAGATGACTCCACCTTGCGGGGTTCCAGCTGTACTATCGTGATATTTCCCTTCTTCCATGTATCCTGCCTTCAACCAGCGCCAGATTAAGTTTAAGATGGTTCCATCCGCGATGTATTTCGCTAATACTCTCATCAATTTCTTATGGGGGATGTTGTCGAAGAATCCCTTGATGTCACAATCATAGATGTGGTTGAATCCTTTTTCCAGATTCCATAGGATGATTTGGAGGGTTCGTTCCGGCCCCAGGTTCGGTCTATATCCACAGGACCATTTGTGAAAAATTTCAGCTTCGCACTTCGGTCCAATGACATTAACTAGACTTTGCTGTACGATTCGGTCTTTGATGATAGGTATCCCAAGCGGCCTTTTCTTTCCGTTCTTCTTGAGTATGTAGACCCTTTTTACTGGTGTTGGTTGATAGCTTTTGTCCCGGAGTTGGGACAGAATCTCCATGATTTTGTTATCTTCATCGGTTTCAAAGCTTTCGATGGTCTCCTGGTCGATTCCACCGCACCCTTTGTTCGCCTCTACTTGTTTCCAGGCTGTCATCAACTTTCGGTCAGACAGGATTTGTCCGTAGATACTATGCCATTTATACTTTAACTCTTGATTCACTTATCTTTCTCCTCTCTCACGCGCTTCCGGTTCGTTTTTGCCTCGGCATCGTCTCCGTTTGCATCGCGTTAAGTTCTTGAGTCAGTCTGCAATGGTCAACCTCCTTCCGTTCGCCAACCGTTTGTCAGCTGGTTACTCCCGTACTATGAAGTTGTCTGACTGCTCCATATGTGTTTGCAACTTCGGTTTGCCCTTATATGCAACCACCCTTTCGGTTAATATGGAGCTCTCACAGGGTCGTCGCGTCTTCCTCCTTGACATGCCGAGCGCCATCACCTGATAAGTCCTCGCTGTCCGGCTGGCTCATTCCGACTTTGAGTGCTGATTTCCCGATATTTCGCACGGTCATCGACTTACCCGGCCCTTTATGCGCTTCACTTTCGTTTTGGCCTGCCAATCCGCCTATAGACCTCTCGGCTTCTACGTCTCCTTCAGACTGCGCTTCACAGCGCCGCCCTAGACTAAGCTTCCTGGTTCGCGCCAGCGCTCCCAGGGAAGGACTTTCACCTTCGTGACCCCTTATGCTTCCAGACTTCCGGCTCGGTTTACCTCGGTATCGTTGCCACTGTCCTTTTAGCATAAAATCAAGGAGATTATTCATCTCCTTGTACGCGACTGCCTGTCGCACAAAA
>JAEZJQ010000143.1 GCA_023436305.1 Bacillota bacterium
AGATCGTTGGTGCCGAATGAGAAAAACTCGGCTTCTTTGGCGATTTCATCAGCAGTTAACGCAGCCCGTGGAATTTCAATCATGGTACCCACTTTATACTCGAGCTTCACACCGGCTTTTTGGATCACTTCATCGGCGGTTTTGACCACGATATCTTTCACGAATTTCAATTCTTTGATTTCACCGACCAAGGGGATCATAATCTCGGGCACCACGCTCATACCCTTCTTATTCACGTTGATGGCGGCTTCAATAACGGCTCTGGTCTGCATTTCGGCAATCTCCGGATAAGTAACGGCCAAACGGCAGCCACGATGGCCCATCATCGGGTTGAACTCATGTAAGTCAGCGATAATCCCTTTGAGTTCTTCGTATTTTAAACCCATTTCCTTGGCCAAGGCCTTGATATCTTCTTCTTCTTGCGGCAGGAATTCATGAAGCGGCGGATCCAGGAAGCGGATGGTTACCGGATAACCCTTCATCTCGGTAAATAATCCTTCAAAATCACTGCGTTGCATCGGCAACAGTTTATCCAACGCTTTGCGGCGTTGTTCCTCAGTCCGGGCCACGATCATCTCCCGCATGGCCGGAATCCGGTCCGGTTCAAAGAACATATGCTCCGTACGGCAGAGTCCAATTCCTTCGGCGCCGAATTTAATAGCGGTAGCAGCATCCATGGGGGTATCGGCGTTGGTCCGCACTTTTAATTTCCGGAGTTCGTCGGCCCAACCCATTAATTTCGCGAAATCACCGGTCATTTCGGGCTCCACGGTCGGCAATTGAGTGCCATATACGTTACCGGTGGAACCATCCAGGGAGATCCAGTCGCCTTCCACATATTTTTTGCCGTTCTTATCGATAAAGTATTTCTCTTCATCATTAATTTTCACTTCACTACAACCGGCCACACAACAGGTTCCCATACCACGAGCCACAACGGCGGCATGAGAGGTCATTCCTCCGCGTCCGGTAAGAATACCTTTGGAAACATGCATGCCTTCGATATCTTCCGGTGAAGTTTCCAATCTGACCAAGATTACCATTTTCTCGCCATTTTTCACCGCATTCACGGCATCCTCGGCCTCGAAATAGATCTTTCCGGTGGCGGCACCTGGAGAAGCCGGCAAACCTTTAGCAATGGGGGTAGCGGCCTTTAAGGCTTTCGGTTCGAAATTGGGATGTAACAACGCATCCAATTGTTTGGGATCAACCTTCATTACGGCTTCCGCTGGGGTAGCCATGCCTTCCGCCACCAAATCGACGGCGATTTTTAACGCGGCGGCTGCGGTACGTTTGCCGTTACGGGTCTGGAGCATGAAAAGTTTACCCTTTTCAATGGTGAACTCCATATCCTGCATATCTCTATAGTGTTTTTCAAGGGTTTCGGCGATCTTCACGAATTGGTCGTAAGCTTGAGCGTTAACCTCTTTCATCTGGTCAATGGTCTGCGGAGTCCGAATTCCGGCCACCACATCCTCACCCTGGGCGTTCATTAAAAATTCGCCATACAGTTTCTTCTCACCGGTGGAAGGGTTACGGGTAAAAGCAACGCCGGTGCCGGAATCATTGCCCATATTTCCGTAAACCATCTCCTGGACGTTGACGGCGGTGCCCCAATCGCCAGGGATATCATTCAAACGGCGGTATACGATAGCTCGCGAGTTATCCCAGGAACGGAACACGGCCTTCACGGCCTCCATTAACTGCACTTTGGGATCCTGCGGAAATTCGGCGCCTTTTTCTTTCTTATATAATTCTTTATAACGTTTCAAAACTTCCTTCAGATTGTCGGCGGTTAAATCAGTATCAAATTTGGCGTTGTTCTCTTCTTTGACCGCGTCCAGAATTTTTTCAAACTTTGGTTTGTCCACTTCCATGACCACATCGCTAAACATTTGGATAAAACGGCGATAGCTATCATAAGCGAACCGGGGGTTGTTGGTGAGTTTGGCCAAACCTTCAACCACCGCATCATTCAAACCTAAGTTTAAAATGGTGTCCATCATGCCCGGCATGGAAGCTCTGGCCCCGGAACGAACCGATACCAGAAAAGGATTATTAGGATCTCCGAATTTCTTGCCAACCTCTTGTTCGGTCTTGACCATCATTGCATAGATTTCGTCTTCAACTTCTTTAGCAATGACTTTGCCGTCATTATAATACTTGGTGCAAGCCTCAGTAGTTACTGTAAAACCTCTGGGAACAGGCAATCCCAAGCCGGTCATTTCGGCCAGATTGGCGCCTTTTCCGCCTAAAAGATTTTTCATGGACGCATTACCCTCTTTAAATGCATACACAAACTTTGCCATTCAAACTACCTCCTAAATTGATTGTTATCTAGAAAGTGTAACGTACATAAACGTTAACTCTCCGGCCATCTCAAAGCGCATAACTGTAAATATATGGAATTAATAGTACCCGACATTTAGGTTTCGCGATTTTTGACCAAGATCCTTCCCCTAATTTTAAAAAAAAAAAATTGTAATGAATTTTTAATCTTTTTTAATATAGGATTACCGTTTTTTCAAATAAATCCCAGATGTTTTCCGTAAAAAATGGTGGAAACACAATCCTTTGCCATTAATATTATAATATGCGCAAAATTTTTCTTTTAAATCCCGGCCCCGATAAAACCTTTGGCGGTTTCAATATCTTTTGTAATCTGTTGCCGCAAAGTATCCGCATTCGGAAAGTGAATTTCCGGCCGGATAAACCTCACGAACTCAATTTGAACCGTTTTGTTATATAAATCCATCGATAAATCAAAGATATGAACCTCAATCAATGGATCATAGACCCCAAAGGTGGGTTTTACCCCTACACCTGCAATACCGTCATAAGTTTGCCCTTCCACTGTAAATGCCACTAAGTATACACCGTAAGCCGGCAACAGGTATTCCGGCGCCAGACGGATATTGGCCGTGGGGAACCCAAGCCTCCGGCCACGCTGTTCTCCTGCCACCACTTCTCCGATAATGGCAAAACGATATCCGAGCATTTGATTGGCCAACTCAATTTGGCCGTGGCGGATTAATTGCCTGATTTTGGAACTGGAAATTATTATTCCGTTGGCGTGGATCGGAGGAATTTGTTCAATGTCTATCTGTCGCTCCGAGCCGATTCTTCGTAGTAACCGGTAATCTCCGCTACCCTTGGCGCCGAATTTAAAATCATGTCCAACCACGATAGCCCGGGCACGTAACCGTTCAACCAACCACTCGTTAAAAAAAGGTTCCGGGTGGAGTTTAGCCAATTCATGATCGAATTCAACCTCTAAAATGGCATCCAAACCTTGACGCCGTAAAAGTTCCCGGCGGAGTCCGGGTTGGTTCAATAACAACGGACGTTCTCCCAAAAAACTACCGGTATGATTGGTAAAAGTGAGTACCATGGATAACAGGTTTTTGGCTTGGCCCAGTTCCACGGTACGCCGGATAATCGCCTGATGCCCCCGGTGAATCCCGTCAAAATTACCGATGGTAATCGCCGAATATGTATTGGCGGCGGCGATACTTTGGGCTGCTTGCTTAATTGAATTCCAAATTTGCATGTTCTTCCTCTAAAAATGGTGAAAAACCCTAATTGGCAGCGGCTCACACCATTTTTTTAAAGAGTGCGCGTCCTCCGGACGCGAGTGATAATACATTCGTTCATATTTAAATTGGGTTTATCACAACTCTACGAATACTTAAACACTTTCACGGGCTGCCAGAAAAGATGGGTGCCGGCGTCGGTGAGCTGGACGATGGCGATAAGATTTGAGAAACCATCGAGTACCCGGCCTAAAGTACCGGAGGGTACATCACCGGAGTATTTTTCAAATGAGATTTTACCGCCGTGGATAATTTTAGGGATATCCTCATCCGAAAGCCAAATGGGGAATAAATGATGTAAGGCGGTATTCATTGAAATCAACAAATCACCAAATCGTCCCCGAACATAATAATCCGCGATTTGGTCCAGGGTATGAGCGTCTTCCAGTTGAAAATCGCCGGATTGTAACCGGATTAAGTTACCCATATGCGCCCCACACCCTAACCGGCTCCCCAGATCATGGATTAAGGTACGGATATAAGTGCCTTTGGAACAAGTGATTTCGCAATCAATAACCGACTTATATCCATATTCAGTTTGCGGATTAAACAACTGCCAATTCAAAACTTTAATTTTCCGGGCATCACGGTCAATCTCTTCCCCCCGGCGAGCCAGGTCATACAATTTTTGACCCTTCACTTTCACCGCCGAATACATGGGGGGAATTTGATCAATGGTTCCTGTAAATTGGCGCAGAACAGATTCCAATTCGGATGCTTTGATCGTAAAACCGGTCTTTTCAGTAATGATTGCGCCGGTGGCGTCTTGGGTATCGGTTGCTTGTCCCAATATGATTTCAGCCCGATATCGTTTCCAATCATCATTTAAAAAAATTAAAGAACGAGTCGCCTGTCCCAATCCCATCACCAAAACGCCGGTAGCCTCGGGATCCAACGTACCGGTATGGCCGATGGCTTTTTGACCCAAAATCCGGCGTAATTTAGCAATGACTTGATGGGAAGTTAAACCCCGTTCTTTATTGATTACCAGGATTCCATGCCACATAGCCCACTCCATAAAAATCTGCCACAAAACGTAACACCCGGTCAACCACTTCATGCAACGAACCAGTGATGTTGCAACCGGCTGCGCGCGCATGCCCGCCTCCCCCAAAGTAGGCGGCCAGTTTACTCACATCAACCGCCGAGGTTGAGCGCCAACTTAATTTAATTTCATTTGGTTTTAGCTCTTTAAATAAAATTCCAATTTCTACCCCTTCAATGGAACGGGCATAATTTACATAGTTTTCCGTCTCTTCATATTCCACCTGATATTTGGCTAACATTTGCTGATCCAATATGGCCCAGGCTACTTTACCATCTGACGTAATCTTGATAGTGCTTAATACTTCACCCAATAACCGGATGGAATTATAACTTTTTTGTTCGTGAACCTGCTCGGCGATTTTAGCCGGTTCGATTTTGAAAGCATTGATTAAATATGAACAAGCCTCCAAAGTTGCGCCGGAGGTGTTGGCAAAGCGAAAAAAGCCGGTATCGGTGGCAATTGCGGTATATAAAGCCAATGCGATAGATTGGTTGAAAGGAAGATTTAATTCCTTTAATATACGAAAAATAATCTCCCCAGTGGCCGCGGCATTGGAATCAATAATGTTTAAATCACCAAATCCGGCATTGGTCACATGATGGTCAATATTTACAATCAAAAATCCAGCCATATCCCAAATGCCGGAGGGTAGCGCCACCCTTTCCTTCTCGGCGCAATCAACCAATATTAAAACTTCAGGCCGTTGACTAAAATCGAAATTACAGGTAATTGCAGCGCTGCCATCCAAAAATCCGTATACATTTGGTACGCCATCGGTACAAACCAGTTTGACATCCTTTCCAAGGGCAGTGAGGGCAGTACCGAATGCTAATAAAGACCCAATTCCATCTCCATCAGGATTAATATGACAACTTATCAAAAAATGTTGCTTGGAAGTTATGATACGATTCAATTCCCGGAATTGGGATATCAAACTAACTATCGCCCCCTTGGTCTTTTTTGACTTCTTCCAAAAGCTCGAAAATTCTCGAACCGCGTTCGATGGAATTATCGGCGATCAAATGCACTTCAGGGGTATGCCGTAGGCGGATTCGCTTCCCTAATTCGGTGCGGATAAAACCTTTAGCGCTCTCCAAACCTTCCATCGTTAACCGTTTGGCTTCATCATTCCCCATTATGCTGACAAATATTTTTACGTGACTAAAATCATTGGATAATTCTACATCGGTAATACTCACGAACCCAATGCGAGGATCCTTTAAATCGCGTTGGAGTATCTGGCCAAACTCGGATTTGATGAGTTCTCTCAGCCGTTCCTGACGATGTTCGCCCATATTGATCCCCCCTACTAAAATACATCGAATATCTTTATTTTAGTGCCATCCTTTTGATTTCTTCCATAGAATAAGCTTCAATTATGTCTCCCTCTTTAATGTCACTAAACTTTTCAATCCCAATTCCGCATTCGTATCCTTCCAATACTTCACGGGCATCATCCTTAAAACGTTTCAAGGAATCAATTTTTCCTTCGAAGACCACAATATTATCACGAATTAAACGGATATCGCTATTTCGGGAGATCTTTCCTTCCAGCACAAAACAGCCCGCGATATTTCCGACTTTGGGCACTTTGTAAACCATCCGGATTTCAGCCCGTCCATTGACGACTTCTTTATATTCGGGAGCCAGCATTCCTTCCATGGCTTTTTGAACATCTTCAATAATGTTGTAAATAATACGGTATAGCCGGATATCCACATTTTCCTTGTCGGCGGTTCGTTTGGCAATCGGGTCGGGCCGTACATTAAAACCGATAATAATCGCATTGGATGCAGCGGCCAGCATCACATCGCCTTCACCGATACCACCCACTCCACCGTGAATCACCTTGACCCTGACTTCGTTGTTGGAAAGCCGTTCCAAGGATTGCCGGATGGCTTCCACCGAACCATTTACATCCGCTTTAATAATGATCTTCAGATCTTTAATCTCGCCTTCCTTAATCTTGGTGAATAAATCGTCCAGCGTGATTTTTTGATTTTTCTTTAATTCCGTCTCGCGCTTGAACTGGCTTCGTTTATCCGCCAGTTCCCGGGCCAGACGGTCTTCGGTAATCACATACAGAATATCACCGGCGCCGGGAAGTTCGTTAAAACCAATGACTTCCAGCGGAGTTGAAGGACCGCCTTTTTTAACCCGTTTCCCTTTATCGTTAATTAAGGCTCTTACCCGTCCTACCGCTGTTCCGGCAATAATCGAATCACCCATTTCCAGAGTCCCGTTTTGTACCAGGACAGTGGCTACAGGGCCTTGGCCTTTATCAAGAAAGGATTCAATGATGGTACCTTTGGCCGAGCGGTTTGGATTCGCCTTGAAATCTTTGACATCCGCCACTAACAGGATCATTTCCAACAGGTTTTCAATACCAATCCTCTTTTTAGCGGATACCGGCACAAAAATAGTATCACCGCCCCATTCCTCGGCGACTAACCCGTATTCGGTAAGATCCTGTTTGATTCGATCCGGATTGGCACCCGGTTTATCGATTTTATTAATGGCCACGATAATGGAGACATTGGCGTCTTTCGCATGATTGAGCGCCTCAATCGTTTGGGGCATTACTCCATCATCAGCGGCAACAACCAACACCGCGATATCGGTGACTTGAGCCCCACGGGCACGCATGGCGGTGAAAGCTTCATGGCCTGGGGTGTCCAGGAAAGTAATTTTACGATCGTTAAGTTCCACCTGGTAAGCTCCGATGTGCTGAGTAATTCCACCGGCTTCGGAAGCAGTCACATTGGCTTCCCGAATGGCATCGAGCAGCGATGTTTTCCCATGATCCACATGCCCCAGAATTGTGACAATCGGTGGGCGGTGAACCAATGATTCCGGATCATCTTCAATCTCCTCGACTTGCAACTTTTGTTCCTCGGTTTGAGCGGCAGTGGCGGAAATCATATATTCTTGGGCGATTAGAGTCATTGTATCCCGGTCGATCTCCTGATTAATGGTGGCCATGACTCCTAAACCGATTAACTTTTTGATTACATCAGCCGCCGGTACTTCTATAAGCTGCGCAAAATCCTTCACCGTCATTGAATCAGGAAGTTGCACCGATTTAACACTGGTAATCGGGCCTTGTAGCTTAGCCGGTCTTGGCGCCTGAGTTTGACCCCGGTGGAATGAGGAATCCTTTTGGAAACGGCCTCCTCCCGGTTTGGAATTGTTTCCTTTGTTATAACCCGAATTAACGGGCGGTCTTGATTTCTGCTGATTGAATGGCGCTTTACCCGCCGAAGGCGCATCTTTTCTAGGTGTGAATTGCTCCCCTGGTTTCTTTTGGGCAGTCGTGGCTTCATTACGCCGTTCGGGATGCTGCGTCGGCCTATTTTGAGCCGGCGTCGGATTTTTACTTCTAGCCACGGCATTTGCCGGATGGTTCCCCGGATGATTTCCCTGTTGATTCCCGGGCTGATTCGGCCTTGGCATGGGCTTGGCTTTAGGATCGGGAATAATATTATTCCGGTTAAAATTGGTTTGAGCCGGTTGGCCTGGTTTCATTCCCGGTTGAACCGTGTTCTTCGGAAAAGCCGGTTTAACCCGCTCGGCATTTTCAGCAGCCGGCCGGGAAACAGGTTGATTATTCACGGGCGGTATCGGTTTAACCGCGGGTTTCTCCCGAAGTGGTTCGTTATCCATTGGTTTCACTGGTACCGATTCTTTTTTGGGTAAAACTTTTGGGATATCCACGACCGGCTTGGCCGCCGGCGACGGTTTGGCTGACGCCGCCGCTGGTTTCGGCGTTTCCACCGGTGTTTCCCGGGCAAACTGCGGAATTCTTGATTGCTTCTGAACTGGGGGGAAAGCTTGCCGCGCTTGGTCTACAAAATTATTTTCAATGGTACTCATATGATTTCGGACATTCGCGCCTAAATTGTTTAGAAAATTCATTAAATCTTTGCTTTGAACCCCTAATTCCTTGCTTAATTCGTGAACTCGTACTTTATTGATGGTGAATCACCCCCGCTGTTTACATTGATCTTCAGTTTAAGGTCTAAAAGTCGATGGTTTTATAAATATAGTTTAATGTTAAATGTTACTCAACAAAATAGTTAGCTTTTGACTTTCAGCATTCAACATTCGACTTTTGACTTTCGACAATTAACTCTTCACATATTGCAATTAATGATCCGGCAAATTGTTTGGAAAGTATTCCAATGATCCCTCGCTCCGGACGCCCGATCCAATGCCCGATTTCCTCGCGAGTGGCCAAACTGTAAAACTTTATATGATTTGATTCACAAAGTCCGCCAAAATTCCTTCGGGTCCGTTCCGCCAAATCATCGGCGCAAATAACCAGATGAACCCGGTGTTTTTTAATGGCGGCGGTTACCGCGGCCGTTCCGGCGACGAGTTGACCGGCTTTAGAGGCAAATCCCAACATAGCTCCCAAAGTGTTCATTGGATAACCTTCATCAGTTCATTGCGGAGATCTGCTTTGATCTCTTCGGATAAATGAATCTCTAAAGCGTTATCCAGTAATGCGCCTTTAAAAGATTGCTCCAAACAGCATAGATTAGGACATGTATAAGCGCCGCGGCCGGATTTTTTACCGGTAGGGTCAACCAGTACTTCACCGGTTGGAGTTCTAACCACCCGGACCAACTCTTTTTTGGGTTTTACGCACTTACAACCCAAGCAGGTACGCTTGGGTATTTTCTTTACTTTCATTTTTTACTGTTTTTGGCCCCTTTCTTGCGTTCTTTGTCGGATTGGTTATCATATTGGCTGTTGCTAAATTGGCCCAATAATTGGCCGATGGTAAATCCATCAGAACCGCTCATAACCTCCGTATCATCGAATCCCGGTTTGAAGGCGTCTTGACCTTTCCTTCCGGCAATAAACTCATCCAATTCGTTGGTGCCCGTCTTCGTTTTGGTAGTTTGGCGTTCATCAAGAACATCAGCGAAAAAGTATCCGTCTTCAACGGAAATCGGCTCATCGTCCATTTCAATACGCGCCAGTTGCTTCGAAGCCGACTTTGCTTTTTTAACTTTCTTTTTGGGGATGATCTCTTCTTCTTCCTCCACGGCTTCGGTTGAAATCTCCGCCTCCGGTTCGGCGTCGCCGGCCTGAACCTCTTCAAAACCCGCCTGATACTCTTCCGAAACCGGTTGATAATCATCTTCCGTTTCATATTGGAATACCGGTTCAACGTTCTCTTCCGGCAGGATGTCGGCGGAGGGAGTTTGGGTTTTCTGGTCTTTAAAACCGATTTCCTCACGGATTAACCGTTCAATTTCTTCAATTTGTTGTGCGGCCTGGGTCTCATTCTTTATATCGATTTTCCAGCCGGAAAGTTTGGCGGCAAGACGGGCGTTCTGGCCTTCCTTACCGATAGCCAGTGATAACTGAAAATCCGGTACGATGACAATGGCTGTTTTTTTGGAGGGCAGAATTTTAACTTCACTCACTTTGGCCGGACTTAAAGCATTGGTAATGAACTCGATGGGGTCCGCGCTCCAGGGAATTACATCGATCTTCTCACCCTTAAGTTCCCGGACAATCATTTGTACCCGGATTCCTCTGGAACCAACGCAAGCGCCGACCGGATCAACTTGGGGATCACGGCTGTAAACCGCTATCTTGGAACGATATCCAGGTTCCCGGGCCACTGATTTGATTTCTACCAAACCATCCTGAATTTCAGGGACCTCCAATTCAAAGAGCCGTTTCAACAACCCGGTTCGGGTCCGTGATAGCAATACCTGGGGGCCTTTGGTGGTCTTTTTCACTTCCACGACGAAAGTTTTCACGCGTAAGCCCTGTTCGTAATGCTCATTCGGCATTTGTTCGTTGGCCGGCAAAATCCCTTCAATTTTTCCCAAATCGATGTAAATATTGCGTTGTTCAAACCGTTGTATGATGCCGGTAATTAAATCGCCGACCCGGTTGACAAACTCATCGTAAATAATGCCCCGTTCCGCCTCACGAATGCGTTGCACCACAACTTGTTTGGCGGTTTGAGCGGCAATTCTGCCAAATTCCTTTGGAAAAATCTCAAACTCAACCAAGTCGCCCAATTCATATATGGAATTAATTTTTTGGGCGTCTTCCAGAGTGATTTCGTTTTTATCGTCTTCCACTTCCTCGACGACGGTTTTATGCGTATAAACATGAAATGCTCCGGTATCGGGCGCAATACGCACCTCGATGCTCTGGGCAACCTTTTGGTCGCGCTTATAGGCCGAAGCTAACGCAGTTTCAATGGCATCCAGTAAAATCTCTTTACTGATTCCTTTTTCGCGTTCCACTTGTTCCAGAGCATCCATAAATTCATGATTCATTTCTTTTTTATGCCCCCCTTTTTTGGGTTAAAAATCTCTTCGACTAGTTTTGCCTTGGTAATTATATCACGAGGAATCTCGGTGACTTGACCCGCATTATCAATAACGACCTTAAAGGATTTGGAGTTTTCGGCTTGGCGAACTCCTGATAGTATACCAATGAGCGTCTTTTTACCATCGATTGGTTGCCTTAGCCTGATCTCAACCATATTTCCGGCAAACCGGACAAAGTCGCCATCTTTTTTTAGCGGCCGTTCCAGGCCGGGTGAGGAAACTTCCAATAAATAACTGCCGGGAATGGGATCAGCAGCATCCAGCACTTGATCCAAAGCTTCACTGAAACGTTGGCATTCGTTGATTCCAACCCCGGTTTCACAGTCAATGAAACAACGCAGGATCCAATTGGGACCTTCCTTGCGATATTCAACATCCACCAATTCATAGCCCAATTCGGTGGCTAACGGAGTTGCCAATTCAATTGCCTTTTCCACGATGCGCTCCTGGGACAATCGGTTAACCTCCTTAGCTTAAAACGGAAGGAGTGGGTTCCCCCACTCCTTTCATAAAATCTTCATTGTAAGTTTACCACAATTATATTTATTTGGCAAGGAAATAATCGTTTTGAATTATCCTTTTACCTTCTTGGCGGGACTTCCGATAATAAAATGGGACAAAACCTTGATATTCGTTTGCAGTTCATCAATTTCCCCTAGATTGATCAATGTTTGCAAATAAGCACGGACCACATCCGGATCGCTTTTATGAAGCTCATGGGCTTTGCGGAGTAATGGCAACGCCTTGCGGTAGATATTCTTCTTCCAGTAATATAAGCCGACTTCTTTCAATAAAGGAAAACCTGGGTCAAAACGTAAACCAATCTGCCCAAACAAGATCATGGCCTGTTTAAGCCCTAAATCATTGCCGATTCTACCGAGCAAATACCAGTAATACCAACGTTTCTTCGCTTTAAAAAACAATCTGACCAGATTCATGAAGACCAGCCATCGATGGCCGTTATCCCAAATCCGGTCCAATTGCCGGATTTTTAACTCAATTTTGACATCCGGGGAATTTAATTGATTAAGCAACAACAAGGTTTGACGCCGGGTACTGTTATCGGGCGCCAATTGCAAAAGCTGGAGCAAGGATTCCTGGGCTTCGCCGTATTTCCCCAATTTGATTAAGCTCAAGCCTAAATTTTGAAAGGCCTGACAATGATTGGGGTTTAACTCAATAGCTCTACCAAGCAACACGGCGGCTTCTTCGAAACGGTTATAGCGAAAACAAAATGAGCCATAATTAAAAAATGAGCCCCACCAGTTATCATTTAATTTCATAGCCTGCTGATAGTAATTTTCGGCTTTTTCCAGGTTAAGATCTTCTTCCGAGAGCAAAGCCAGGTTGTTTAGGACATTTACCCGGCTGGGATCGATTTTCAAGGCCTTTAACCATACTTTTTCTGCTTTGGCCCGTTCTTCTTCCGCGGCATAAATTGCGCCCATCAAATCTAACGCGGTAGCTTCCTTGGGTTCAAGGGTAAGTACTGTTTTTAAAGTAGTGATGGCGTCGGTCATCCGGTTGGAATTGTGATAAAACAACGCCAGCCGGAGCCACCCTTCTATAAATTTGGGCGTGCTTTTGACTAAATCCTGTAATAATTGTTCCGCTTTTTCCAAATTACCCATTTGATAATATATTTCCGCCAGAACCAGCGGGATACGTGAATGATGGGCGGCAAGCTGATGCAATCGTTCCAGGATATTGATGGAGTTTTCATAATTGGAAGCAATATTGCTCTGCATTAAAAACAAAAGCAGAATATCGGCGGCTTCGATAAATTGCGGATCATAGGCGACCGCTTTCAGCAAGTTCTCCAAACCTTCATTCCGGGCCCGGTCGCTTTTCGCCTGAGATATGGTTTCCAAGCCTTTACGGAAGGCTAAAAAAGCTTCCAGGGATTTGGTATACATCCGCCGGTAATCATTATAACCCTCAACTTTGGCATTGAGATATTTAAATAGACTCAACAAGTGAACTTCCCACTCTTCGAGGAATTTTTCCTCGGGAACCTGGAAGGAGTCCTCATAGACAACCTCTTCCAGTTTTGGATCATACAATAATAAAGACATCGCCAAGTTCTGCGTTCCGATAATCTTTCCGGTAAACCAGAGTTCCTGACCGTCCCATTTGTCCTTAAACACTTGCTGATTTAACCGCTGTTCCAGGCGTTCGAAGGAGAGATCGATATTCACCTGCGCCTGGATTTCCACCGCATTAAACCGCAAAGCGGAGAGATCCGACAGGCCTCTTGCCAGTAACGGTAAATAAACCGGCTCTTTTTCAGCAGAAAATGGAATAACTTGAATCAAGGCAACCTCCTGAAGTCTTTATCTCGACACCACGTTAACATATTAATGTTCGATAGTCAATAGGGGAGGGAAAGTAAAGAGAGCAGTAGGAATATTCGACATCGGAGTTCGAAGGTCACTGGGGTATGATATTGTACTTTTGGGAGATGATATTACGTTAAATTCTCTTTGCGGAGATTCATTAATATTTATATAAATAGATAATATGGATATCGGCAACAATCGAAAAAAGGATTAGCAAAAGATCTAATCCTTTGAAAAATTTTATGTTAAGTTCATAACAATTTGCCACTGTTAACTTCCATGTACTTATAAACCGCTACATCTCTATTTTCAACTGATTATCGCTGGTGGCTACAATTTTCACCGGAACTGTAAACCACTTCGTGGTTTTTATCAAGTAAGTCCGGCCGATAATTTCCTGATTCAGCATATTGGAGACCAGGTCATAGGCGTTTTTTCCCACCCGTTGCTGGTATTGGGTGGTATCATATTGATTTAAGGTATTGATGATTCCTTCCTCAATGATCCGGTTAAACTCGCTTTTGATTGAAAATAATACATCGTCCGGCAATTTTACCTGGCTTTTCCCGAATCCGATGGTCAGATCATCCAGCCCGTCCAGGTGTTGGTTAATTTCACCGGGGAGTTCGCTTTTAAAACCTTGTAATAGCAACGGAACATCATTTTTGGCTTCTTCCTGCACTTTGATTTGGACCATTTTGGCCAGTTGTTCGGGATTGATGGCCACTTTCAGCCCTTGCACCCGGATAATTATCAAAATCAGCAGCGCCGTGAAGAAACATCCCAGAAAGACCCCGCAGAAAACACCATTCCAATAGCGGTCATGGTCGAAATGTTTATGAGATTGCGATTTGGCCATATTCATCCCTCCGTATTTCGCATCAATGATTATTTTGAATCGCAGGCAATGACTTAAGGAAGAAACATCATCGTCATGATACTTTTTCATAGTATGCCAAATACTGGCGGAATTATGATTGATTTTGAAAGTTTCGGTGAAAAAATAAAGTCCGTTTAAACTGTGCGGCTTATGATAAAAAAGGCATTCATCAATGAAATTCGTTCGTGAATCAAATAGGCTTTGCATCTCTGCAAAGCCCGCTTCCGAAATGATAAACACAAGGTAGTCCACGTTATCCCGATGAGATTGTGATGAATCGAATCAATATACCGGATCCATAACAAGAATTAACTCACTTCACCAAAATAACAACCGTTTCGGTCCTCACCGGAGCTTTTTTCCCCGGAGCGTACTGAGAGAAAGTGGCTACACCTTTCCCAGCTTTCACGGCCTGGAATACCCAGATGGTTTTGGCCGGAAGTCCTACCAAGGGATTGTTATCCATATTCACAATAGTACTTTGCAGTGTAAATTGTTTTACCATTTTATAGACTCCCGACTTATCCGGGGTAAAACGCCAAGTGTATCCGGTGGAAGGATTGTACTCTTCCGAAAACCATCCGTAAACCGGCGGAGATGATAATTTTAATACGTTCTTTTGGCCTTCCGGAAGATTGGCCTGCAGTAAAATTCCATTTTTATCAATGGGAAGAGACGGGGCCGGAGCGGCGATTGACAGCACCGGAATAAGAATGATGGCTAGCGCCATGCTTAAGACCAGAAACAACTTACATCGATTCATGGTTATCCTCCTTGTAAAGTATTAATGATATTTTTATCGGCGAAATAATCCAAACATTTATGATTCCTCTCAAATTTTCCATGAATTTTGTTTAAACTGCCGGTGGAGCTTGGCGGTTTTCTCCATGATGAGCAAAGGGTTCTGCCGTTTGGTTATCCTTTTTTAAACTGGGCCACGTTCCAGACGTTCATAAAATCAAGGAATTGTAAACCGAGGTCCGTGGGAATAATCCCCCGGCCCATGCATTCGGGGCAGTTGTTATTGGCGGAGATTCCGGTTCCGTTACAATTTTCGCAAACACGATAAAACAATCCTTCGGCGGGCTTTTCGGCCAACATTTGCGGGGCCTTCGTCAAATGATTGGTGATCTTTGGCCGGAGGCCATCGCTTGGTTCCCTGAAAGATTCTAAATTGTTTTCCCGGATGGTCAGGTTTTGTAAATAGTGATCAATGGCGCTTTGATCCAATACGTCACGGCGGACAAAAGCCAATTCTTTGTTGGAATCATAGAGTTTTTTAAGCAGGCCGTTGACGAAGAGCATCAGAATTTTCACTCCGGCGGAAGCGTAAGCGTTGATATAATTAAAGAAATTATCCCGGGGAATGCACAAAATTTCGGTGGTTTCCACCGCGGTCACATTGGCGGTCCGTTTGATGTCGCTGAAGATTCCGGCCTCGCCGAAGAAATCACCGGCGCCGGTGGCCGTCATGAATACTTCTTTCCCGGAATTGGCGTCGTTGACTGTGATATTGACCATGCCGGAAAGAATGGCATAAAAAGAAGTTCCGGTTTCGCCTTCGGTGGTAATCTTTTCACCGGGTTCATATTCGAAAACTTCACAGATATTGAGCAATTTCCATTTTTGATCCACGGTGAGATAATGGAAGATGCTAATTTCACCGACTTTGGACAGGATGTATTTGATGTCCTCAAATTGTACTTTGCGCATGGGTTTCACTCCTAAGTTATGAGTTACAAGTCGCGAATTCCGAGTTTCGAGTTGGCAAGAAGTTTTTGCGGAGCTGGATAGCTTAGTATTTGTTTCGGTTGTTTTGGGAAAATTCATTATTTAATTATGAAGATTTTATGAAGATTTGAATTGAGTTTCTTAAGGGGCTAAATTACAATTGGGTTGTTGGTGTTCTTGGACTGGAGCCCATGGGCTGGTTAAATTATTAATGATACGAGATTGGTTTTCGGTGAAATTCAGATTTTTTAAGCCGGTAAGTGACGTGCGCGGCAACTCATTGGACTACTGCTTCAAAAGGAAACGGAAGCTTATCCAGGTGATGCAGGAATGAGCGGTGATTGATCCCCGGGTTACATCAGCTTAATAGCAGTACATCGATTTGAAAGGGGCTGTCCCAAAAGAAACGGGCATAGCCCCAATTCTTATCTTACTCCCATTCCAGACTCAAACATATTTAATAACCGTAGATAATGATTGGCTTCCCTAGCCACATGATCACCCAGTAACGGATGGGCAATCGATCTGATTTTACACGTAATTAATCCCTCGGTGCCCTGTTTTTTAAAATCACGGATTCCTATGGTCGCCCGGCGAGTTTCTTCGGTAACCGCCGGAATACCTGCAGTTTGATTCAGAAGAGTTTGCGCTTGCGCGGTCAACATATCAAATTGTTTACCGAAATTATCGGCGGTATTGAATAATTGCACTTCGGTCGGGTCCACCAACCCCCGGATGAACTTGGCATGTTCAGCCATAATCCGATTCCAGAAGATCTCCTGTTGAACCATATCAGTGATCGGGTCTACGATAGTACGACTTTGAATTCGATTCAGCATGTCTAAATAAAACCGGGCTTCCCTCAAAATATGGTCAATCAGCAGTGGATAATTGAAGGTGAAAACGCGGCAGGCTAATACATCATTCAATAGACGGCATTTGAACCCGATTAATCCGGTGGTAAGGGCCATTGCCTCTTGATTGAGCCGGATAACCTCATTGGTTAATGTAGCCGGATTTGGATCTCCGGTTCCCCCCATGGCTAACTCCGCCCGGGTGATATCCGTGTTTAAAGTATAGCCCGAATAAAACTCGCTGGCCCTTTCCGCATCTAAAGTTAACGGGGTGACGATCTCCCCGGCGGTTAGAAAATCCTGAGGGAGAACTCCATCTGCTAAACACAATGTTTCAGTCAAAAGCCTGGCAAATTCATTTTTATACATATCCGCTTCTTGAATGAGGTTGCTATTTTTCCAGGGGATAGCTACTTCAATAAAAAAAGAATGTTCTTTGGCAATCCGGGCGAAGAACAGATTTAATTCCAACGATTGCCGGACAAATTCAGTATCTGACAACAAAAAAATCACCTCACTTTGGCATATAAAGGCTTAATGCCCATATATCATATGGCCTTGGGTCATAAGAAGTGAGGGAAAAAATTAATGTGTTCATCAATTCAACTTTCCATCGTAACCCATTCAAAACCACCAAAATTGAACCAAATTATGTATCAACGTCCTGATCCCCGGTCCCATCAATCCCATCGTAGCCAGGACAATCGCCTTACATTGGATTCCATGGAAATCAAAATGTTTTGTATAATCGTCAGTAATTACCGTGTTTCATTTGTTTCACAATTACCGCCACTTTTATGCCATTGGTATATAACGGCTTTTGGCATTCATTCATACTATATACTACAAAACGGCTTCGAAAAGAAAAAATACGAGGTGAAAAGAATGTCTATAAATTATGACCCAGGAATAATTCAATATATGATTCAACCTGGTGATACATTATGGGATCTGGCGGGCCAATATGGTATAACAGTGGAAGATATTATGGATGCCAATCCTTATGTTGACCCCTATAACTTATATGTTGGCCAGGTTATTTCAATACCTGATCCACCAGAGTTCAGAAGGCCATTTGGGTTTAGAAGGCCATTTAGGTTTAGGAGACGTTTCCGAAGGCCGTTTAGGGAATTTGAGGAATTTGAGGAGTTTAGGAGACGGCCGTTTAGGGAATTTGAAGAGGAGGAAGAGGAAGAGGAAGAAGAAAGGGAGAGATTTAGGAGGCGGCCATTTAGATAGTTTGAGGAGTTTCAGAGGACTGTATTAGATAAAAATGATCCATAATATTCTATACCATTATTTTTAATATAAAAAGAGCTGAGCCAATATGACCAGCGCCTTTTATTTTTTTAAATCATAAATCCTCTCATAAAAAATCTATACCATAATTAAAAAAGTAAGTGATCAGATTCATAATCTAAATGATAGACATGTATAAAAATGTGAAGATAGTTAAAAATGGTAGTGCAGATGCATCTATTCAATTGGAACTCCCAATGTACCCCAGAAATCGGGTTCATGAATGATTCGGGTTCCATATTGCCGTGCCTTTTTCGCTTTGTTTGACTGGGTGTTCGGATCGGCGGCAATCAGCATATCCAGTTTTTTCGTTACATACGATTGAATTATCAAGCCTTTTTCCGCCGCGATGCTTTCAGCCATCTCACGGGTTATCATCCGGCCATCCATCGAGCATTGAGATTCCCCGGTGAAACATACCGACTTTCCCTGCCAACACTCGTTCGTTTCAATCAATTGAGCCGCCGCCGCTTCATTCACCGGGAAATGAATGAGGGGGTTACGACAATTCTTGTCAAGCATATCCCGGGGTAAAAGGCTATTTTGATTCTTCATAATTTCCGGCCAATGAACTTTTTCAAAATCAACGTTTTCAAAATCAACGCTTTCAAAAGGCTCATAAGCCGCTAACGCATCCGGATTTATTGACAGTATTTTTTCGAGAAGGCCTACAGTTGCGCGGGCATCATCCAATGCGCTGTGAAACCGGCCATGATATTGCACTCCGTATTTGGCGCAACAAGCCTGAAGCGAACCGCCTCCGGCAAGGGAAAGTGTATCAATGAGAATACATACCGGTAACTCATGGCCAATTCGCGCAAACTCGGCTTGCAGAAACGAAATGTCAAAACGCACGTTATGCCCGGCCAGAGCTTGGGATTTCCGTAGAATATCCACTAAATTTCCCGCTACCTCAAAAAATCGGGGGGCATGGATGACATCCGAAGCGGTGATTCCATGGATACGGACCGGCCCCACATCCCGTTCCGGGTTCACCAGTGTGGTGAATTCTTCGATAATTCCTATTCCCGGATTCATAAGAACTACCGCCAACTCAACAATCCGATCATGGCGGAAAGGGTTAAGGCCCGTTGTT
>JAEZJQ010000110.1 GCA_023436305.1 Bacillota bacterium
TCACCTGTTCTCCCTGCATCCGGGCTTCTTTTAGAATCATCTCCGCCTGATCCCGGGCAGTCTTTTTCACTTCCTCGGCGGTTTCCTGGGCCATGACCATGGCATTCCGCAAAGTCTCTTCAATCAGTGTATATTGATTTAACTTGCCATTCAAATCATCGATTTTCTCTTTTAGATCAATATTCTCCCGGTAAAGATGTTCATAATCCTGGGTGATCCGCTCCATAAAATCCTGAATTTCAGCCCGGTTATAACCCCGGAAACTCCGGTGAAACACAATCGTTTCCAAATCAACGGGGGTAAACACAACGATCACTCCTTCGCAAGTTGAGGTTTGAAGTTTGAAGGGTGAAGAGTGAAAAATCTTAATTTCACACTTTCCCTTTAATCTATCACGTTTAATCATTAAATCATTAATCGGTAATCGTTAATCAGTAATTATATTTTTATCAGGTAATCTGCAATTTTCACACTTCAAACTTCACCCCACACCCTCATAACAGCCTTACCAGCACCACTCCCAGACGGCCTTTTTTAGAGGTGCCGGTCTGTTCTCGGAACAGAACCCGGCCACGGCCCCTGATGGAGATGGTGTCTCCGGGAGTCAGTAAGCTGTCGGGGTTATTTACGGGCTTCCAGTTAACTTTGACTCGTAAGGCTTTAATCTCCCGGGCCATTTTGGTGCGGGAATCGCCGAACCCCAACGCAGCAAGGGCATCAAGCCGCAAGGAGGCCACAGTGGATTTGATAATCTTCTCCCGGAGATTGGGCGGATTTAACTGTTCGGGATCAATGGGGGTGACGGTGACTTTTTGACTGCCGACTTTATCCAGGTTGGACTGGATATAATCCGTCAGTTCCGGTACCAGAATCATCTGGCATTCCTGCCCGGAAACAACCAGATCGCCGATTTTCCCGCGTTTGAGGCCCAACCCCAAGATAGCTCCCAAATAATCCCGGTGATTTAACTGGCTGGGAGCGCCCGGCTGAATCGCCAAAAAAGCCAATTCCGGCTCTATGGTTTGCGCGATATAGTAATCCGGGTATATGACCAACCTTCGCCGTTCCGCGTTTTGATACCCGCCGATGGCGTTAAAACGAACCCCGGTGGCCCAACTTAAAATTGCTTGCGCTTGCTGCAGTTCGGCCGGATCAAAAAAATCGGTCCAAATCGGCTTGGCGTCTTGTAAACTGCGCCCCGCAAATTCATTGATTTGGGCCGCAAATCGTTTATCATCTGGATTTTCAATATCCAAATTCATCACCTGAACTTCTGTATTCTGAATATCACACAATAAAACCTTTACGCATTTTGCGCCAATTCCTTGGAACGTTCCGCCGCGGCCCGAACGGCTTTCATAATCGTTCCGGCAACGGCGCCGTGTTCCAGTTCAAATAAACCGGCGGCGGTGGTGCCGCCCGGGGAAGTCACTTCATTCTTTAATTTGGCCGGGTGTTCGTTGCCGGCTTTTAAAAGTTCCGCTGAACCGATGACGGTTTGAACAGCCATCGTGGTGGCTATATCCCTGGTTAATCCGAGCATAACCCCGGCGTCAATCAATGATTCGATGAAATAATAGACGTAAGCCGGACCGCTGCCGCTTAATCCGGTAATGGCATGCATTTGGGACTCATTGGCCGCCATGACGACTCCCACACATCCAAAAATAGCTTCCACCGTCTCCCGATCACCCGGCTGGCAGTTCCCCCCAAGACAATAAGCGGATGCTCCCCGCCCGATTCGGGCTGGGGTGTTGGGCATGACCCTGACAAACTTGGCTTTGGCCGAATGTTGTTCCAAAAAGGCCAAACAAATTCCGGCGGCAATGGAGATGATCAGATGGGTATCGTTAAGCGCCGGGCCTAACTCATTCAAAACTCCTCCCATGATTTGCGGTTTTACTGCCAGAATGATTACCCGGCATTCACCGGCCAATTCGGCGGGACTCGACAAGGAGCGTATCCCGAAACTATCCTGCAATGATTTAAGTTTTTCTTGATCCGGTTCGACCATATAAACAGCTTCAGGCTTGACTAATCCGGCCTGAATCACACCTTTTAAAAGAGCTGAACCCATTGCCCCGCCGCCGATGATCCCCAATTTATCCATGATGCAGCCTCCCGTTAAAAATAGTTGCAAGTTATTCATTTCGTTACGAGTTAATGATCAACCGTTACGAATCGCCAATTATCGTTCTTTATCCGTTTTATAGATATCTTTATCGGTTTTATAGTATGTTGGGAAATTGGTGCTGTTCAGGCCGCGTTCCCTTTCCTTTTCCTTCAATTCGGGCTTCGGCGGGGTGGCCACTTCGATGTGGGATGGAGTAAACAGAAAAATGGAACCACTGACCCTCTGCATGGTCCCTTCCAGGGCATAAATCGCTCCCCCGATGAAATCAGCAATCCGGCGGGCGATAGTCCGATCAGTCTCCTCCAAATTTAAAATCACCGCCCGCTTATTCTTTAAATGATCTACGATCCCCTGGACTTCCTCAAATTCGGTCGGTTCGATGATAATCATTTTCAAGGTTTTATTCGAGTTGGCCAGGCTATAAAGCTTGCCGCGTTCTTTGGTGTCCTTGGAGTAATACTCGCTTTGCGCGGCCATTTCATCATCTTCCACGATCTCCGCCTCAAACCCGAACATATTTAAGAACTTTTCGAATAATCCCCGATTGGCCGTACTGGTCCTTGGAACTTCCTCTTCATTCTCCCATTTACCCAATTCAACTCACCTCACGAATCTGGCGTAGGGCATTAACCCGTTTCGACACGCACCCTATTGGCGTATCGCGAATAATTTACGTGATGACTTATAATATCCAGGTTCGGTTATTATCACGAATTTTAAACCAAAATTAATATCCATGCGGTTTAATAATTTGTTTAAACTGTTTTAAATCCATATTCTTTTTAAATCGATTCATCATGGTCAATTCTGTTAATCCTATCAATCCTGGCCGGTAAAGAGCGCCGTTCCGATCCGGAGCAGATTGGCACCTTCCTCTACGGCTTGGGGGTAATCCCCGCTCATTCCCATGGATAAATAACGCCATTCAGCGCTTGAATTTACGGATGAACGGCGGGTCACCTCTTCAAAAAGCTGGCGTAAACCGCGAAAAATTGCGCGGGCTTCATCCGGTCCAGCCTCGAAGGGCGCCATAGTCATCAGACCAACCGGCAATAAATTGGGAAAACCGTTGATCCGGTCCAATAGTCCGAAAAGCTCATCAGCAAAAATACCATGCTTTGACTCTTCCTTGGAAACATTCACCTGAACCAGGAATTTAATCTGCCGGTCCAACTTATCCGCTTGTTTGGCCAATTCCAGAACCAATTCCTCACGGTCCACCGAGTGGATAAAATCAAATACTTCCAGTGCCTTTTTGACTTTGTTGGTTTGTAAGGTGCCTATCAGGTGCTTGGTGACTTCCCTTTCCAGCATTGGAAATTTGTGCATGCCATCCTGCACCTTGTTTTCAGCAACATCTGTAATTCCGTGGTGAAGCGCCTCATTGATTCGATCCACTGTAACATATTTGGTAACGGCTATCAACGTGATATCCGCCGGATCGCGATTGGTCTTTAAAGCGCTTTCCCGGATTCGTGCTTGAATTGCCTGTAAATTTTCATGAATACTCATCGCTCTAATAATCGTGAACCTAATTCAGCCAAGTCGGAACGCTCGCCTTTCACTAAGGTGATATGCCCGGCCAGCCGTTCCTTCTTGAATCGTTCCACCACAAAGGTTAAACCATTTGAGTTGGAGTCCAGATAGGGATGGTCGATCTGATAAGGATCTCCGGTTAATACGATTTTGGTTCCCTCACCCACCCGGGTAATGGCGGTGCGAATTTCATGGGGTGAAAGATTCTGGGCTTCGTCGATTAATAAAAACTGGCTGGGGATACTCCGTCCCCTGATATAGGTCAACGCCTCCAATTCCAAAACATTTAGATCTTGCATGCTGTTTACCAATTGGTCGATTTTCTCGTTCCGGTCCCGGTTGCTAAACAGAAACTCCAGATTATCATAGATGGGTTGCATCCATGGGCGCAGTTTTTCGTCAATATTCCCCGGCAAATAACCCAAATCGTTTCCCAGAGGGATTACCGGCCGTGAAACTGACAAACGGCGGTACTTTGATTCCTCTACTACTTTTTGAAGCCCGGCGGCCAGGGCCAATAATGTTTTACCGGTTCCCGCCCTCCCGATAAGGGTCACCAGACGGATCTCTTCATCCAGGAGCAGTTCTAAGGCAAAACGTTGTTCTTTATTTCGCGGTTTCAATCCAAACGGATCCTGATTGGAATACCGCATTGGAATCAGCCTTCCACCGGAAACGTGTCTGGCCAAAGCCGACTTGGAAGAACCGAAGGAATCTTCCATGATGATCATTTGATTGGGATAGAGTTCCATGTCTTTAATGACGGCCTCACCACTTGCATAAAAACGATCAATCACATCCGGTTCGACTTTTATGGTCCGGGTACCGGTATATACTTCCTCGATCTCAATCTTATCGGTTTCATAATCTTCGGCTGCGATTCCCAAAGCATCGGCCTTGACCCGCATATTAATATCCTTGGTGACCAGCACCACCGGCAAATTGTCGTTCAGTTTCAAGGCCAGCGCTACCGCAATAATCCGGTTATCAATCTTATTCCGATCCAAAGTGGGGGGTAGCTTATCAATCTCCTGATGGTTCAACTCCACCCGTAACATACCGCGGGATTCTCCCAAACTTACTCCGGAATCAAGATGGCCCACCGCCCGCAACCGGTCTAAAAAGGCGGATACCCATCGGGCATTACGGCCTACTTCATCCTGCCGTTTTTTATGCCCGTCAATTTCTTCAATAACCGCTATCGGAATGATAATATCATTATCCTGAAAAGCATTTAAGGCCTGAGGGTCATGAACCAAGACACTGGTGTCAAGCACAAAGATTTTCTTCAAGTAGATACAGGCCCCCTATCGTGATATTATGGTCGCCCCAAATTCCAACCCTTCAATAATGGCATTGTGATCGTCGGTCTCCACGATCCGCACATTTTTTAATTCAAAGCCATCTCCTTTCAGCACTTTGACTTGAGTCAGATAATCTTTTATGACAATAGCCCGCCGCGGAATCATAATTCCACTGGTCTTACGATAAATTACAAATATTTTGGAACGCCGGTTGGGTAAATAAGCAAACGGTAAACTTATGTCCTCCAAGGCCAATATGGCTTTGTTCCCGGAAAATTGATTGATTTCCAACACTTTCAACGGCCGCAAACTATTGCCGATAGTCATCCACCAATCCGTTCCCGGCTCCGGCAATCCCGTTTTACTTACATCCGCGATTATCATGATGACTTGCCGAAAAGGATTAATTATTTTACCGATTACTTCGCCATTTTGAACCTTATTGCCCGGTTTTTTTAATTTAAAATCGCGGTTGATATCCTCTTCATTGATAGCCCCAAAGCTCCCGGGATTCCATTCTTCCTCCCACCCATCATATTCATAGAATAAATAACCGGGCTCAGTGGCCATGATTAAAGATTGTTGCTCTAACTGATCGTGAATTTTATGCCGCAGTTCCACCAGTTTGGTATGGTTTTCTTTTTGAAGCTCCGTTATTCTTGCCTTCTCTCTCCTCAGGGACTCCAAAACAGCAGTGGCGTTTTTTGATTTTCGGGAGGCTCGTTTGGATTGCTGCGTTAGTTCTTTGATCTCGGATTTAATCCGTCCCAGATCCATCCGGAAAGCTTGTTCATCCCGAATTAGGGACTCCAATTCCATTCGGGACTGGAGATTGAGTTCGGATGTGTTTACCGATTGCATTTCGGCGTTTATATAAGATAATAACTCTCCCCGCGGCACTCTGGTTCCTGAATCGACTTCAATAACCAACTCCCCGTCCAACGGGGCTCTTAATAAGGTTTCTTCCCGTAAAAATAAAGCTTCGGCCCAGTATCCTTTTTCAATCCGGCCCCATTTCGCAACCACCGTTTTGGTATTTATGTCGCGAAGCAGAAAGATACTTACCTCAATCAATACAATGACCAGTAAAATCGTGCCGAATATTCGAATGATTCTTTTAAATTCCACGGTCGGCTGGCTCGTTGTCCCATAACCTCCATTAATCGTGTCTGGTATATGGTATGAAGGGGATTTCATTTGCCCGACGGTATCTCCGGGTAGGGCTACTTTGAAATTTTTTTATCCCGTAAAGAAATGATGCCCATCATTCGACCGGTGGTTTGATTCCCAGCCCGGTAAGAATAAAAATCATCTCGTAAACAACTGGTGCATAATCCGGAACCAATGATTTGTTCCCCGGGAACACCTAAAAGCCGAAGCAGCCTGCGGTTGAATTCGCTTAAATCCACCCGGTGGTTCGCACTGTTCGAAGAAACCGTTTCCGGGAAGACGGCGGAAAATTGTTGAGCCACATCTTCCGCCACCGTAAAACATTCGGTTCCGATGGCCGGCCCGATAGCCACCCAGCATTGGGCGGGATCAGTATGAAACACGGCCACCATCTCTTCTAATGTTTTCGCGGCAATCCCTTTCAGGGTGCCGCGCCAGCCGGCATGAGCCAAACCAATGGCTGACGTAACCGGATCATAGATAAACACCGGAAGGCAATCCGCCGTGAATATTGCTAGAATAACGCCGGATTCCCGGGTGATGAAAGCGTCGGTATCGGGTAATGCGGTGGCCAAGTTCCTGGCCCCGGCGCCCGCTGATTGCCGGGTGATTGTCCGCACATTCACGCTATGGGTCTGAACCCCGGCCACCAGGTTATTTAAAGGTAAATCCAGCGCCTCAAGGAATGCCTGGCGCCGTTGTATAACATTTTCTGGATCATCTCCGGTATGCAGTGCCATATTCCCGTCCGTTTTTGCTGAAAAGGCCTGAATGACGCCGGAATCATTGAATTCACGACAGCGGTAAAACACTTGATCGCCTTTGGTTTCCCTGTACCAACTCATGGAATCATATCCCCGGCAGTGACCACTCTATTACCAACCCCGTCTCTAAACTGGCTTGCGCATCAACGATCCGCTGATTGCTTGATCCTTTAAAAACCAAGTTACCGTCATGTAAATTTTCCACAAAAGGACCGTCAATCAATACATCGGCAATATCTAGCAACTCTTTAAATTGACGGTCTGGCGAATTAAGCAGATTTTCCCAAACAAACCCAGTATATATCCAAAGAGTTAGCCCCATTGTCTTGATGATTCTCCCGAGCGCCGCCGCCGGACCCGCTTGCAGAAACGGCTCGCCGCCGCTAAAAGTCACTCCGGCCAATAATGGGTTCAATTTCAGCTGGGGGATTAAATCCGAAACAACAACCTCCACCCCGCCCTTTACGTCCCAAGTCTCCGGATTATGGCAACCGGAGCATTCATGACAGCAACCTTGGAAAAACACCACCGTCCGAATCCCCGGCCCATCCACCACGCTCTCATTCACCACCCCGGAAATCCTCACGGTGGCTAACATGTCACTATTTTCAAATACAACCACTTTATTTTCCACTTTAGCTCTCATTAATTAATAATTAAGGAAGTTCGAACACGCTTGATATTTCACACTTCCAACTTCACACTTCTCACTTCAAGCTTCAAACTTCAAATATAATGTCCCACCCGTCCCCTTAATTCCGCCTGTTTGGCGTCATTAAAACGGTCAACGGTTGACAGATAACCGGTAATCCTGCGGATGCGCCGGATATTGGTGGAGCCGCAAGTCGGGCATTCCTCCGGGATGATCCCCCGGAAATAACAGCCGAGACATTCGTCCACCGGGAAGTTAATTCCGGCATATCCCATATTGGTGGCGGCCATATGCCGTATGAGCTGTTCATAAGCTTCCAAATTATTAATTGGCGGTGAAGTAAGTTCCACATAACTGATATGGCCGGCATTGGTCAAGCTATGATAAGGCCCTTCAATGACGATTTTATCAAAAGAACTGATTTCAAAGTTAACCGGCACATGAAAACTATTAGTATAATATTCTTTATCGGTGACCCTGGTGATGACTCCGAAACGGCGCCGGTCCAAACCGATAAAACGGCCGGAAAGCCCTTCAGCCGGTGTAGCCAGTAAAGTATAATTCAGATCATATTCTTCCGCGAAACTATCCACGCTCTTACGCATAAAATTCACGATTTCCAGTCCCAAACGTTGCGCTTGCGGGTCCTGCCCGTGATGTTTTCCGGTCAAAACCAGCAAAGTTTCCGCCAGCCCGATAAAACCGATGGACAACGTCCCGTGTTTGATGACCGAAGCAATGGTATCGTCCTGCTTAAGCTTTTCTGAGTCCAGATATAATCCTTGTCCCATGAGGAAAGGCATATCTTTGACCTTGAGCCGGGATTGGATCCGGTAGCGGTGATATAATTGCCGCGCCGCCAAGGTAAGGACCCGTTCCAATTCCGTAAAGAAAATCTCCAGATCACCGCCGGCCTTGATGGCAATCCGGGGCAGATTTATCGTGGTAAACGATAAATTCCCCCGGCCATCGGTGGTCTCAAGGCCGTGGCGATTACCAATAACCCGGGTCCGGCATCCCATATAAGCCACCTGATCGCCGTACATAGAGTTAAAAGTGGCATCCATGAATGCGAAGGTTGGGTTGAGCCGGTTGGCTGAAACCCGCATGGCCAGTTTGAATAGATCGTAATTGGGATCTTGGGGTTCAAAATTGATGCCTTTTTTTAAGCGAAAGATGATATTCGGAAAGATAGGAGTTTCGCCCCTCCCCAAACCTTTTTCGTAAGCACGCAATAGACAACTGGTCACCAGCCGCCCCTCCGGTGATGTTTCACAACCTAAATTCAAGCTGGAAAAGGGCACTTGGGCTCCGGCCCGGCTATGCATGGAATTCAAATTATATATTAATGCCTCCATGGCTTGGTATACTTCATCTTCATCGACTCCGGCAACATAAGGGGCCATATCCCGGTCAAAGGCGGCGAATGATTGGCCGCCATGCATATCGTTCTGGGAACTCTGGAGAATGATTGCCGCCAAAGCCGTGGCTGAAGCCGGACGTTTGGGGGGCCGGATAAATCCATGCCCGTTATTAAAACCGTTGGCCAATAACCGGCCTAACGGAATCTGAACACAAGTCAGGGTCTTCCCGTAAAAATCCAGATCATGAATATGAATATCCCCGTCAAGATGAGCCTGGGACATTTCATCGGGAATCATCCGGGTTAAATAATATTTTTTGCTGGCCGCCGAGGCGATCTGTAACATTTTGGCCGAGGGTGAATTACTGACATTGGCGTTTTCACGGCTAGTCTCCACCAGGATGTCCTGGACGATATCCATCAGTTCCGATTTCGAGTCGCGGAGTCTGGTCCGACGATCCCGGTATAATATGTACGCTTTGGCGGTTTTGGCGTGGCCGGTCTCAATCAATACTTTTTCAACCGCATCCTGAACCTCTTCCACCGTTGGAATTCCCGGACCTAACCTTTTGTATAGATATTGAACCACGATCTCGCCCAATTCCTCAGCCAGTTGCCGGTCTTCGCCACCCACCGCTTTTGCAGCCTTAAATACAGCGGACACGATCTTTTCTCGTTTGAATTCCATAATTCGACCATCCCGTTTGCGAATCGAACGGAAAATTTTGTCCGCATTGCGGCTGATTAGATTCACCAGATTTGAATTCTCCGGTTGGGCGGTTTCCCCGATCTCGACTGAATTCTTGGCCATGATTACTATTCCTCCGTAGTCTTTTTTCTTTGCCCCAAGAGGCCTTGAAGCTCTTCCATAAATATCGCCAAATCTTTAAATTGCCGGTAAACGGAAGCAAAACGCACATAAGCCACATCGTCGATCTCTTTGAGGCCTTCCATAACTAATTCTCCAATGGCAGTGCTTTTGATTTCCTGATCCATCCGGTTGCGCAATTCCCGTTCCACCGTATCCGCCAGCCGTTCCAATACCGCGTAAGCCACCGGCCGCTTCTCGCAAGCCTTCAGCAGGCCGCCAATAACTTTCTGGCGTTCAAAGGGTTCGCGCCGCCCGTCTTTCTTAATCACGATTAACGGAGTTTCTTCGATCCGTTCATAAGTCGTGAAACGTTTCTGGCAAATCAGACATTCACGCCGCCGCCGAATGGCGTTCATTTCGTCAGAAGCGCGTGAATCAATGACCTTGCTGTCAGGATGGCCACAAAATGGACAATGCACGCTTGAAACCTCCTTTAAACATGGTTTATATGAATTGAATGAAATTGGTAATTTGTAAGTGTTATTTGGGTTTTATCAGAATGCCGAGTAAATTCGAATCAAGGAAGTGATGTTATAGCGCCGGTGTGCACCCAAATTCATCATTTATGACCATTCGCGCCTTAACACGCGCCCCGGTTCCAGATATATCAACTTTTGGTCACGGAGTTCGACGGACTAGATATGGTATCCTTTAATATTATATTACCCAAGATCTTGGGTGTCCAGAATTATTTCGCTAATTTTATATGGAAATCCTTTTTTTAACCGAAATTTAATCGAAGAAGTTGGATTGTTTTGTGTACATAAAAAAAATAACCGCCCATTAAGGGTGGTTAAAAGCAAAACAATCAAATTTCGTGCAAAAAACTAAAACTTGAGAAACTAAAAACTTGAAACTTGAAACTTGAGAAACTAAAAACCTAAAAACGAACAACTATGAAACGAGAAACTAAAAACCTAAAACCATTAAAAAACCTTGGAACCGCGCCAGTTGCTGCCGGCGTGGACCCGGCGCGGACGAGCATCTACCTGTCCGCCGACGTCTGCGTCAAATATATGCTCTTTTAGTCCCCAGTGTCTCGAATCCGTACAGACAGGGACCGTAACTTAATTATAGGCTGATAACCTATATATGGCAATCATGGTATTCAGCCGAAATCAATCAAAAGTAGTGGTTATTCAAAATTAACTTCGTATTACTCCTATTATCTTTCAATATGAATATAAAGAGACCTGCAGTAACCTTACCGCCGGCTACCGCACCATGTTACGTCGATACCTGCAACCTTTCGGATGCAAACACCGATTACACATACTACGATAACCTTTGACCGACTGTTATCCAAACGAACCCGGTTTTCCGGGTTATGGGATCTATCTGCAATCAAAACCCGAAGGTATAACCCGTAAGGATAATACCCGGGGAATTCAATCGACTGCAGATAAACCCTTTCGCTCGAATAACAATCTGGGCTCGACTGCTACCGATAGGTTTCCCTACTGCAACAATCTTGCCAGGATACTTCACCCAGCGCTAGACTGCTGCAATAAGTTGGCCCACCGATAACAATCTGCGCTCCGACCGATATGGATCCCTCGCGCAATCTGCGCGGCGCATATTACACGCATTTAAGAACCCATACCGATCTTTGCTCGACTGATAATGACCCTTTAGGCCCTAAGGCGGAGCCATTATCAATCTGCGCCTCGGCTACTGCAAATCTCTGATATTATAATGACCCTATTCCCTACTTTATATTCTTAGAAATTTATTCCAATTCCATCGGAATTATCCTTTATCCGCCTCGTCATTCGGGGCGATTAAATCGCTGAATAATTTACGGAGCGCCTTTTTCTCAATCCGTGACACGTAAGAACGGGAAATATTCAGTAATTTGGAGATTTCCCGCTGAGTTTTGCTAATGCCATCCAATAGGCCATAACGGAGTTCAATCACTTTCCGTTCCCGTTTACTTAAATTAAGAATCCGTTCTTTCAGTTTCTCTTCTTCCAGAAGATTTTCAACTTGCTCGGCCACCACTTCGGGACTGGTTCCCAAAATATCCAGAAGCGTAATCTCGTTGCCTTCTTTATCGGATCCGATTGGATCATACAATAATAAATCGTTTTTATTCTTTTTTATACTGCGCAGGTGCATCAAAATCTCATTTTCTATGCATCGGGCGGCATAGGTAGCCAGTCTGGTATTCCGATTCCGTTTAAAAGTACCGATCCCTTTAATTAAACCAATGGTTCCAATGGAAATCAGATCATCAATGTCTTCTCCGGTGCTGTCGAACTTCTTTACAATATGAGCGACCAGGCGTAAATTCCGCTCTATCAAGATATTACGAGCATCATCATCTCCTTGTTCTAGACGGGTGAGGAAAACACTCTCTTCTTCCTCGGTTAACGGCAGGGGAAAAATATTATTGTTGGATATATAACCGAAGAGATAAAAAAAACCGGCCACAAACAATTGAAACGCCGGCCCCAGTATGGGGATTAGCATACAGCGCCACCTCCATAGGATTGGTGCTTTAACACTATAACCTATGTGAAAATGGCATTTCCTGTGCTAGTCTCCCTGTTTGGTAAGTTTTGCTATCCGGGAGGTGGAATGGTGACGGTGAAAATTTTAGGAAGTTTTTTTATTGAAACCGTTAAGATTCATCCTTTAAATACCGAACCCTAAAAAGTGGAGATAATCGTTCGGCTTCTGTGAGAGGATGAATAACCATGGGGTTTAAGTTCTTTTGGATGATGAATCCTGAAAACTCCGAGTGTTTTAAGCCACGGGTCATCCCTGAAACCCTGACGGATGATTTTGGGCGGGGGGAGCAGCTCAAGGCCGGTAATCAATGGGAAGAAGCCCTGGCCGTGTACGAGGATATTCAAAGCCGGACGCCTGAACGAAGTCCGGCGGAGCTTCAAGCTTATCTTAAATATCTTCAGGGTGTCTGTTATGGGAAGCTCGCCGTGTTAAAAAATCCCGAGACCAATTTTACCAAAGCCATTGAGGCCCTCCAAGCTGCTGTACCCTTTTATAATGATAAAAACCGAACCTTGGAATCAGCTATCATTCAAAATGAACTTGGCGCATGTTATCAAATACTAGCGGAATATACCAACACTAATAAAGTTAATTTGCTTGGCCAAGCCGTCAATGCTTTCCAAACCGCTCAAAAGCTGCTGGAAAAAACTGTAAAATTGTACAACCCCAATCAAAACCCGCTTGATTATTCGCGGATCATCCAAAATTCAGGCAGCACCGGCAACGCTTTGGCGCTATTCCAAGATGCGGAGCGAAACTTTGAGCAAGTGGCGAACTCCGGTCAAGCCGCTTTAAAAATATTTAACGATGGACTGGTCTCCCCAGAAGCACACCCATTCGTCTACAGTGTAATTCAATATAATACCGGTTATGCATTGAATGCTTTAGCTGATCTTCGCGGCCAAAAAGAGCTTCGCGACCTGGCATTGGCGGCGTATCGGGAAGCTCTGCGGCAACACCCGGTGAATCGTTATCCGGTTGAACATACCCATATTTTAAATCAATTGGCGGGTATATATATCGATATGGCCGCTGAATCCGGCCTGGAAGACCATTTAAACGAAGCCGTCAAAATCAGCAAAATCGTCCTGGAGGTTTTAACCTCGCAAATCAAATATCCGCTAGGCTACGCCTTAATCCTTTATAACCTGGGGTGCGCCTGCCAATTATACGGCCGGATTCGAAACCGAAAAGAGGAATATTTAAGTAAAACCCGCCAGTATTTGGAATCCATCCTGCAAATTTCCGATCTCCCTTCTTTATCCCAAATCTTAGCCGCAACCCACCTGGACTTGGGAATGATTTATCTGGATACGGCCCGCAATCATGAGCCGGACTTTTATCTCCCCAAAGCAGTCCATTCTTTTACCAAAGCCATTCATATTTATAACGAGCGCGAACACCCGCTCCAATATGCCATCACCCAAGCCAACCTGGGCGATGCCTACTACCGGATGTCCAAAGTGGAGAAGGAATCACTTTCCGATTCGGAGCGAATTCAAAATATGGAACTGGCCCAGACAGCCCTTGGGGAAGCCGTCCGAATCTCCGGTTCCAACAAAGGCTCCTCCGCTTACCGGCAAAACCGTTACAAATTGGCGAATATTTCTCTGGATATAGCCAAATTGAGCCGCCAAAAGGAGCCTTTGCAGGACGCGCTCCAATCTTTTAAGGAATTGCTGGAACTGACCGATGTGAATTCCGAACCGTTCGATTACGCGCAGTATCAAACCGGACTTGGCGATTTATATGCATTTTTGGCTGGGCTTGAAGATGATCCGGTCAATCTCAACCGCGCCATTGAGACCTATGAAACCATCTTGAAAGTTTATACACCGGATCTCTTTCCGCTTGAACATTTTAAAACACTTGTAAAAATCGGCGGGACTTGCCGGGAATTCGCCAAGGTTCAAAATAAAGAAGGCAATCTCGCCAAAGCTATCAATCATTTCCAAAATGCTTTAAAATATTGTCCATTGGACAAATATCCTCTGGACAATGCGGCCATTAACCAAGAATTAGGCTATACGTTCCTGGAGATAGCCGAACTGAATCCGAAAAATCATTTTTCTTCCGCTGCCCAGGCTTTGGAATCGGCTGTCAAAGTTTTTACATTCGAGAATTATCCCCAAAAATATGCTGAAATTAAGATTACTCTCGGCCACTGCTATTTGAACATTTACCGGATGGAAGGGACCGACCTGGATTTGTCAAAAGCCCGCAACGCCTTCGAAACTGCTTTGAACTACTATACCTTCGAACAATTTCCATATCATTTTGCCAGCATCATGAATGACATCGGGATAACTCTGGATATGATGGCCAAAACCGTAAAAGCCATCGATTTCCAAAATCAGAGTGTTTATCTAAAGTATGTGGCGGACCGAATTGTTAATACCATTGGCGCTTATGAAGCCGCTTTAACCATTTTCACTTTCACGGACTATCCCGAAGATTACGCCCAAGTCCAATTTAATCTGGGATTAACCTATAGTTTTTGGGCGGGTATACAAAACAAATCCGAGAATGCCACCAAAGCCGTCCGGGCTTTCGATGAAGCCTTAAAAGTTTATAGTCCGGAAAAACACCCGGTTCTTTACCGCCAAGTCAATATTCAGTTGGAAAAAGAGAAGCAACGGCTCAATTGATGCCGAATGTCCTTTCGACTTATAACTTCGATTGTCATTGAATAACCTTTTCCATTATTTCCTTGAAAATTGGGGCGGCGGTTCTACCGCCGGAAATTCCTTGTTCACAAAACACAACCGCCACGTACCGGGGATGATCCAGGGGGGTAAATCCGGTGAACCAGGCGTGTTGGGGTGAATCAGCTTCGTTCCCGGATTGGGCGGTACCGGTTTTACCGGCTACGCCGGTTCCGGATATACCGGCTTCGGAGCCAGTGCCAATTGTAACTACAGCGGCCATCATCGTTTGAATTTTCCGGGCGGTGTCCGGACTGATAACCCGGGTGCCCGGGTTAGCGGGCAAATACTGAATGTCTCCCGCTTGATTGATATAACCGGCCACCAGGCGAGGTATGCTGCGGACTCCATTATTGGCGATGGTTTGAATTAAAGAGACGATCTGTAATGGGGTGGTATATATATTGCCTTCCCCTAAAGCGATATTCGCCTGTTCCCCAAGGGTTAGATCCAATTCCGAAGAGATTTCTCCCCAGCTCTCATCCCGTAACCCGATGTTACAAGGCTGCCCCAAGCCAAATTTGTCGGCATATTCCAAAACCAATGCCGGTCTCAACTTGACCATCATCTCTATAAAAACTGGATTACAAGAAAACGCCAAGGCTTCAGTGAGTGTTAAACAACCATGGCCTGTTCCACCGGAACTGGTACAGTACCACTTTTTCCCACCTGCTTCGTAATAACCCGGATCGTTCAATATATCACCGGAGTTCAGCTGTCCGCTGTCCAAACCGGCGGCCAGAATCACCAGTTTAAAAATTGAACCGGGATGATAAGCGGAGATTGCCCGGTTTAAAAACGGGGTATCGGCGTCTGTAATACTGGCGGCCAGATTATTCAAGTCCACCAACGGCCGACTGGCCATGGCCAAAATATCGCCGCTACCGGCATCCAGGATGACCACTGCTCCTTTCATACGCTGTTGATCCATAACCGTTTCCACGATCTGTTGAATCCGGTGGTCCAAGGTCAATAAAACCGCGGTTTTATTCCGGGTGTTTTGGGTCCGCAAACCCAAACCGGGAATCACGTGACGCCATCCGTCATTAATGGTGAAGACCGCCGCTTTGGTGTCCCGCTGATAAAGAATGGAATTATAAAGGTATTCCAATCCGGAGAATCCCTGCCCCCGGTTGACCAGACCCAACAAATGCCAGGCCAGCGGCTGATTGTAATCATCACGGTTGATATTGGCAATCATTTTTAGCCCCTCGATGTTGAATTGAGCCAGTAATTTCTTTTGAAAATCTTCCAATGGTTTCGGGTAGATCCAAAACGGTATACCTAGCTGTTTGTTAAAATCATCGAACCATCCAGCATCCAAAATAATGTCTATTTTAGCTATATCCTGGGGATTTAACGCGTTTCTCTCAATCACCAGGTACCAATGATCTTCGATGCTTCGCAATAGTTGCCCGTGTCGATCGAAAAACACCCCTCGTAATTGGTTGCTGAGCAGAACATTATGGCGCTGCCTGTTGGCGGATTCCGACATAAGCCGGTGATCCCAGATTTGAATCCGGCACAGACGGACCGCCAATATTATGGAGAATCCAAAGAATATGCCCAATATCAATAATATCCTGCGGTAACTCTGTTCGCGCTGATTCATTAAAAACCTCCGCACATCTCCATTTCGGGCTTTACCATCTTTGTGTTTTAAGGTATTTTGAAATCAAAATCACAGATCGATGAAAAAACAAAAAAACCTGATTACTATTTTAACCAGGTTAGGAAAGATTATCATTGATAAGATTATGATATTATTGTTGATTCTTAATCGTTAATCCGCCAATTTGCCCATCAAACTTTAATAAGGCCTCCGATGAGTTTACTTTCAAGTTAAGACGCTCAATATCATCTTCAAACCGGATCAAGGTGTCACAAATCCGTTCATTTACATCAATTTGAACATCCCGCGCATCAAAGAGAACGCCTAACTTTCCGCCATGATCATTTTCAATCCCAATTACGGATGCTTTTATCTGGCCTACCTCTTTTTTTAGTTCCGTGATCTCCTGGGTAAGGTTGGCCAAGTACTCCAAAACCAAACCTTGGAATCTATCGTTTTCCATTTTATCTCCATTAATTCAATTATCAGTTCTAGTTACCTTTAATGTTAACATGACATTTGCGGAAATATAAATAGGCTTCGAATCGTTCAGGACTTACCCTCTCTTATTCAAATCCGACCGCAAATAGGCCTCGATGAACAGATCCAGATCCCCGTCCATCACCGCTTGCACATTGCCGGTTTCAGTCTCGGTACGGTGGTCCTTGACCATGGTATACGGGCAAAACACGTAAGAACGAATCTGGTTTCCCCAGGAGATATCGGAATATTCACCCTTGATCTTGGCCATTTTGGCCTCTTGTTCCTGGCGGTACAACTCAAATAATTTGGCCCGGAGCATCTGCATGGCCCGGTCCCGGTTCTGGAACTGGGAACGTTCGTTTTGACAAGCCACCACAATACCGGAAGGAATATGGGTAATGCGGATGGCCGACTCGGTTTTATTGACATGTTGGCCGCCGGCGCCGCTGGAACGATAGGTATCTACTTTTAAATCCTCCGGCCGGATTTCCACCTCAATGGTATCATCGATTTCCGGGACGATATCCACTGATGTAAACGAGGTGTGCCGCCGTCCCGAGGCGTCGAAGGGGGATATCCGGACTAAACGATGAACTCCTTTTTCACTTCGCAAATAACCAAAGGAATTTTCACCGGCAATATAGAGGGTTACGCTTTTCACCCCGGCCTCATCACCCTCCTGGTAATCCAAAAACTCCACTTTATATCCACGGCGTTCCGCCCAGCGGACGTACATACGCAGCAGCATTTCCGCCCAATCCTGGGACTCGGTTCCCCCGGCTCCGGGATGAATGGTCAGATAACAGTTAAAACGATCAAACTCACCGCCCAGCATAGTAGAAAGCTCTATATTATCAATGGCTTTTTCCAAAGAGTTAAGCCCTTCTTCAATCTCCGGCAACAGGCTTTCTTCCCCCTCGGATACCGCCATCTCCAACAGCCCGGAGAGATCCGCCTCCTGTCTTTCCAGACGTTCCACTTGTTCGATCTGGTTTTTCAGGGTGGACAACTCCTGCAGCACTTTCTGGGCAGCTCCGGGATCGTTCCAAAAATCAGGGGCAGCCACCAGTGCGCTTAATTCTTCGACTCGCTCCGCTTTAACCGCTAAATCAAAGATACTCCCTTAATTCCGATAAACGTTTTTTCGAACTTGCCAACCGGCTTCTCAAATCACTGGGTTCAATCACGTTCAATCACCTCTTTTAATTTGGGTAATATACACTTCAAACTTCACAATTCACACTTTTAATTATCCCGCCTGTCCGCAACACTTCTTATATTTCTTGCCGCTACCGCAGGGGCAGGGATCGTTACGGCCTACTTTTTTACCGGTTACCCGTTGGGAGACGGCGGATGTGCCATCATCGTTTAAATTGGTGACCACATTACGGAGTTTGGGACGGCGCACTGCTTTTTCCTCGGAGACCAGTTGAAACTTGGTTAACTCCCGAACTACCTCTTCATTAATGTTGTCCCGCATCTCCTTGAACATCTGGTAAGCCTCGATTTTATATGCGATTAGCGGATCGTTCTGGGCATAAGCCCGTAATCCGATGCCTTCTTTGAGGTCATCCATGGCCTCCAGGTGGCTCATCCAATCGACATCAATAGTTTTTAACATCACAAACCGTTCGATCTGATGCAAATACTCGGCGCCGATCTCTTCTTCTTTGGCTTGATAATAATTCTGGGTTTTGGTAAGAATCAGATAACGAAGCTGCTCATAAGTCAAACGGTCCACATCCTCCAGGCTCAGCGCCTGGGGCGGCAACAGATTGGTATAAACGGCTTGTAACAACCCGTTTAAATCCCATTCCTCGGAATTCACTTTTTCGTTGGTATAAATGTTTAAGAGGTTGTCAATGACGTCCTCGAACATTTTCAAGACTTGTTCATGAATGTCTTCGCCGAATAACAATTTTTTCCTTAATTCATAAATGATTTCCCGCTGTTTATTGAGTACATCGTCATAATCCAGAACATGTTTGCGGATATCGAAGTTGCGGGCTTCCACTTTGCGCTGGGCGGCTTCAATACGTTTAGCGATAGCGGCGTGCTCAATGGGCATATCCTCGGACCAGCCCAGCCGGGCCATTAGGCTAGAGATCATCTCGCCGCCAAACAGCCTCATCAAATCATCTTCCATGGCCACGAAGAAACGGGAGGAACCCGGATCGCCCTGGCGTCCGGAACGGCCCCGTAACTGATTGTCGATCCGCCGGCTCTCGTGCCGTTCGGTACCGATGATATGCAAGCCGCCCAAACCGGCGACTTGTTCATGCTCCTTATCGGTAATTTGTTTAATTTCTTGCAATACTGTATTATATTCTTCGGGAGTCGCTTCCGCCGGGTCTATTCCTCTGGAACGCAACGTATCCTTGGTCAAGAACTCCGCATTACCGCCTAAAACAATATCGGTACCGCGTCCGGCCATATTGGTGGCTATCGT
Organism: Bacillota bacterium; assembly: GCA_023436305.1. Lineage (GTDB taxonomy): Bacteria > Bacillota > UBA4882 > UBA8346 > UBA8346 > JAEZJQ01. The sequence continues at coordinate 19,558 of JAEZJQ010000110.1, forward strand.
TACCGCCCCCAATCGTCCGGCTTGGGCAATAATCTCGGCTTCCTTCTCATGATACTTGGCATTCAAGACCTTGTGAGGCACACCTTTCCGCTTGAGAAGGGCACTCAATTCCTCCGATTTTTCAATGGAAATGGTACCCACCAGAATCGGCCGTCCGGTTTCATGAATGTTGACAATTTCCTCAACCACCGCGTTAAACTTACCGGTTTCGGTTTTATAGATCACATCGGGATGATCGATACGAACCATATCAAGATTGGTAGGCATCACCACTACCGGAAGATTGTAAATCTTACGGAATTCGTGTTCCTCGGTCTCGGCGGTTCCGGTCATCCCGGCTAATTTTTTATACATTCGGAAATAATTCTGGAAGGTAATGGTGGCCAGTGTTTGGCTTTCCCGTTCAATTTTAACTCCTTCCTTGGCTTCGATGGCCTGATGCAGGCCTTCGCTGTACCGGCGCCCGAACATTAGACGGCCGGTAAATTCATCCACGATGATTACTTCGCCGTCCTTTACCACATAGTCCCGGTCCCGCTTCATAAGTTCCTTGGCCTTTAATGCCTGGGTCAGATGGTGCACCAGCTCGGTATTGGTATCCTCATAAAGATTTTCCACTCCGATGGTCTTTTCAACCTTGGCCACACCTGCCTCGGTAATGGATACCGCCCTGGCTTTTTCATCCACCGTGTAATCCTCATCCCGGTGCAATTTGGGAACAACCCGGGCGAATTTATAATATAATTCGTTGGACTCCTCGGCCTGGCCTGAAATGATTAGCGGTGTCCGCGCCTCATCAATTAAAATACTGTCGACCTCATCAACGATGGCGAAATTCAACTCCCGCTGAACCATATCGCTTACTGAGAAGGCCATGTTATCCCGTAAATAATCGAATCCGAATTCGTTATTGGTGCCGTAAGTAATGTCGGAGCCATAAGCCTTCCGCCGTTCCTCCGAATCCAGATTGTGCAGGATCACCCCTACCGACATCCCCAAAAAACGATAAATTCGGCCCATCCATTCACTGTCGCGTTTGGCCAGATAATCGTTGACGGTAATCACATGGACCCCTTGACCGGACAAGGCGTTTAGATAAACCGGAAGGGTGGCCACCAGCGTTTTTCCTTCACCGGTCTTCATTTCGGAAATCTTCCCCTCATGAAGCACCATGCCGCCCATTAACTGGACATCAAAATGGCGCTGCCCCAGAGTTCGTTTGGCGGCTTCCCGGACTACCGCAAAGGCTTCCGGCAATAAATCGTCCAGAGTTTCCCCATCTTCAAGCCGTCCCTTAAACTCCGCCGTTTTGTCGCGCAGTTCGTCATCGGTTAGTTTTTGGATTTCCGGTTCCAAAGCATTAATTTCAACCACCCGGCGCTGCAATTGTTTGACTTCACGCAGGTTGGTATCCCATAACTCCGCGATAAATTTTAACATGAACCCACCTCATAATCTTTCTATGATAAAAATCAGCCACTAATGTTAACGTAACATTTCTTAAAAAGTGCCTTATTTCCTGAAAAATCGCCGGGATTTCTTTTAAAAAGGAATGGAAACGCCTGAAAAAAAGCACTGCCGATTTCAAACCTAAAAAGCTGCCCACATGGACTTTTCCGGGATTTTTAACAACATTGGGATAAATTACCGTAATATTATACCACTTGAAGGCCGGAAACACAAACCTTTATCAAAGATAATCCATATATCCACTCAATCCGTTGAATCCGTAATCAATGAGCAGGATTTTATTGAATCGTATGGAAAGTAACAATCAAGAGATAGTTTAAAGTTATATGTAAAAGTCGAAAGTTGGCAAATAATTAAAGCAGATGAAACCTCCAATTTATTTGAACCTTTACCCATTAACTTTTAAACTTCAACGTAAAAGAGGCTATCATGAAAAACAATTGGGCGATTATGGTTTTGGTCATTGTTTTTATCGTTGCCGCTGTTTTTATATCCAGACTTACCAACGCGCTCTGGAATGATAGAAGTTTGAGGCCTAACATTACCGGACTCAACGATTTTCGGTATCATTTTGTAATGATCGGCCGGACCACTGAGGAACTATATTGGAAACAGGTTCATACCGGGGCCTGTAATGTGGCCGAATTGGAGAATGCCGCCCTGGAATACTATGGAACCCGGTTTCTTAACTTAAAAGAACTGGAACGATTTTTGGAAATGGCGATTTTATCCAGTGTTGATGGTATCTTGATTGCGGTTCCCAATGAACCTACCTTTCATTCTTTGTTCCACGAAGCAACAGCAAAACAAATCCCCCTGGTTATTATGGCCACGGATATTGAAAGCGATAAAAAGATTTCGTTTGTGGGGATCAATACCTATGATTTAGGAGTGCAAACTGGTCAAGCTTTAGCACGATCGGTGAATGGGATGTGTCAAGTAGCGGTTTTGGTCAATTCCAATTTTTCAACGGCCAGTTACAACCGGTATTTACAAGGGATTCAAACCGCTATTCAACCGGCTCCCAATATTAAGATACGATTAATCCTTAATTCCAAAGGCGAAAGTATCAGCGCCGAGGAGCAGACCCAAAGCCTGTTAAAGAATTACCCGGAGATCGGGGCCATTGTCTGTTCCGATGTCAGTGATACTTTGGGAGTGGCCAAGGTTGTGGTGGATTTAAACCGGGTAACCCAAGTTACCATTTTTGGAGCCGGATTGACTTCTGAAATTGTTCCTTATATCAAGCGGGGTGTAATCCGGGGGGTATTGGCGGATGACCCCCGTGAGCTGGGCGCCCAGGCTATGTTGGCTCTGATCCGTCTAAAACAAGGGAAAGCAATTCAAGAAACTTATTATCCGCAGCTTATCTTGGTCAATGCCCAAAATGTCGATAAGATTGGCCGGCAATTCAACTTGTGGGAGCTGAAATCCATTGAATAACAATAATAATTCTTCATCGCCACAGTCAATCCGTTTTCAATTGCTTTTTCCGTTCATGGCCATGATCGGCATTTTTACCCTGGTCAGTTTTTTCTCGTATTATAGCGAACAATATCTGATACGACGGATAAACGAGCTGCTCACCAACAATATTCAATTAAAGCATTTTAGCGCCAACATCGATAACGCTATGACTTACTTGGAAAAATACCTGATCTCGCGTAATTTTGATATGTTGCGAGAGTACTACCGGTATAGCCAGTCCATCGATTCCGAATACGCCAATTTGGCCGTTGTGGGCGAAACTCCCGAAAACTACTTGCTTTTAGAAAATATTCGGAATATGACCCGCTCCTTCTTAACGGAAGCGGATCGGGCCGAACAAGCCAAACGGGCTCGAGACGGCTCCGCTTACAATCAAGCTTTTTTGGAGGTTGTTCGTTACGGCGCCAATATTCAATGGGCAATCGACCGCCTAATCACCAACCAACTGGAGGAAAATAGCCACCGGCATTTATTAATATCCAACCGTTTAATTCTGATTCAACGCTTGGGTTTGTTCCTGGTTTTAGGCGCCATTTTATTCAGTATCGGGATCAGTATTTGGACCAGCTTGAGTATTACCCGCCCGGTCCAAAAACTGGCGGAAGCCGCCAAAACCATTTCCAAAGGAAATTTCGCCATCGCTCCACTGAAAGTTTCCACCAACGACGAGATCGGAGTGGTTACCAAAGCATTTAACGAAATGGCCGCCGATATCGGAAAATTGATTACTGAAATCAAATCCCGGACTGATTTGGAGATCCGGCTTCAGGAACAGGAATTGCAGAATTTATCCATGAAAAACATTTTACGGGAAGCTGAATTGCTGGCTTTACAATCCCAAATCAACCCGCACTTTTTATTTAATATGCTGAACGCCGGGGTGCAGTTGGCGATTATGGAAAACGCCGATAAGACCGCTGATTTTGTCGAAAAAGTCTCCACTTTGTTGCGATATAATTTGCAAAAATTGGACCAACCGGTGACCATTCAAGACGAGGCCAACCACCTGGAGACTTACTTTTTTATCTTAAAAACCCGCTACGGCAATGAGCGTTTTCAATTCATCATCGACATCGATCCAGCGGTGGCCGGTTTTCAAATTCCCCTGTTAACCTTGCAACCCATTGTGGAAAACGCTTTGATTCACGGCGTTGAAGATCTGGAAAAGGGTGGGATCATTAAAGTAATCGCTGTCCGGGAGGGCCATGAGACGATCATCAAAGTGTCCGATAACGGCCGCGGTATCGATGCCGGGACTTTAGCCAAACTGCTCACCGATAAACCGGCCGCCTGCCACACCACCGGCCTCGGCCTACAAAACGTACGCGACCGTTTGCAATTATTCTTCCGCAAAGAAAACCTGCTGGCCATCGCCAGCGCCCCCGGACAGGGAACCACGGTGCGGTTGGCGTTACCGGTGAGGTAGGGTGTGATGTATCGCGATACTCCAACCGAGGAGGTTTCATGAAAATATTGATTGCTGATGATGAACCCATTGTGCTGGACTCCATTCGGCAGATCTTGAGTAAGGAAACGGATCTGGAGGTGGAAACGGCCCGAACCGGGCGGGAAGCCATTGAAAAGGCGGAGATTTTCCGGCCCGAACTGGTGATCATGGATATTAAAATGCCCGGAATTAACGGGTTGGAAGCGCTGGCCGAAATTCGCCGCCGGGATTCCCAGGTGATTTTGATCATTTTATCGGCTTATGAAAATTTCACCTATGCCCGGGAGGCCATCCGGTTGGAGGTTTCCGATTACCTTTTGAAACCCATCAGTAAACCCGGGATTCTGGAAACTGTCTCCAGCGCGCGGCGGCAATTGGCGGAGAGCAAAACAGTCCGCCAGGATGAGTTGATCTTGCGGGAAAAGTATCAAAAAATGCTACCGGCCATTGCCAATGAGTTTATGCACAACTTGATGAACGGCGTAATGGATGAATCAAGATTGCGCGAATACCAGGAATTGCTGGGAATTACTTTTGATGGCGGTTTTTTTATGGCGGTTTCCTGTCCGGACGACCCCGCTGTCAAATATAAGAACAAAATTGAATATGAGTACATCTTCCGGCAGAAAATGGCCGGCCTGGCCGAAGAGATCCACCACCTCTTTCCATGTCTCATCGGCCCGGTTAAAACCGGTCCACTCCTGGTTTTGGTGCCTCTGGCTCAAAACCAGGAGATGGCGCCTCAACCGCAAGAATATTATCCGCAAAAGATCGTGACTCATTTTCAAAACAAATCAAGCCCGGTTCAAATCCGGATCGGTACCGGGAATATTTACTTAATCGGCCTTGAACTCCGGTGTTCTTATCAGGAAGCGCTTCTGGCTTTGGAACACCCCTCCCCGGTTCCGGTCAATCATTACCGCGACTTGCCGGTAGAGCCGGAATCGGATTGGGAAACCGCCATTGATCGTGAATTTCAAGAAATTTATGAAGGGATTAAGTTTGGCAATGTGAAAAAAGTGGCCGCTTTACTTGAATGTGTTTTCCCCAAATACTCATCCATGAAAGACATGGAACGCGACCGTTTACTCTTCTATTTATTGGAGTTTTGGGTTACCGCTTACCGGATGGCCCGGGAACGTTCCCACAACGCCAACTCTTGTTTTCCAGGTTTCCAAAAAACCATGGCCATCTTCGTTGAAAACAATGATTTGGCCGGCCTGTTCAACGAAGTCACCAAACGCGTTATTCACCTTGCCGAAATGGTGAAAGAAGGCCGGGATACGCAGGTTAAGTCCATCATCCGCCAGGCCAAATCCATTATCGATCAGCGGTTCCAGGAGCATTTAAGCTTGGAGGAACTGGCCCGCCTGGTGAACACCAGTCCGTTTTATTTCAGCCGTTTGTTCCGGGATGAATTGGGCATGAATTATATTGATTATGTGACCAACCGCCGCCTGGAGAAAGCCGGTGGCTTGCTGGCCCAAGGATTATCTGTTAAAGAATGCTGTTTTGCTGTAGGTTATAACGATCCCAATTACTTCAGCCGGATTTTCCGGAAACATTTCGGCATGACCCCCACGGAATTCCGTGAAGAACAATTATCGAAACAAGGACGGTGATCCGGCAAATGCCAAGTGGAAAATTTTGGCTTACGATGGCGTTGATGGTGCTGGTTTACGGCGTTATCTGGGTTGTCCGGCCGCAAACCGTTGAATCACGAAACCCTAATAACAAACCCATCAAGATCGGACTGGCCATGGCCACGCTTCAGGAAGAACGTTGGCGCCGGGATCGGGATTTTTTTGCCGAGCGACTCCGACAATCGGGCGCTGAACTTATCGTCCAAAACGCCAATAACAATTCCGCCGAACAAACCCGGCAAGTGGCCTATCTCTTGAGTAAAAAGATCAATGTCCTGGTGATTGTTCCCAACGATTTGAACCGAGCGGCGGCAGCGGTCCAACTGGCCAAAAAGGCCGGCGTGAAGGTGATTTCTTATGATCGTTTAGTCCGGAACGCCGTTCTTGACCTGTATATCTCCTTTGATAACATCAAGGTGGGCCAGTTCATGGCCGAATTTCTGGCCAATAAAGTCCCGTCCGGCAAATATGTGATCATTAACGGCGCGCCCAATGACCATAATTCATCACTGTTTAACGAGGGTTATAAACGGATTCTGGACCCTTATATCCAAGACCAACGGATTGAAGTGGCCTTTGAAACCTGGGCTGACAACTGGCGTCCGCAATACGCTTATCAATACATCCAAGGGCTTTTGACTAATAATCAGCAATTTGACGCCGTAATTGCCGCGAATGACGGTCTGGCCAGCGCGGTCATTGAGGCCTTGGCCGAATGGCGTCTGGCCGGGAAAGTGATGGTGGTGGGCCATGACGCCGACCTTTCCGGCTGCCAGCGGATCGTGGAAGGAACCCAATTAATGACCGTTTACAAACCCATCCGGCAATTGGCATACCGTGCGGCGGATATGGCCCTGGCTTTGGCCGCCGGTAAAGAGATCAAAACCAATTATGCCCCCATTTTCAACGGTAAATATTCGATTCCCGCCGAGATCATTACTCCCATTCCCATTGACCGGGATAATATGGATATCATTATCCGGGATGGGTTTCACCGCAAGGAGGAGATTTATTTGAATGTGCCGAGAAGCAACTGGCCCAAGTGAGCAGGTTGGCATTTGCAATCTCCATTCCGATATTAATTTAAATTACAATCTAGCCATTGACTTACTCATCCATGCTTATTATAATATAGTTTGCCGGCAAATAGTTTGCCGGAAAATTAAAAGGAGAAGGTTATGGAATATAACCGAAATGATCTTGAATGGCTGTTTCGTACATTTGACCGCATGCGTCACAACTGTATAAAAGCTGAATTTGAAAACCGCAGTCTTCTTGAAGCAAGCCATCCGCTTATTTTGTTTACACTGCGGTATGAAATGAAGGACATGACGGCTTCCCAGAAAGAAATCGGGGATGCCATTGGAATCAGCCCGCCTACTGTGGCTATTTCAATCAAACGTATGGAAAAAACGGGACTTGTGCATAAAGTTTCCGATGAGACGGATCTGCGTCGCAATCTCATCACGCTCACCGAAAAAGGGATGAATTTGGTAGAGGAATGTTCCCTTGCATTTAACAAAATCGCTCGAGGTATGTTTGAAGGATTTTCAGAAACGGAAAGAGCACAGTTAAAGGAGTTTTATATCCGGATGATTCAAAATCTCGAATCAATGGGTGTACAGTCGCCAGCCCAGTTAAAGAGGAGGAATCAAGAGTGATACGAAGATTTTTGTCTTATTTGGAGCAATACAAAAAATATGTTTTGTTCTGTCTGTTGGTGGTAATTGGTGATGTAATTTGTGAAATGATGATACCACTTTTAATGGCGAAAATTGTGGATAAAGGCATACCGCAAAAGGATATTACATTCATCGCCGGAGTTGGCGCCCTGATGGTGATTCTCGCCGCAATCAGCATCGGCCTCGGCATAATCAATATGAGATTTTCAGCGGATGCCAGTCTGGGATTTGCCACGAATATCCGCAAGGCGTTATTTGACAGGGTTCAATTATTTTCATTTTCCAATATGGATAAATTCAGCACGGCTTCGCTTGTAACCCGCCTGACCAGCGATGTGACCCAAATGCAAATCACGTTGCTCATGACGTTGCGCATGTTGTTACGCGCGCCGCTGATGCTTATTTCCGCAGTTATTTTTGCCATGAGCATTAATTTAAGACTGTCCGTCATAATTTTTATTGCCGGGCCGGTGTTGGCTGCCGGTATTTTACTGGTTCTCCGTTCGGCAGAGCGGCTGTTTTCCATTATGCAGCAGCGCCTTGACGCGCTAAACGGCACTATACAGGAAAATCTGATTGCAATCCGAGTGGTAAAGGCTTTTGTCCGTGAAGTCCATGAAAAATTGAAATTTAAACAGGTGAACGACGCGCTCACCAAAGCGGCCATGAACGCCGGTTACCTGGTGAGTCTGATCATGCCACTGATGATTTTTGTACTGAACTTTGCAACCATTGCCGTAATCTGGTTTGGTGGAAAAATGGTGGGCGCCCATACCATGGGTACCGGTGAGTTGATTAGTTTTATCAGTTATCTGATGCATATTTTGTTTAGTGTTATGATATTTTCTATGGTTTTTATTCTATTTGCCCGTGCAAAGGCATGCGGCAAACGAATTCTGGAAGTACTTGATACGGAGATTGACATTACGGACAAACCCAATATTTTCACTAACGACGCGTCATCTACTGTGTCTCAAGGCAAAATTGAGTTCCGGCATGTTGATTTTCGGTACGCCGCCGGCGGGGAAGGGAAAAACGTTCTTTCCGATATTACCTTCACCGTAGAGCCGGGAGAAGTTGTGGCGATCATCGGCGGAACAGGTTCGGGCAAAACCTCACTGCTCAGCCTGATCCCCCGTCTTTACGATGTAACGGGCGGGCAGGTGCTGGTTGATGGAAACGATGTTCGCGATTACAACCTCGAAACCCTTCGTGACGGTATCGGCATGGTACTGCAAAAAAATGTGCTTTTTTCCGGAACCATACGGGAAAACCTCCTTTGGGGGAATGAAAATGCATCACAGGCGGATATTGAAAAGGCCGCGCAAGATGCCCAGGCTCATGATTTTGTGATGAGTTTCCCGAATGGTTATGAAACGAAACTCGGCCAGGGGGGCGTAAATGTCTCGGGCGGCCAGAAACAAAGACTCTGTATTGCGAGAGCCATGATGAAAAAACCGCGAATCCTGATTCTCGATGACAGCACCAGCGCCGTGGATACCGCCACAGAGGCCAAAATCCGGCAATCATTCTACAAGAATCTGAAGAAAACCACTGTGCTGATTGTAGCGCAACGCATTAGTTCGATAAAAGGAGCCGACAAGATCATCGTGCTTGATGACGGCAAAATCTCCGGCATCGGCACACATGAAACGCTGTTTGCAAATAACACGATCTACCGCGAAATTTGCATTTCCCAGCAGGAAGGGTTGGTGTCGTAATGGCAGAGCAAAAAAACGCGCCTCATCTACGCAGAGGACCGGGCCACGGCCCCCTGGGCTTTGATAAACCCAAAGATCTGAAAGGCACAATCATACGTATCCTTGGGTATCTCGGCAAAAGCAAATTACTTGTTACGGTGGTAATCGTTACACTTCTAATCAGTTCGGCAACCATGCTTGCCAGTTCCTATTTTCTCAAGCCGCTGATCAACAACTATATACTGCCGGGAGATTTCAAGGGTTTGGCAAACGCCCTAATCTTCCTTGGCCTCCTTTATCTGACAGGGGTCATTGCTTCCTACCTGCAAATCCGGTTCACAATCAAGGTGGCGCAGAATACCATCAATGTAATGCGGCGTGATTTATTCGATAAGATGCAGGAACTTGAGCTGCGCTATTTCGATACGCATACCCATGGGGAACTGATGAGCCGCTATACCAACGATGTCGACAATGTGCAGTTGATGTTGGAGCAAAGCCTGACACAGCTCATTTCAAGTGTGATCACCTTTACCGGTATCATTGTGATAATGCTGGTACTCAGTCCGATTTTGTTTCTGATTACGGCCATCGTACTGGCGCTGATGATTTTCATCAGTATGAAAATCGGCGGCAAAAGCCGGCGGTATTTTGAAAGCCAGCAAAGTATTCTGGGCGAACTCAACGGAAATATTGAGGAAACCATCAGCGGATTGAAGGAGATTAAAGTATTCAACCATGAAAAAGTCGCCCGGCAATCCTTCTATAAACTGAACGAACAGTTTCGAGTCACGGCGTCACAGGCGAATTTTCTGGCTGGTATCATCATGCCTATCATGGTGAATCTGAACAATGTCTGCTATGCGGCAACGGCTGTTTTTGGCGGCATACTGACGCTTTTTAACATGTTTGACATCGGTTCCCTGGCCGCTTTTCTACAGTATTCCCGGCAGGTCGGCCAGCCGCTCAACCAGATCACGGGCCAGATCAACAATGTTCTGGCGGCTATGGCGGGCGCGGAACGGATTTTTGAAGTCATGGATCAAAAACCGGAAATCGATGACGGATATGTAACCCTGGTGAATGCTCGGTACACAGTGGATGGAACTCTGGAGGAATGCCCGGAGCGCACCGGTCTTTGGGCATGGAAGCATCCCCATCACGACGGCACGTTGACTTACACCGAGCTGAAAGGGGATGTGCGGTTTTATGATGTAAACTTTGGGTATGAGCCGGACGTGCTGGTGCTCAAAGATGTGAGTCTGTATGCGAAGCCCGGCCAAAAAATTGCTTTTGTGGGTTCCACCGGTGCGGGGAAAACCACCATTACCAATCTGATTAACCGGTTTTATGAGGTACCGGAAGGGAAAATCCGATATGACGGCATTAACATCACCAAGATTAAAAAGGTTGACCTGCGCCGTTCCCTTGGAATGGTATTGCAGGATACCCATCTTTTTACCGGTACGGTCCTGGACAATATCCGTTACGGGCGGCTTGACGCCACGGATGAAGAATGTATAAACGCCGCAAAAACCGCCAGCGCCGATTCGTTTATCACCCGGCTACCGCAGGGATATCACACCGTGTTAAGCGGGGATGGAATCAATTTGTCGCAGGGGCAACGGCAGCTTATCGCCATCGCCCGGGCCAATGTCGCCTCCCCTCCCGTCATGATCCTCGACGAGGCCACCAGTTCCATCGATACCCACACGGAACGGTTGATTGAAAAAGGGATGGATGCTTTGATGGAAGGCAAGACGGTTCTCGTGATTGCCCACAGGCTTTCGACGATTCGTAACGCCAAGGCCATCATGGTTTTGGAGCACGGAGAAATCATTGAGAGAGGGAATCACGAGGAGCTTATCGCCCAAAAGGGAAGATACTATCAGCTTTACACCGGCCAAAGCGATCTTGAATAGTTTTACCTTTGTGTTCCGGTGGATCATCTATCCAGGCGGTTCATAAAAATAAAATCCTTGTCCGGGGAAACTTTCTCCGGACAGGGAAAATGAGCAATATGTGCGGTTGTGAAATGGAGGCAAATAGCGGCTTTGACACTACTTGCTCATCATTTATCTTATACTATATTTTGCCAAAAACCACTTGAAGTGTAAATTAATCCTGCTATACTAGGAAATACGGTACCGTAAATAAATCACGAAAGGATTATATTTATGGAAAAAATGAAACTAAACCCGGTTGGGACAATTATTAACAATCAAAAAGAAATGTTGACAGAAATTATCCCAAACGCCAGCTAGCTAAGCCATGGAGGGTTAGCTGTTCGGCGTAACAATTTTACTGACATCAATGGTTTTAAATTCTCACACGTTTTTTATGCAAGCCGTTCCGTCCATGCGCAAGCATTTATTACAAGAAACACATTTAGCACGTTTCAAATCTCCACTTTGCCAACGGTTAATTAGATTCCATTCACATATCAGTGGTCGACAAAGTGCAAAGTACTCAATTGAAGAATGGTTTAAAATCTCAGTTAATATTTGAAAATCTCTATTACCTCCCACCAATATAACCGGAACATCAATTTCTTTCGCGACTTCTTCAGCATAAAACTTAAAGTATGATTCCTGTTCTGCCGTTATTATTCTTGAAGCTCCTTCATTCGGTCGCGATGAACGACTACCCCCACTAATTTCAATCGCATCGATACCCATTTCAGCCAGTTTTTTGCATACATATTGGCATTCTTCAAAATTCATACCTTGATTCATAAAATCATCACAATTAATCTTAATTAAAATTGGATATTCGGGGCCGACCTTTTCCCGCATCCCTTGATAAGTTTCTAAAATAATCCTGGCTCTATTTTCTATGGGACCACCGTATTCATCAGTTCTGCGGTTATAATAGGGAGTTAAGAACTTGCTTAATAGATACCCATGGGCTGCATGTATTTGGACGCCATTAAAGCCCGCTATTTTAGCTCTGAATGCGGCATCGGCAAAAGCTTTTTGCAGAGATAGAATCTCTTCCTTCGTCATTTCCTTTGGTGTTATTTTAAATGCTAAGTCTTCGATTGAACTCGGTCCCCAAATTACTTTATCACTGATATTTGTTTGAGAACCGGCATATACCGGAGGGCCGGCAAAGACGACTTGAAGTATGATATTCGTATTATAGTTATGAGACATTTCAGTTAATTTCTGATATTCTTCAATAAATGAATCATCATAGATACCCATCTCACCTGGAAGTGATTTCTCGATATCAGATACAAACGTTATACCGGTGATGATTGTACCAACGCCACCTTTAGCCAAATTCTCATACACCTGAAACAAGGCTTGGGTCATATGACCGCGGTTATCTGCAAGCCCATCGTAAGTAGCTGAACGTATAAATCTATTTTTCATATTTATTCCGGAAAAATGTGTTTCATCAAATAAAGACTTCATTTAGTTTCTCCCTTCGAACCAATGTTTGTTTTCAGCATGTTACTCTAATTGCTTTCTTAAAAATTCTTTGGGATTCATACAATAACGATTCAAATCGTTCATAGTCATCGATGTATAACTTGCACGCCCTTCATCTTCCATGCTCTTTCGAATTTCCAAGTGTAAATGAACTGTTTGAAACTGTGATTTTTTGAATTCCTCCGGATTAAACAATTTAGCGATAACTGTATTTTCATCCACCCAATCCCCAACTTTAACTTGGATATTTTCAATATGTATATATAAAGAATACACATAGTCACCATTTGATAAGGGGTGAATTATTGCAATCGCTAAATTCGGAAAACCCCATAATATGCCATATACTTTTCCAACTCCAATCGGATAAACATTTTCACTTAATTTACCCCGCAAATCAATACCGGCGTGTTTATGGCCTTTAATAGTTGAACTACGATATTCACCATATTCACTAAAACAACGATTTACAATTGATAGATATTTGTGCCTTTCCGGTTCATTAAACGGAGCAAAAAATTTGGTGCATGGTTTCTTATTTGTATCTTCCGCCATGACATTACTAAAAGAAATTGCAAACACCATTAAGATCATTAATAATAAATATCTTCTTCTGCTCATATTAATACCTCTCAACTTTTTTGTGAATGATTCAAATAATATATCACAAAAAATCTATTTAATTGCTTGAACTGATGTAATTGCAACCATATTAATAATATCTTCAACATTACATCCTCTTGATAAATCATTAATTGGTTTTGCTAAACCCTGTAGAATAGGCCCAATTGCAACAGCTTTTCCTAATCTCTCTACTAGCTTATAACCAATATTACCCGATTGAAGATCGGGAAAAATGAGAACATTCGATTTCCCAGCTACAGAACTATTCGGCGCTTTTTGTTGTCCAACTGCTTCAATCAAAGCAGCATCAACTTGAAATTCGCCATCAATTTTTAAAGAAGGATCCAATTTCTTGGCTATCTTTACAGCTTCTACAACCTTATCCACCATTTCATGTTTGGCACTCCCTTTTGTCGAAAAAGATAAAAAGCTGATAATCGGTTCCATGTCAGTAAGGTTTTTAGTAGTATATGCCGTCTGTAACCCTATTTCTGCTAAAGTCTGAGCATCTGGATTAATATTAACGGCACAATCGGCAAAAACAAATAATCCCTGATTACCTAAATCACATTTTGGAACAAAAATCAAAAACGCTCCGGAAACAGTCTTAAATGATTTTTTCATTTTAATTATTTGAAGAGCCGGACGCAAAACATCTCCGGTTGTATTTATAGATCCGGCTACCATACCATCCATATCACCACTGTAAACCTTCATCGTCCCAAAGTATAATGGATTTTTCATTAATTCATGGGCTTCATTTTGAGTCAAACCTTTATTTTTTCTCAAATCATATAATGTATCTACATACTCGTTAAAGTTCGAGTCTTCCATCGGAAAAATAATATTAACACCTGATAAGTCAATTCCAAAATCATTGGCCTGTCTAAATATCTGCTTTTCTTCACCAACAAGAGTTATCTGAGCTAATTTTTGATTTAGTATTTTCTCAGAGGCTTTTAATACTCTGACATCACCACTTTCCGGTAATAAAATGTGTTTCTGTGCTGATATTGCCTTTTCTTTTATTGTCTTTAAAAACTCCATCCAAAGTTACCTTCCTTTTTGGTTAATATTTGACACTCACTATTTTTTCTTGCTTTAGGTATGCACTGAACCTTTTCCATTTTGTTGGCAAAATGCATTCCATCTTTTCAGCTGTTCTATGCAATTAACACAAGGGGTTATATTATATTCCTTAAAATATGGTTCTATTGACCCTCTTTACGAGTATTTCAACTCACGTTTCCGAGTTGCAGAAGTCGTCCGTGCCTAAGCCGGATTCATCTTCGAGTTATCTTTCCCAGCGGGTCTTACAGGACTTGGTGCGGACGATTTAGGCCGGAGCGCCGGGACTACCCAGATTCCTACAAACCGGCACGGAGCCTGAAACTCGTTGTTATTGGCTGTGCGTTGGCCCCAATTTGAGGGTTGTCCATGGAGGGTAACCACTAAATACCATTTTTATTTGTCTGATCTTTTTCTCTGCCAAACATAATATTGATTTCCCCGTGATTCTACTGCACTAACACCTTGTTCTTTCACAATTTTTAAGTTATCATCTATCACACTTCCATAATTACGTTTCAGTAATGCTAATTTTTCACAATTCTTATATCCTTCACATTGCCAACATCCTTTATAATTTTTAATTTTTATACACTTAAGCGCTTCACATTCATTGGTTATTCCCCCAAATGAACATCCGCCTGCTTCCTGACACGTAGCTTTACATTGTATCTTGATTATGCTGTCTAAAACCTTCATAAACTCAGGTATATGTTTAAATGTCTCAAAGTATTGGCCTATTTTTTCCCATGATAAGTTTTCACTCAACTCAAAATGTTCCCCGAGTTCATTCCGTGAATTACCTCTATTTAAAAGTATTAGAAATTTATCGAAGTCATATTTTACAATTAATTCCTTCAATTTTTGCGCGGTCTCATAAATTTCACTTGCATAAAATAAACAGTCACAACAAGTTAATCCACATGGGCATACAAATTTTTCATCCATAATATTTATATCCTCCCATCAACTAATTATTATCACCTGATAATAATCATATCAAGTTTAATAATAAATTACAACGGAGTAAAGATCGTTCTTCCACCTCTTTATAATTACATTTTAACCTTAAATTTCAACCCAACGGCCAGGAAGGACGTGGAGACAATATTCGCCCATGGCCGATAACGTCCCGGAACTCCCGACGTGGCCGAAGCTTAGTGACACTTCGACTTAGCTGAGTCCGTGTGTTGCGGCTTTCTCCATGAATCAACTTCTTCGATTCCACTTCATGTTTCAGCTTTACCGCAACCTGAAGCGGGAGTGCCGTGATATCCGGAGTACGGCGTGGGCCTTATATTGAAAACTGACAGGGAGGTCAGGCGCTTTCACTTTTTTGTTATTTTTTATTATTTGCTATTTCTAAGTGCCCACATTTCACTAACCTTATCTTCCCTTTGTAATAATCAACTCTATCGTCACTTTGGTATACTTCTTGAAATGGTAAAATTTTAAAAATCAATTCTTACTCGGACTAATTCACTAATATCAGTTAAATCCGCCTTCCGGTATTCAATCATTAATATCCCCCTCATTACTTTCAAAAATAACAATAACGGTATCCCCCGCTACGATGGCGGACCTCTATCGCGGTTTAGTTCAACGTCTCCGCACTCAAGACGTTGGTGAACCCAGTGTTACAGCACTTGGTGAACCAATGTGGGCGCGCCGACTACGTGATTCAACTCCTTAGAATCTGCATCATGGCATGACAGCTTCTTCGAATTCACTTACTTTGACAAACCGCGCCCCGCCAGCTTGAGTACGGTGTTAGTCGACGTACGGTTGGCCCTAATTTAAAGGTTGTCAAGGACGACAACCTCTCACAAAATTATTTCTTTTCTTACCTTTTCAATGATTGATTTTATAAATTCATCTTTTCCCGCTGTATATGAATCTCTATCATTTGGATATTTTATGGCTAAGTCGGTTTTTAAATATGCATATTCGATAACTGTTTCGAAATGCTCCCG
>JAEZJQ010000128.1 GCA_023436305.1 Bacillota bacterium
TACCAATAAAAAACGCTAAAAAATCGGGGCTGTCTTATTTTTTCTTTGAAGACAGCCCCATAACCCGATTGATCATTAAGCATTGAATTGTTTAGTAACCGCTTTTTGCTTCTTAGCCAACTTTTCTTCATATAATTTTTGATCAGCGGCGGTGATTAATTCCTCTAAGGACAGGTTGGAATCGATATCGTATTCGGCAGCGCCCAGACTAATCGACACTTCGTAAGGCTTATTCAAGTTTTGATTACACTTGGCCATATTTTCACGGAATCGTTTTTGGGTGGCGGAGATGGTTTCCTTGGAATCGTTCAATCCGATCACGATAAACTCATCTCCACCGTAGCGGCCGATGATGTCCGATTCCCGAAATGTGTTTTTCAAGATCCGCGCTGTCTGCCGGATGGCATGATCCCCTTCCCGGTGGCCGTAAAGGTCATTGATCATTTTTAAACCGTCGATATCCCCGAAAAACACCACGAATTTCCGGCCTTCTCGGCGGCAAAACCGGTAGTGTTGTTCCGCCAGGAGAAAGAAACCCCGCCGGTTATACAAACCGGTGAGTTCATCCTCCAATGATAAACTTTGCAATTTTCGGTTTGATTTTTTCAGATCGGCCAATGCGATTTTCAGTTTTTCCTCGGAATGTTTTCGCTTATTGAATAACAACACCGTATTTAAGGCGGTGCCAATTTGTTCCTGAACGGTATTGTAAACCATCTCCTCACGGACCCCCAATTCGCTAAGCAAAAAACCAAAATGCTGAGTTCGGCTATACAGGGGCTGAGCAATTAACGTAAACCGTTTATCCGCCGGGATCACTCCATTCGGATAGATATCCCGGGTGGGAAAAAGCTTGGCGTTGTCCTCGGAAATGAACCAGCCGGTTTGGTTATATGCCATAATCAATTTTGAAGTTTTGGGTAAAACCCGGGTTCCGTTTTGAGATTGGCGCACCGGTGTTTGATATAATATCAGATAACATCCTGGAATACCCAACTCCGGAAGTCGTTGGGTGATGATTTTCAGCAGTTCGGTCACGTTATATGAGGAATTCATATCGTGAATAAAACTTCGTAATTGCATCTGCCTACGGCTGAGCTGGATTCGTTTGAATCCTTCACGGTGTTGAACCGCTTCACTAACGATAATATGGGCCGCGTAAAAAATCATTTCCAGGTGTTTGGTGGAGATCTGAGGTAAGTGTTTGTGAATGGCGGATTGCATGTTCAATAATATATTATGCCAGTCATTTTTGGTTTCATGGATGATTACATATTGATTGATGAGGTTTTCGAACAGGATCAAGAAATCACTGCTGGTCCTGCCTTGTTTGATATCAGTGAGCAAGGCCTCTATGAACCGTTGAATGAGCTGCAAACTTTCATATCGTTCCTGTTCCGGTATCTCCATAACCCTTTCCAAGACTTCCTGTATAATATCCTTTTCCCGGTTGGAATACAGACCATTCCCATCGGCCCGGTTATTTGGGAACACCGGCTCAAGGGACTTCTCCGGATAATCGTCTTTATCAAAATCCCGATCAACAATCATACCCAAATGATCCGGAATGCACCCGCAGGAATGCCGGACCATCAATTCGGTGGGAATGATGTTCTTGAGGGAAACTGTTTGACCTGACAACATGGCGAAAAGCAGTTCACCCGCACGGTACGACAGTTTATATACCGGTTGGCGGATCGTGGTCAGCGACGGCCAGATAAACCGAATATCCTCGGCGTCATCAAAACCGGTGACGGCTATATCTCCAGGGACCTGGAATCCCCGTACCTGCAAAGATTCCAGCGCGGCTAAAGCCATATAATCACTGGCGGCAGCGATGGCGTCAAATTGAACCTTCCGTTCATCCACTAAGATTTGAACCGCTTCACGGCCCGCTTCAAAACGAAAATCTCCGGGGGTTACCAACGTCTGATCGAAAGGAATATCATGTTCCGCTAATACTTCCTGATAGGCTTGAAATCTCAGCTGGGCCTCATTGCTGGGTTCCGGACCGCAAATAAAGGCAATGCGCCGGTAACCGTGGACTTCAATCAAATGTTCAATGGCGCTGCGCATCGCGGCTTTATTATCGATAGCGACACTGGTAATACCCCGGCTCAAATAGGAGATACTGACGATGGGGATGGAACGAAAGGGTTTGATGACCTCCAACATTTCTTTCATGCCCACATAATGCATTAACGGGGAAACCGCCAGACCATCCAACCTCTCGATATTTACTAAATCGTAGATTATATTCTCCTGGGCTTCGAACTCCACCGGTGATTTTAAGTTTTTGCCCACGAAGATTATCAAATTAACATCATGAGTCTCTGCAAAATCAGCCATACCCCGCCATAACGGCGATTGATACATCCCATCCAAATGGGTGCATAAGAGGCCGAATGTCGGCCGCTTTTTTTCAAATTTTCCGGTAGAAATTCCCTTCATATCGTTTCACCTTCGTTCCCTGCTTGGGAATAAAACGGAAATAATTTTTTATAAAAAAAGAGCTTTCGATGTGAATTTTAGGTCTGCCACGCATATTTGCGTACTTTGGAGGGATTGTAAACAGGTTAATTAATTGTATAGTATTAATAATTATAGAAAGAGGATTGAATTCCTTTAATATAATCTTCGGCAAAAGTAAAAAATTAATTAAAATACAAAACCACCTTGGAAATAAAGGTTTTGTATTTTAATTAAGTTGCATCTATATAAGTTGAAAAAAGTATTTTAAACCGCTCAACTTCTAACTTACCCCCAGCGGTCAATTGTGCTTTTTGAATTGCGGCTTTAAAACCGGATGTAATAAGCATCAATCTTTCAATGAATTCTTAAATTACACATCCTCCAACATCTGTCCGTCTTAAAATCCTCGCTAATAACAATTGGAATTTGATTCAACTTTGCCGTAGCCCAAACTTTGGTCAACTTTTCTACTTCAAGACGATTTCCTTGGCAATTTTCCGGACGGGTTCCGTCCAATGATTTTCATTTTTTTCATCAAGTGCCGTTTCAACCTTATCTCTTAGCTTGTGCATTTTTCGGACCATATCCCGTCTTTTCTCATCCATTGCCTTTTGGACAACATTTTCATATCCGGCCTTGTGAAGGATTTCAGCCTTGATTTTTTCCTTCAGCAATAATTCGACATCTTCCACAAGTTTATCGCTCAAGGTATGAACATCCGGAATAACCTTCCCAATACCAAACTGCTTCATTTTAGATTCCAACCATTTCAAAAATTGGGGAGTGGTCATCGCATTTAATTCGACACGATTGGTCTGTAACCATTTACGCCAACTCGTCCCATATTCATGATCATAATAGCGAATGTAGTCGGCAACCGGTTTTTTCGTTTTGTTTTCAAAACTTTCGACTTCAAGGCCCATTTCCGAAGCTTCCCATGGATCAAGGCCAAGATTGATCACTTTGATCTTTCTGGCTTTTCGGGTAAGCGTCGCTTCTTGTAAGGTTTCATAGATTTTGGTTCCCGGTCCGTCGGAATCGTGAATACAAAAAAATTGAATTTCTTCGTCCGTTTCACCCAACAAATCAAATAAATCTTTCACGGCCCTGGAAGCATACCCCTTTGAGGTTAATAAGGCGCAATCATACCGCTCCGGAAATTTGGCATCTTTTAAAATGGTAAAGAAACCTTCTTTTTCGGAATATAAAATTTTATTAAAGGTCCAACTTGGCCGTTCGTATTCCGATATCGCCACCGTACCCACGGGGATTTCTTGATGCAAATGAGGGTGATACAAAGTGCCTCTGGGGTCCCGATATAATCCGGGGATATCGCCATATTCATTTTCGTATTCCGTTAACAGCCTGCAAAAGTAATTATAATCCGGCTGTTTATCCAGCCCATCCATAACATAAGGACGGATGGCATAATATAATTGGCGTTGACTAAATTTATATTTTCGGTCGCCACTGGCCTTGTTAATCGCCTCTTCCATATTATTAAACACAATTTGACGTTCATTTTGGACATCGGCATGATTTCCGGTAGCCAAAACTTTTTGGGCTTTTTTATTGGCCGCGGTAATAACGCTTTTAATTTCCTGAATAAACTCTTCCAAATTCGGCGCTTTTCCATCACTGGTTATCGGCATATAAGGAATCGTTATATTCAATACAATACCGGCCGGTTTTGATTTAAACCCATGAATAAGACCGCATCCGGAGATACAGAGTTCACCTTTGGACATCCAGGTTTCAATCTTTCCGGTGACCGGGGTTCGATTCACGAGGATATTCACCGACGCTTCGTCTTGAAATCTGGCCCAACATTCGATAGCAAAAGGAATATCCGCATCAAACCCACCTCGGACTGATTTTTGCTTAAAAATGCCTGTTCTTTTAGAATACTCACCATATCTGCCGCCCATATCTCCGCAAAAACCCAACTTTGGGCCGTTTATTTCCCGGCTGTTTTCCCGTAATAAAGCTAACAATCGCTCTGAATCTTGAAACGTTAATTCTTTGGATTGGCAGTGATGAAAATTCGTGGCAATAACCTTGGCTTTCGCTTGATTAATCCCTTCAAAATACAAACAAAGTTGTTGAACGCTACCGGTAAAAGCGTCAACCAGCTCAAAAAACGCTTCGGAAGTATACCAATATGCGGATGTTTTACATCGAAATTTTTCACCCCGGTTAAAAACCACGGCCAATTCCGCCCAATGTAAATCACTGGCTTTCATGGTTACATTCGGGCCGAAATATATCTCGAGCCGCGTTCCCAGGTTATGGTATTCATCAATTACGTCCGCCATTGAAGTGCCGTTATTTTGGATATGGATTTGGTATTTTTTCCCTTGCGTACTTGCAAAAATCTTTCCGGAAGAAGCAATTACCGCACCGGCTACCACTCTCAAACCATTGCCCAGCGCTCCACGGGTCGGCAACCGCAACAGCTTGGTGGTGATCATGGGCCGGTTGATTGAAAAATAGCCGCCCAATAATGCAGGCTCTATCCCTTGGCCTTGATCTTCCACATAAAAGCCATTATCGGAAAGCAGGCCGAATTTACATTCCGTATTCGTATCCAGCGCGTTATCAACCAATTCTTTGACAATCAGCATGGGTATCAATTTTTTAGGAACCCCGGCTTTTTGGCAAAGAGTTTCCATATTTCTGAATAACTTCCAATCTTCCCTTTCAAACATCGAGAAGCCTCCGATGATAATTATCCGATAATAGTTTGTTTAAAATACTTTGCTGGATAATCTTTGATTGAAGCCTAGCTTTAATGATATTACGCTCATTATAACATTTTTCAAAAAATCTTCACCATAAATTTCGCCGGTTGATGTACCCTGAAGCAAGCCTAAAAAAAGAACCCAAGGTCCCGTTGTTATTTTAGGAACCTTGGGGAAGTACAAGTGAAAAGTCGGAAATATAAGTAGTAACTACCGCTATCGTGTGGTTTTGCCGTTATTTTTTACGCGCCAAACAAAATTTATCCACCAAAACGATGGTTATTCCTTTTTTAATCATCACTGTTTTTAGTTTTTTAGGGATGATGGAATGAAAAAAAGATGCAGGGTGAAATGAAACTGGAAGACTTTCACTTCACCCTGCAAATTCATCCTTGATTAGCCTCTTAACCCATATCCTTTTTCCTTCATGAATCCCAAAAACTCCTGGGTAAATTGGCTGATATCTTCATTGGTCAATGTTTTTTCCTTGGAACCGATATTGATCCGGAAAGTAATGCTCTTTTGATTTTCCGGAACTCCTTTGCCTTGATAGTAATCGATAAAACTAACTCCAGTGAATAAACTATTTTTGAAACTCCGGATATAACTCTCGATATTATGGAACGGTTCGCTCCGGTCGGCCAGGAAATTGAAATCCAGGACTACTTCTGGATATTTGGACGGCTCGTTATAGCGGATCGGTTGGACAGCAATGGTTTGAATGAAGGACATATTCAACTCCATCATCGCGATATTCAATTTTTTATCGATATTTTTGCCAACCAACGGGTTGACCACCGCCAGATAGCCCACGAGCTTCCTGTCATAATAAATCTCCGAGGACTTTACCGGATGGACCCAAGAGTGTTCCAATATCTGTCCGGCGGCCCGGTATTCCAGTTCGATGTTTTTAGTTAGTTTCAATAGATAAGAAGCAATCCCTTTCAGTTCATAAAACAAACTGTCGGCATTCTTATTTTTGCTGGCGGTTAAGGCGCATAATACTTTTTCTTCCCGGCATTTGCTTTCGGGATCATCCACCCGGAAAATCCCACCGAGCTCGAAGATGGAGAATTCATCGTAAAATTTTACATTATGGCCGGCAAAGGCCAAAAAAGTAGGTGCCATGGTGTCCCGTAAGGTATCGTTTTCGGCGGCGTTGGGATTTAAAAGCTTGAGCGTCCCTTTGGCGCTGATGCCCGCGCTTTTATTGAAGTCGTTATCGAACCAAATATAGCTGTTTACTTCGTTAAAAGCGAATTTCTCGGCCAGGATCTCTTTGAATTTATGTTCCAGAATTCTTTCCTCGTTATATTTCAGAGGTTTGAGTTCCACACTGACAGTTTGCGGCACAATGTTGTCATAACCGTAAATTCGGGTGATTTCTTCAATGATATCGACTTTCCGGGTAATATCCTTGGTAGCCCTGAACGAAGGAACCTGAACCGTAAATTGGTCTCCTTTGCGTTCCACTCCAAATTCCAGCCATCGCAAGGTATCCACGATTAAATCCGAATCCAAAGTGTTGCCGATATACATATCGATATACGGTTTGTCAATGGTCAAGACAATGGGCGCCGCCGGGTTCGGATAGCAATCGGAAATATTGGAACTCATTTTAACATCCGGCTGGATGATTTGAAGTAACCGGAAGAATCTTTGCATGGAGGTCACCGTCAAATTGGGGTCCAGCATTTTTTCGTATCTGGCGCTGGCTTCCGTCCGTAAACCGATTTTTACCGCGCTCTTCCGGATGGAAGCTCCTTCAAAATTAGCAGATTCAAGGACAATTGCCATGGTATCATCGGATATTTCGGAGTTGGCGCCGCCCATAATCCCGGCAATGGCCACCGGTTTATCCTGGTTGCAAATCAGCAGGACATCCTTGGGCAAAGTCCGCTCTACATTATCCAGGGTGGTAAATTTGGTGTCAGCCTGGGTGGTCCGGACCACAATCTTTTCAATATGCTTTTGATCAAAAGCATGCATCGGCTGGCCCAGCTCCAGCATCAGGTAGTTGGTCAGGTCCACCATCAGGGATATGGACCGCATCCCGCAGTAATATAAACGGATTTGCATATTCAACGGCGCTTCCTTGGCCTTAATATTGCCAATCCCCAGGCAAGAGTACCGGGGACACTTGTCTTGATCCATAATCTCTACATCAATCTTGGATAAACTTGGATCATCGTTAAGTTCAGCCAAATCGAGCGGTTTTAATTTCCGTTTCAAAATAGCGCCAATTTCCCGGGCGATCCCATAATGGCCCCATAAATCCGGGCGGTTGGTCAGTGATTTATTGTCAATATCGATGATGGTATCCTCAATGTCCATGATTGCTTTAATATCCGTGCCCGGTTTGTACTCGCCGGGAAGAATCAATACTCCTTCATGGTTGTCACTAATCCCCAGTTCCGCCGCCGAGCAAATCACACCGTTGCTCTCGACTCCCTCGATGGTCCGTTTGGTAATTTCCGCGATTTTTTTAATGCTCCCGCCCACTTTGGCGAAGGGAACACAGACGCCTTCCCGGATATTGGGAGCGCCACAAAGACAACGGACGGTCCCCGCGCCGGTGTCCACATCCACAATCTTCAACTTTTGAGAAAACGGGTGAGGCTCAACCTTCAGCACCTTGGCGACGATAACGTTTTGAATATCCTTGCCCACCTCGATGAAGTCCTCGATCTCGGCCGTGGCCATGGTGAACCGGTACCATAAGTCTTTTATATTAACGCCCTCTAAATCCACGAAATCTTTGATCCAATTCACTGATATTTTCATATTGTTTTCCCCCTATCGTGTCGCAAACTGTTTTAACATCCGCAAGTCACCGGAGTTAAGTACCCGCACATCGCTAATCCCGTATTTCATCATAGCCAGCCTGGACAAACCAAGTCCAAAAGCAAACCCGGTGTATTGTTCGGGATCAATCTTCCCATAACGCAATACATTAGGATGTACCATGCCGCAGGGCAGGATCTCCACCCAGCCGGAGTGTTTGCAAGTGGGACAACCGGCGCCGCCGCAGATCATACAATTTAAATCCAGTTCGAATCCGGGTTCGACGAAGGGGAAAAAGCCCGGCCGCAACCGTATCTTCAAATCGTCCCGGTTAAAGACTTGGGTTAACAGCAGTTTCATCACATAGATCAAGTTAGCGATGGATACGTTTTTATCCACCATCATCCCTTCCAGTTGGAAAAAGGTATTCTCATGGGAGGCGTCGATGCTTTCATTGCGGAAGCAGCGGCCCGG
The DNA here is from genome assembly GCA_023436305.1 of Bacillota bacterium. Taxonomy (GTDB): domain Bacteria; phylum Bacillota; class UBA4882; order UBA8346; family UBA8346; genus JAEZJQ01. The sequence continues at coordinate 8,472 of JAEZJQ010000128.1, forward strand.
GGCGATGATTCTAAGTGGCGCGCCAAATTTTTGCATGGCCCGAACCTGGCAGGGAGAAGTATGAGTCCTTAACAACTGTCCGTTTTCCAGCCAGTACGTATCCTGCATATCCCGGGCTGGATGGTGTTTCGGTATATTCAATGCTTCAAAATTATAATAATCATCCTCGACTTCCGGGCCATCGACTACGGTAAACCCCATACCGATAAAGATTTTTTCAATCTCCTTTTGGACAATGGTAATAGGGATCAACGATCCGGATGGATTCAAGTTACCGGGCAAGGTAATATCAAAGTTAGTGGTGGACTTGATGAGCTGTTGCGCCTGATTCAAGTCGAGAGCTTGTTCTTTTTCCGCTAAAATCCCGGTAATCCGGTCTTTAAAAGCATTGGCCTTCTGGCCCAACACTTTCCGGTCTTCCACGCTTAAGTCCTTGAGATTTTTTAGAATCTCGGTGAGCTCACCTTTTTTTCCCAGCAGGCCAACCCTTAATTCTTCCAGTTCTTGTTTGGACTTGACCGCGGTAATTTGTTGCATTGATTGTTCTTCCAAGCGCTCAATCCTGTCGATTAAATCCTGCACCAAAGCCAACACTCCTTATTCATTTTTATCGTCCATCCCATTCATCGAATCTCTGATCTGCAAAAAAGGCAAACAATCCTGAAATCATTCATATTTATTCCGGTAAAAAATAAAAAACCTTCACCCGGCAAGGGACGAAGGTTTATCACACCACGTGGTACCACCCTATTTTTTTAAATGGCGCAAAAACACCATTTGAAATACTTTGGTCCAAACGTAACGGGTTTCGCCGGTGAGACCTACTGCCATTTCAGTCCACAGTTCAGGAATGAATTCTATCCTTCTTTTACAGGAATGCTTCCAGCCGCCGACATTCCCTCTCTTAATAAAAGTTTTTAGGGATATACTATTTTCCTTCATTACTTTTTGTTTATGCTTATTTTCAACTGCAATAATATCATATTTTTTCAGGACATTCAACTAAAATACTTCTTGCCTTTTCTATTATAACTATATAGCCTTTTGTTTTAAATACAGCATCGGCCTTCCTAAACTTCGATTTCGTGGTTCAATCCCGCTGGCTTCGGCTTTCGGCCCGCTACCTCATGCAGTCTATGCGTAAACCTTTAGGTTGTCCTAAAAGCCCGGCACCTTTTGGAGTTGACCCAAACTGTTATACTGATATTCAACCGTTTGGATTATCCTAGAAGCCTCCATCTTTGAGGATGTTTTGTCCGCCGCGGGTTTAAACCGCGCGGTTAGGTGGAAAAAGCATTCTAAAACCCGGCCAAAGCCGGGTTGGGTAGTACTTTGAGGGCTTTTTTAGGGGATCTTTTACACAAGGAGCGAAAAAGTCCCACAATCATGGCAGACCTTTCTTGCCAATCACCGGAACGGTATCTGGTCAATGGATTTCTTGACTGTTCCCACAATTTATTTTAAAGTGTTGTATGTCCTGATAATTGTTAGCCATGAACGGCGGGTAATCACACATTTTACAGTCACCAAGCATCCCAATTCCCTTTGGATCACGCAGCAACTCAGGGAAGCGACACCTTTCGGAATGCAGCCGGAATACCTGATTCACGATAACGATACTACCTTCGTAAGCAGGGATCTGCAAGAGTTTCTGACAAACTCGAATATAAGGTCTGTCAAGACAGGATATCATTCACCATGGCAAAATGGAATTTGTGAAAGAACAGTCGGCATCCTCCGCCGTGAACTGCTTGACCATATAATTCCTTTCAATGAAAAGCATCTACGATATTTGCTTGGTGAATACATAAAGCAATACTATAACCCAAGCAGAACTCATCAAGGTATCGGGCGGCAGACTCCGGTAATATCCGATAAACCGAAAAAAACTACGATTGCGGAAACATCGTTTATTTCCAAACCGGTTTTGGGTGGACTTTATCATAACTACCGGAAAGCCGCTTGAGT
>JAEZJQ010000041.1 GCA_023436305.1 Bacillota bacterium
AGGGGATGCTATCCAAAGCAATGCGCCGTTACTCCATGAACAGATGGGTTCTTATACGGTAATCGAAAAAATCATTTACCCGGAACCGGGAACGAATATCGCCCACCGGCAAAAAATCCGGAAAGGAGATATGGCCAAAGGCTGGGCGGAGAGTGAAGTCATTATCGAAAGCAGTTATAAGCTTCCCCAATCGGATCATGCCGCCATGGAGACCCGTTCTGCCCGGGCTCAAATTCAGCAGGATGGAACTGTGATTATTCATTCCCCTTCACAAGCCCCCTTTATGATTAAAACCATCATCAGCCGTTCCTTTCATGTTGAGCTGGGAAAAATAATTGTCAATACACCGCTTGTAGGCGGGGCCTTTGGCGGTAAAACCAGTGTCCAGTTGGAACCTATTGCCTATTTAGCTTCAAAAGCGGTGGGCGGCCGTCCGGTGATGTTGGCGAATACCCGTGAACAAGATATGGCGAGTTCGCCGGTACAGATCGGGGTAGAAGCCCGGATAAAACTCGGAGCGACCAAATCAGGCAAACTAATAGCCGCCGAAATGACTTTTTTGGTGGATGGCGGCGCTTATACCGATTCTGCGCCCATAATGACCAAAGCCATTACCGCTAATTGCACCGGTCCTTATAATATCGAAAACCTCTGGTGTGATTCCTTGTGTGTGTATACCAACCATACTTATGCTACGGCTTTTCGCGGTTTTGGGCATACGGCCTATACCTTTGCCATGGAACGGGCGCTAGACAAGATGGCTTTTGCCTTGGAGATGGATCCGTTTCAGCTCAGGTTGAACAACATACTGGTTCCGGGGAATTTATCGCCCACCGGGGTTAAAATCACTTTAAGCAACTTTGGTGATTTAGGTAAATGTCTCCTTCGGTTGAAAGAATTAAGCCGCTGGGATAAAGGTGTCCGAATTGAAATGGATCAGCAAAAGATTCGAGCTAAGGGAATCAGTTGTTTTTGGAAGACCTCCAGTAGTCCGACCGATGCCCTCTCCGGAGCAATTTTAATTCTAAATGCCGATGGAACTATTAATCTTCTTTGTGGTGTGGTTGAATGCGGCCAGGGGACCAAGACCGCCGTAGCTCAAATCCTGGCGGAAAAAATGAAGATGCAACCGGATCAAATCCATGTCGCCATGGAAGTGAATACCCGGCAAAATCCGGACCATTGGAAGACGGTAGCCAGTATGAGCACTTATATGGTGGGACGGGCAGTGTTGGAAGCCGCTGATGATGTGATCCGGCAATTAAAAGATATTGCCGGCGCAGTAATGCGGTGCCCTTCGGAAGATTTGGAAGTGGCCGGGGGTAGAGTCTTTCTCCGTGATGATCCCGAAGTGTATATTGAATTTAAAGATATAGCCCATGGATATAAATATTCTAACGGTAACGGTATCGGCGGGCAGATTATGGGCCGGGGAAAATTTATGATGCGCCATTTGAACCCTCTCGATCAGCAAACCGGGCAAGGAAAACCCGGTCCGGGCTGGACGGTCGGGGCCCAGGCAGTGGAAGTCGAATTCGATACGGAAGATTATAACTACCGGATTTTAAAAGCATTCACGGTAGTGGATGCGGGTAAAGTCATCAATCCGATGGGCGCCCGGGGTATGATCACCGGAGCGATGTCTATGGGTCTGGGTTACGGCAGCCGGGAGGAACTTTCTTATAGTGATTCCGGTACTCTGCAAAATCCACAGTTCCGGACTTATAAACCGGTTCGTTATGGGGAAGTTAATAATTTTATCGTGGAGTTTATCGAAACGCCTGAGCTAGATGCTCCTTTCGGTGAACGCGGTTTAGGGGAACAAGGAATTCTGGGAATGCCAGCCGCGCTGGCCAATGCTCTTTCTACCGCCGCCCAAGTGGAATTGAATGAATTGCCGTTAGTTCCGGAACGGATTTGGAAAGCCAAAGGTGGTAGCGGGAATGATCCCATTTGAGTTCGAATATTACCGGCCTGATACTCTTGGGGAAGCGGTAGAACTTTATCAAAGTTTGCATTCCAAGGGGTTAGCGCCGCTTTATTATGGCGGAGGAACTGAGATTATCAGCATGGCCCGTTTAAATACGATTCACACCGGGGCAGTCATTGATATTAAGGCGATCCCGGAGTGTAACATCCTAGAAATCAAAGATAATCAGTTAATAACAGGCTCAGCGGTTACTTTGACAAGAGTTTTAGAGTCGAGTCTTTTTCCGTTATTGGGCAAATCCGGGGGCAGGGTGGCCGATCATACCATTCGGGGTAAAATTACCATTGGCGGGAACCTTTGCGGTAAAATCATTTATCGGGAGGCTATATTACCTTTTCTACTGGCAGATAGTGAAATGGTTATTGCTGGTCCCGGCGGGGAAAGGAGAGTCAATATCCAAGACGCTTTTCAACAAACTATGCAGTTAAACCCAGGTGAATTGTTGGTACAGGTGGTTACCGGCAAAGAATATCTATCGTTACCCCACGATGAGGTCAAAAAAACCCGGATTGATAAGATCGATTACCCTTTAGTCAGCATTGCCACTCTGAAGAAAGATGGTCAGGCCCGGGTGGCGGTTAGCGGACTTTGTGCATTTCCTTTCCGATCGGCAATGATTGAAGCAGAAATTAATAATCAGGATCTTAATTTGAAAAATCGGGTAAATAATACCATTCGCCACCTTCCGGCTCCGATTTTAAGCGATATTCATGCTTCCGCCGAGTACCGGGAGTTTGTCTTTAAAAATACCTTGCTTAAAATCATCCGGGAATTGAATGAGGTAGCCTAATGCTGGCGATTCCGAAAAAAACTTTAATTGATCTCCAAGTGAACGGAGAAACGCGTACCGTAGTAGCCCGTCCCGCCGATACCTTGTTATACGTTCTCCGGGAACAACTTGGACTCACCGGGGCAAAACCAGGCTGTAAAAACGGGGATTGCGGGGCTTGCACGGTATTGATGGATGGCTGGCCAATTAAGTCTTGTCTGACATTGGCGGTTGAAGCCATTGGCCACCAAGTGACCACCATTGAAGGGTTGAAAGATACCCCTATCCAAAAAGCTTTTCTGGATAAATGGGCTTTTCAATGCGGTTATTGCACTTCCGGGTTTATTATGGTCTGCCAGTCGCTTGCTCAGATTCATCCCAACGCCGGGGACGAGATCATTGAAGAATGGCTCCAGTCCAATCTTTGCCGTTGTACCAGTTATGAGGAGATCCAGGCGGCGGTGAAATTGGTGATATCGCGATAAAGATTCAGAACTTTTCGAAGAATGACCCTTGAATAATGAGCATATTCATACTTAATTTTGAATAGGGATACCTTGTCTAAGTTTTTAGAAGGGGTGCCGCAAAGTGAGAAAATTAAGTAGTATCATTTTCTGGGGAGCGCTATGGGGGATTGTTGAAGCAACAATTGGACATTTTCTTCATATCTGGGCTTTGCCAATCGGCTGGCTAATATGGTTTCCATTAGCGTACTGTTTCATATGGGCCGCTTACCGGCAAACCGGACAGCCGGTGGTGATCTTTTTTACCGCTTTGGTAGCCTCATCCATTAAGCTTATTGACTTGTTAATGCCGGTTCGTATTGATTTTGTAATAAATCCGGCAGTCTCAATTTTACTTGAGGGATTGGCCGTTTTCACCGTCTGTAAAGTAGCTGTGATGCAAAGGGGAAAAAACTTGGTTGATTTGTGGCCAATTGCGATATCAAGCATTCTTTGGCGCGTTTTCTATTTTATCTATGTATTCTTTTTACCGGCTGCACTGGTTAAAATATCCCCGGTGAATGGAGCCATGCCGTTAGTTCGGTTTTTATTATTTGAAAGTACAGTTAATAGCCTCTTGATTTATGGAGTATTCAAATTATTCCCAAAACGGCGATGGGGAATTGAATATCGTTATTTTAGTCCCAATCCCGCATTATCTTTAGGGATATTACTTATTGCTTGTTTCGTTCAATGGAGATTTTAATATTATGGTGAAAGGTGTGATTATTGCCGCCGGATTTTCTTCCCGGGCCGGTGGCTGGAAAATGGCCTTTGATATCGGGGGTTTAACCGTTATTGAGCGGTGCGTCCTGGGAATGGTTCAATACTGTTCCCGGATATTCGTCATCGGTGGAGATCGTTTTAATATCCTGCAAGGATTGTTGCCAAAACAAAAATATCCAACGGTAGAATTGGTATACAACCATAACTACGAGAAGGGTATGTTTTCTTCAGTATTGACAGGTTTCCGGCAAGTCGACGCACCCAGGTTTTTTTTTATTCCAGGCGATTACCCGTTGGTTTCAAGCAATGTTTATGAAATGTTATTAAAGCAGGGAGGGGAGATTGTTATCCCGTCTTATCAAGGCGCTAACGGTCACCCGGTGCTTTTTCAGACTAAAATTATCAAGGATTTGTTCACTGTATCAAATAAATATGCCAATCTGCGCGAATTTATAGCATCCCAGAATCATTATATTGTTGAAGTTGCAGATCCCGGAGTAGTAATGGACATTGATACCAGGGAGGATTACTGGAGAGCAGTCCGGTATTTTTATTTCAACCAATGATCCACATGATAACCGGAGCCGTAAATCAAGGAAAGTCCACCCAGTTGCTTGGCATATATAGGAGTCTCCAAAAAGGTGATGGTTTTTACAACCGTAAAATATATCATGGAGATTGTTTTGTAGGGCAGGAAATAGTTCACTTGGCTACTGGAGAAAGCAGACTGTTTGCATTTAGAGATGGGTTCATTCCCGAAAACTGGCATGAAGAATGTCGTTATGATACTTTTAGTTTTTCCAGGGAAGGATTGAGCTTTGGCCGGGAAATTATCCGAAATGCTTTGGATAGTAATATTGAACCTTTATTTATTGATGAAATCGGGCCATTGGAGTTGGAAGGAAAAGGGTTTAGTAAATTATTTTCGAGTTTATTGGCTGCTTCGGGAGAAATTTATCTAGTCGTACGTGAGAGTTGCTTAGAAAACGTTGTTAATAAGTTCGGAATAACCGAGTATCTAGAATTTAAAATAATTTGAGATTGAGTGCATGAGAGTAAGATTTAGTCAGATAGATAAAAAAAGTTGCTTCAGTCCTAAGAAAATCATAATTATACCAGGAATGAAATTTAATTTTGGAACTTTGATTTTAGACAGTCCCAGGTAACCTAATTGAGCTCCGGCTAAAATCGTAATCAGCTGCACCACTTTAAAGACTAATACGGTCATTATGACTGGAAATTTTACCATCGACAAACCGATTGCCTCTACTACATCATCTATCCCAAGCGCCATTCCGAGAGTAAACATCACCCAAAAGCCGCCAAAATCTTTTTTTCCATCGGAAAATTCCAGGTTATCATCGAATTTTGAGCCGGGAGACCAGGTTTTCCAAATCATCCATACACCTAACCCCACCAGTAAAAAAGCACTTAAGTAATTGGTCAACATTTCAGT
>JAEZJQ010000096.1 GCA_023436305.1 Bacillota bacterium
TGTTACGGGAAGAGCAAAAATTGGGCCAAAAGGAGATTGCGGCCTTGCTTGAGGTTTCAGTATCAACCGTCGGCAAATACGAAAACGAGCAACGAACCCCTCCCCCCAAAACCATCCATAAACTGGCGGACTTTTTCCATGTCTCCACCGATTACCTGCTGGGCCGCACTGAAGTCCGTGATCCGTTGATCCTGAAAATCATACCCAACCTTCCCGAACAAGCCCGGGAGGAAATCGAGAATTATATCATCTATATCAATCAAAAATATTCAGGCCAAAATCAACAATAGTATGGCTTGTTTTTTAACCAATGGAATGAGAGAAAATTTACCGGTAAATTATACCAACCGGCAATGTACGAAACGACCTTGACAGAACTTGATACGTAGTATAGTATTTAAAAAAATAATATAAAATATTTTTCTAGGGTTCCGCGATTATATCGGTCTGGTCCAAGAGAAAACCCATAGTTTACTGTGGTACACGGAGGGATAAAAGCCCGGGAGATTGTTTAATATATCTCCGGGCTTTTTTTATTGATTCGAAAACTAAAGGAGGAAATGATTATGGCGTGGACTTACTTGATAATCGCGGGAATATTTGAAGTGGTATGGGCCATCGGGCTAAAATACACCCAAGGATTTACCCGATTATATCCGTCCATTTTTACAATCCTGGGAATGATCATCAGTTTTTATCTTTTATCATTAGCCACGAAAACTTTGGAAATCGGTACGGCTTATTCGGTATGGACCGGCATCGGAGCAGTAGGAACGGTTATTGTTGGAATATTCCTATTTCATGAACCCAAAAGTTTTACCCGGTTAATCTTTTTGCTGTTAATTATCATCGGTATCGTTGGATTAAAATTCTCTTCATCCCGTTAAGTATTTATAACGAACCTTCAAATCGAACTTGAACTATCTTGAACATAATGATATCCATGATCACCATTGGCCAATCATCAAATCCGTAGATTGAAGATACCATAAAGCCCGGCAAAAATGGCAATATCAATAAAGCGGGCCAGCCTGTGACATCGTTCCATTCTTCATATAAATGATTTGATCCCCCAGCTTCCGCGCTTCCTCCAAATCATGGGTCACCATAATCAGCGGTATTTTCCAATCGCTTTTGATCCGCGACAGTTCATCCTGCAATTCGGAACGGATCTCATTATCCAGGGCGGACAACGGTTCATCCAGCAATAATACTTTCGGTTCCACCATCAGCGCCCGGGCCAACGCCACCCGCTGTTTCTCACCCCCGGACAATTCGGCGGGATAACGGGTGATCAGATTCCCGATCTTCAATAATTTTATTAATTCATGAAAGGAGTGATCGGTTGTTTCATTTTGGTTTTTAACTCCATACATCATATTCTTCTTTACAGTCATATGGGGAAACAAAGCATATTCCTGAAAAACATAACCGATCCCCCGGCGCCTGGACGGCAGACATATTTTTCGGGACGAATCATAAAGAACCGTTTCGTCCAGGAAAATACAGCCCCGTTCCGGCTTAATCAACCCGGCGATGCAGCGCAGGACAGTGGTTTTGCCGCAACCCGACGGCCCGAACAAAACCGTCATATTATCGGCCACCGTGAATTTCATTTCCATTAGAAAATCAGGCAATTGTTTGTGAATTTCTACCGTCAGCATGATGGACCTTCCCTTTCAATAACCGGCTCATCTTCCGGCGCGACCACCGGTTCACCCCGTAAACCATGGCGAAAGTAAGCAGGCTGATGAACAGCACATATAATCCGGCGGTGGCCATATCGTTGCTTTCCGCCGCAAAGAAAATGGCCACCGGAACGGTCTGGGTTTTACCCGGGATATTTCCGGCCACCATGGCGGTGGCCCCGAATTCGCCCAAGGCCCGCGAAAACGATAACACCATTCCCGAGAGTATTCCCGGCCAGGCCAGCGGCAGCGTAACCGTGAAAAACACTCTCAATTCGCTGACCCCGAGGGTTCTGGCCACATCTTCCAATTGAGTGTCCACCGCTTGGATCGCGGCTTTCGCGCTTTGGTACATCAGCGGGAAAGAAACCGTTATCGCCGCCAAAACGGCGGCCAAGGGCGTAAACACAATCCGGGAATGAAATATTTGTTCAACGATTTTCCCGACAGGCCCCTGTCTGCCAATCAATAACAGCAGCGCAAACCCCGTAACCACCGGCGGAAGTACTAATGGAAGCGTTATGATTGCCTCGATCACGTTTTTCCCGTGAAAATGCCACCGCACCAAGGGTATGGCCAGTAATATCCCAAATACACCGACAAACAAAAGCGCCATGCCGGCAATTTTCAAAGAGAGCGCCACCGGTTGCCAGTCAAACATCACCCATCACCTGAACTTTTTCCTGGGAGTCTGTGCGAGTAACACTTTACAATAACTTAAAACCATTATGGTTTTAAAACCACTATATGTTGTATTAGAAATTGTCACTCGATACTAAATACGCTTCGAAAACCGATTATCCGCATAGACTCCTAGTTCATCACCGTGAACCCATATTTCTCGAACAGCCTCGTGACCTCAGCGCCGGATAAATAAGCCAAAAACTTCGCCGCTTCTTTCGGGTGATCCGCCCCCGCAAGCACCGCCGCCGGATAAACAATGGGTTCGTGGCTGTCGGGCACCGCGGTGGCGGCCACTTTTACTTTGCCGCTGATGAGCGCATCCGTTTTATAGACCACTCCAGCGTCCACATTACCGGTTTCCACATACGTCAAAACCGTCCGGACATTGGTCCCCAGCACTGTCTTGCTTTGAATGCCTTCCCATATTCCATGGTATTTAAATACTTCCAAGGCATATTGTCCGGCGGGTACCGATTCCGGTTCCCCGATGCCAATGGTCCGGACATTGGCCCCGGCCAGGTCCGTAAAACTTTTGATATCAATCTTCGAATTCATGGGTACAATCAAAACCAATCGGTTCATTAAAAGGTTCTTCCGGGTGCCTTTTTGAAACAGGCCTTTCCGCTCCAGGGCATCCGCCTGTTTCGCCGCCGCCGAAATGTATAAATCGCAGGGAACTCCTTGTTCAATCTGGGTTTGCAGTGCTCCAGACGAACCGAAATTATAAATAATTTTAGTCTTGGGTTCTTTCTGCAAATAGCTTTTTTGAATATCAGTCAGTACGTCCTTAAGACTGGCCGCCGCCGAAACATTCAATTCCACCGGTTTTTCCAAGGCAATAACATTAGTAACCGTTATCAAACCCATAAAAACGCCCAATAAAATCAACCATGGTTTCTTCATTTCCAACCCTCCTAAAATTTTTATGTAAGATTAATGTTATGTTCAAGCCTTCCCCCTTCCCCTCAAAGCTGATCTTGTACTAACATAACCAAAGATAACCAAACAAAACTGTATTTCATTTAATTATATTTTATGTTATAATAAACTACAATGGTCTGACATAAATATAACGTAAAATTAACATTCGTTAGTATGAAAATATCACTCACCCGTTTCGGGCGAACACTTGGGCTTGCGATATTTTCATTCTTTCCTCTGAAATCCCGTTTGATGGACTTTCAGAAGGGTTAACACGAAAATTAAACATAATTAACGGGATTTACGGGATGATTGAATACGAAAAGTCCTGTTATATGAAGAGTTTAATCCGGTTGCGCCTAGTAGGCGCGGGTGGTTAACACAAAAATAACCGAGGTGCTTCGCATGAACGAAAATATTTCCTATACCCCGGAAGATGTGGCCAAAATTTTGCAAATATCCCGTTTTACTGTGTACGAATTGATCAAACGCGGCGAACTGACGGCTTACCGGATTGGACGGAAGGTTCGAGTGGAACCGGCGGACTTGGAACGCTATAAAGAGAGCAAAAAAGGCTGTCCCCCGTTTCTAACCCAAACCACGACTCAAGCCCCCCTATCCAAACTGAATGTTCAAGACGGACTGATTATCTGTGGCCAGGACGCGGTCCTCGACATTTTAACCCGGCATTTAGAAAAACAATTGCCGAAGCTCCGTTTTTTACGGCGATACACCGGCAGCATTGACGGCTTGATGGCGTTATACCAAGGCGCCGCCAATCTGGTTACAGCGCATCTCTGGGACAGCGATTCCGGAGACTACAACATTCCTTATGTCCGCAGATTGCTGCCGGGGCTCAAAACGGTGATTTATAACCTGGTCTATCGCACGGAAGGTTTTTACGTGGCCCAAGACAACCCGAAGGGAATTAAAACTTGGACCGATCTCACCCGGAGCGATATCCGTTTTGTAAACCGGGAATGTGGTTCGGGAGCAAGAGTGCTCTTGGATGAACAACTGCGAATCCTGAAACTGGATTACCGGATGATTCACGGATATGATCATGAGGAAATGAGCCACCTGGCGGTAGCCAGCACCGTGGCCCGGGGCGAAGCCGATGTGGGACTGGGAATCGAAAAAGCCGCCGACCAGGTCCGGGAGATTGAATTTATTCCATTAATCAAGGAACGTTATGATCTGGTCATGCGCAAGGAAGATTTGGATCTACCTCTTTTTCAAAGCCTGCTTGGTATTTTGCAATCGCAACCGTTCCGTAACGAGGTCGCAGGAATGGGAGGATATGATATTTCCCGGATGGGACAATGGATCGCCGATGTATAAACAGCTCATGTCGGGGATACGGATGACGGTAGCATAAAGAACGCTCTCCAAAGGTAGCGTTCTTATGGACATTCAGGCATACCGTTTCCTAAAATGCATATTTAATAACTGCCGTTAAAGTCGATACTGCTCCAGTACTTGGTAAAGAGTAATCCAAACCAACAGTGAAGTCCTTCACGGGATACCATTCCGCCCCCAGCAAATAGTTAGTGGTGAATTTACTTGAGGTGCCGGAGCATTTTAAACCACCATTCACGAAGAACAAGCTCCCCAGTTTATATTCCGCTTGTCCGGTTAATTCTATGGTATTGCTGCCGGTGCTAGTGGAGATGTCATTCAAGGTCCCCACCAGGGAAAACTCCTTGGAATATCTTTTTTAGAATCCGAGCGATTTGGAAAACCTATCATCATGGTGATTGACTGATGAAAATCCGGCTCGGTTACGTGGCAACCGCCCTGCGGCTGGAAAATTGCTCCCCCGCCGGAACCATTACCCAGCATAATATCAATAAAATTGAAGGTTATGAAAACCGGATTAACCGCCTGACCCGAATCGCCTCCAAAAACCTGGCCAATACCCTCCGTATTTTAAAAGCCAACCATTATGACGGAATCTTGGTTTACCGTTTTACGTCCAATCTGGTTCCGTTATGCACCCATCCCCAATTTAGCGATTGGGATTACCGGTCCGCCTTGCTGGATAGCTTCCGGGAGGTCGGCGCCTTTGTTAAAGAGCACGGGATGCGGGTCAGTCTGCACCCGGATCATTTTACACTGTTAAACAGCCCCAAACCGGAGGTTTATGAAGCTTCTTGCCGGGATCTAGCCTATCACGCCACGGTTTTGGAAGCCATGGATCTCGGCCCGGAAGCGAAACTGGTCATTCACGTGGGCGGCAAATATGACGATAAACCCCGGGCGTTAGCCCGGTTCAAGAAGCAATTCGGAAAGCTGCCGGAAAACATAAAACACCGGCTCGTCCTTGAAAATGACGACCGCTGTTTTACAGCGCGGGAGGTTTTGGCCTTGTGCCGGGAGATCGGAGTTCCGATGGTACTGGATATTCACCATCACCAGTTCTTGAATGACGGTGAGGATTTAGCATCATTATTACCCGGTATCTTAGCCACCTGGGGTGAGGAGCGTCCCAAAATTCATATCTCAAGCCCCAAGAACAGTCAAAATCCCCGTCATCACGCCGATTATATCGAAGCGGATTCCGGGGCCGCATTTTTAAATCTGGCCAAAACATTTGGCCGGGACTTCGACGTAATGATCGAGGCCAAGCAAAAGGACCTGGCCCTCTTTAAACTAGCCCGGGAGTTAATGGCGAAAGGGTTTCAAATGCCGGATCAAGGGACCATTTATATATAAAAAACTCAACCGGAGATAAATTTTTTACGGTTAAGATATTTATTCGTGATAATTAAGCAAATACCCATTCACTTGACATAATTTCTGAAAAATGATATAAATAAATCAGAATATTATTATATTCCAATGTTTAAATGACAAATTTTTAATTTAGCAATAAAAAAGAAAAACGGCAGGGCTATAAGGCAAGTTATGGAAAAAAAGAATATTCATATCCTAATCATCGCAGAAAATCCGCAAGATTCCATCCTGATTAAAAACCTATTAACCGAAACAGAGACCAACAGTTATAGTATGGATTGCGCCACCACCTTATCCGGAGGACTTAAGTTGCTGGTTAAAAACACCTACGATCTGATTCTTCTGGGTTTATCACTCCCCGATAGCCACGGCCTCGAAACATTGAACTCCCTCTCTTTCGAAGTCCTGGAAGTTCCAGTGATCATTCTGACCGGAATTGATGATGAATTCCTGGCTATTCAATCATTACAAAATGGCGCCCAGGATTACCTGGTCAAGGAAAAGGTAAGCCGTTACTCCTTGATTCACGCCATAAACTATGCCATTGAACGCAACCGGCTCCAACTCCAGTTTAAAGAAATTTCCAATATTGATGTACTCACCAAGCTATATAACCGGCGCGGGTTTCTAACTTTAAGTGAGCAGCAGTTCAAGTTGGCCAAACGAAAAGAAACCGGGTTATGTTTGTTTTTTTTGGATATTGACAATATGAAACGAATTAACGACCAATTTGGCCATATGAAAGGAGATGCGGCATTGATAGAAACTGCCGTAATCCTGGGAAAAGTCTTCCGAGAATCGGATATTATTGCCCGGATTGGCGGAGATGAGTTCGTGGTTTTGGCTATCGGGTCCAACGATTGTAATGCCAGCCAAATTACTGAACGTTTAAATAAATACTTGACTGAATTTAATGCCCAATCAGGCTGGGATTTCCCGTTGTCTATCAGTATCGGAGTAAGCCATAGTGAACACGGAAAAACAACTTCCATTGAAGAGATGCTGGCGAATGCGGATACGATAATGTACCGGCAAAAAAGAGGCCGTCGGAATTAAGCGGAAATAGTCTGAACTATTTTTTGCGCCGCATTCCCATCCCCGAATAACGCCGGATAATCGGAACCCACCCAATTTAAATCCGCTGCCGCCTTTATCGCCTCGGGGTTCGCTCCCACCAGCCGGTTCCATCGGGCGTCGATGGTTTCCACCCACTCCGTATCGTCCCGCAATGTAATACATGGAACTTTAGCCATATAAGCTTCTTTTTGAACTCCGCCGGAGTCGGTAAAAATCCGGCGGGCATTTAATTCCAAGGTCAACATATCGAAATATCCCACCGGATCAATCATTCGCAACACTTTTCCCTCCAAATGAATCCCCAATTCCTTTAACTTTGCCCGGGTGCGAGGATGGATCGGAAAAATCACCGGCTGGTCCAGTTCATTTAAAGTGTTTATAATGGCCTGAAGCCGTTTGGGATCATCGGTGTTTTCCGCCCGGTGCAGGGTTAATAATGAGTATTTACCGGGAGTTTGCCCCAGCGTGACTAAAATCGCGGATCGTTCCCGGGCCACTTTGGACGCGGCTAAAAAGGCGTCATACATCACATCGCCGGTTAAATGAACCCCTTTTACAATCCCTTCCGAATTTAAATTGCGTACGGCGGTTTGGGTGGGACAGAGCAACCAGGAGGATATATGATCAGCCATGATCCGGTTGATCTCTTCGGGCATTCTG
The DNA here is from genome assembly GCA_023436305.1 of Bacillota bacterium. GTDB lineage: Bacteria > Bacillota > UBA4882 > UBA8346 > UBA8346 > JAEZJQ01. The sequence continues at coordinate 7,767 of JAEZJQ010000096.1, forward strand.
CGGTTGAAACTGCGTAAACCCGCTTCCACATGGGCCACCGGGATATGGAGTTTCACCGCCGCCAAAGCCCCCGCCAACGTTGAATTGGTGTCACCGTATATTAAAACTAGGCCGGGAGTCTCTTTGACCATGACCGATTCCAGCGCTTCCAGCATTTTTCCGGTTTGGGCGCCATGAGAACCGGAACCGATCTCCAAATTGTAGTCCGGTTCAGGCATTTCCAACTCTTGAAAAAAAACTTTGGACATGTTGAAATCATAATGCTGCCCGGTATGAACCAAAACCTCGGTGGCCGAGGAGCGGAGCGCTTTCGAAACCATCGCCGCTTTTACAAATTGAGGCCTGGCCCCGACCACGGTGAGTACTTTCATCGGGAACCGCCCCCCGCAAAAAATTGCCGTATTTTGTTAATCACATATGATTGTTCCCCTTCGGTCAACTCCGGGAAGATGGGTAAGGAAAGCACCTGCCTGGTTAACTTTTCACTTACCGGTAAACTGCCTTCCTTATAATTTAACGGTCGAAAGACCGGTTGCAAATGTAGTGCCAACGGGTAATATATAGTGGTCTCAATCCCGTTCTCCTTCAGGAAATTACGAAGTCCTTCCCGTTTTGCCGTAGCAATGGTAAACTGATTATAGGTATGATCCTCGGAATCGTTGGGTAGCTTGATTTCTTTAATATTTTGCAATTCCTGCCGGTAATTTGCGGCAATCTTGCGGCGTAATTGAATCCATTGATTCAAGTAAGGCAGTTTGGTCCTGAGCAGAGCCGCCTGGAGCGCATCGAGCCGGCTATTGAAGCCCAATAATTCATGGTTATATTTTTGTTTGGCGCCATGGGCTCGTAATATTCTCAAAGTATTCGCCAAATCCGGCCTATTTGTGACCACCAAGCCACCATCACCGAATGCTCCCAAATTTTTAGTAGGGAAAAAGCTAAAACAACCGGTATCTCCAAATGTACCCACCGGTTGCCCATCGTAGGTGGAACCCATGGCTTGCGCGCAATCCTCAACTACCGCCAAATTATGTTCTTTGGCGATCTTCAGGATGGATTCCATGGCCACCGGCATTCCGAAGAGATGGACCGGAATAATGGCCTTGGTTTTGGCGGTAATATTGACCCGAATCTGTTCCGGGTCTATGTTATAATCCTCAGCCTTCACATCCACAAATACTGGGGTTGCTCCGGTCCGGCTCACCGCCCCGGCGGTGGCGAAAAAGGTAAACCCCGGGACGATGACTTCGTCGCCGGCCCCAATCCCTAAAGCCAGTAAACTTAATAACAGCGCGTCACTGCCGCTGGCGACCCCGATGGAGACCCCGGCGTCAAGATATTGGGACATTTTTTCCTCAAAAAGCTCGACTTCCTTACCAAGGATGAATTGGCCGTTGTTCAATACCGTCTGAAAAACCTCCCCCAAGAAGTCCTCCAGCATATTATTTTGGCGGGTAATATTAAAGACAGGAACTTTCAAGATGATCCTCCTCGTGAATGTGGCATAAGACTTATAAGCATATAGCTTATGGTGAAAGCCAAAAAATTCAGCCTATTTTTCGTGGGTTTAACTATTCGCGCCCACACGCTTTATCCTATTCATTATATCCTACCCGAAAACAGGCCTAAAATTGACCAATTTCAGTAAATTTTTTAATATCCCTTCCTACTTTTTAACTATCAAGCCAGATATGAAAACGGCACTTGGCGCCGATAGTCCGGAAACCGTTTTTTTCATATAAGCGGAGGGCGGCTGTATTGTTGGCCTGAGTGCCGACCTGAATCCGGTGAAAACCCCGCTTCAACCCATCCCGGATTAACCAATCCATCATGATTTGTCCATAACCACGACCGCGATGCAGTTCATCAACCGCGATTAAACGGATCACTATCCGGCGTTCCGCTTCGTGAAACTGCAGGGAGATGAAACCCAGTACCGCCTCTTCCGGTGTTTTATCCTTTAATACATATACGAGTTCATTGGTTCCAAAGGAATCCCGGAGCCATTTCGGGTAAAATTGCCGCGCTTTATCTTGATCAAAGCGATTATCTTGATAAATACGGGAATGGTCGAAACTTTCGGCGGCAATATCACAGATTACCGGTAATTCACCGGAAACCGCCGGCTTTACTTGCAGTTTAAACGGGGCAGATTCCAATGTGGCGGCCGCTACTTCAGGTAACTCACCTAAATTGAGTTCCAGGGTAACCAGGGTATCTCCGATGATCGCTCCTTGATTGATAAGCGCGGCTGTCTCCTCCCGGCAACGGACATCCAGCTGGCAAAGCAAAAATCGAAAAGACTGCCGCCGAGCGGCCTCCATCGTATTTCGCCAAATCTCGGAAGAAAAACCACTTTCATCATTCACTGAATCAAGGATAATCTCGCCCATTTTCATTCCGAACAGCGCGGTATCCCAAGCAAGCTCCCGCAATCGATAACTTGTCTCCGTCATTTTTTATAACCTCACGCTAGGAGTCTGTACGAGTAACACTTTTTATTAACTCAAAACCACTGTATGTTGTGTATTAGAGTACATTGCTTAATACTGAACATGCTTCGAAAATCGATTATTCACACCAGACTCCTAGTTATTGTTTCGGCGCGTAAATTCCCTTTCCGGAAATAATTTTTCCCATGGTGCCCGCCAGTATCTTTAGATCCAGCCATAAATTATATTCTTTCACATATTGGACGTCCAGTTTTAGCCGTTCTTTCCACGGCAGTTCATTCCGGCCGGCAATTTGAGCAAGCCCGGTTAATCCCGGCCGGACGGCCAGTTTCATTGATTCCGCGGCGGTATATAAGTCCAAATGCTCCGGCAGATCAGGCCGGGGTCCGATAAAACTCATTTCGCCTTTAATAATATTAAAAATTTGCGGCAATTCATCCAGGCTGAAACGGCGCAACAATCTCCCAAACCGGGTATAACCGGCCAAGTCAGCGGTCAGGGCCAAAGAACCGTCCTGGTTGCGGGGAGTTTCCCGGGTATGATCACCGGGGGCCATGGTCCGTAATTTATAGATGGCAAAAAGCTTCCCGTTGCGTCCCGGGCGTAATTGCCGGAAGAAAACCGGTCCCGGTGAGTCGCAATATAATATCACACCCAGCAATAGTACAACGCATATGACGGGTATCAGCAATAGTAATGCCAACAACAAATCACATCCGTATTTTATTAAAAGCTGCAGCTCTTGGATGGATTTCAAATCAGCGGTGGTCATGGATTACCTTCTTTAATACTTGATCCATTAGTCCGGCCAGTTCCACCCGGTCACCGGTCTGTTTGACATATTTCAGACCGTTTTCACTGAGCCGGCGGCGCTGCCCGGCATCAGCAGCGAGAGTTAGCAGCGCCTGAGATAGCCCCTTGTGATCCTCGGGAGTAACCGGTATTCCGGCCCCGGCTTCGGCCACGATCCGCCGGGCTTCACCATCAATGCAGCAAATAACCGGCAATCCGGCGGCCATGTACTCGTAGATTTTATTGGGACGGACCGTTTTAAAGGTCTCGGTGTTTTTCAAGGAAGCGATTCCGATATCGGCGGCTTGCAATATCTCCGGCACCTGTTCCGGGGGAACCGGGCCGGCCAGGGTAATGTTTTCTCGCAGATTCCATTCACTGTATAGTTTTTGCAAGCGGGGTTTATCCGAACCATCACCGAATAATACGATCCGGATCCGGGAGTTCCCTTGCATTTCGGCGGCGGCACGAAGCAGTGTCTCCAAAGCATTGGCCGGACCGTGAGCGCCCACATAGACCGCAATGATCTCGTCTTTACCAAAGCCCCATTTGGCCCGTAACGCTTCCCGATCCCCGGTTAATTCCGAAATATTGGCTCCTAAAGGGATCAGATTAATTTTCGCTTCAGGCACGCCTTGCCTCAGCAGGTATTCTTTCATTTCCCCGGCCACCACCATAATATGGTCGGAATGGCGGTATAGAAACCGCTCCAGAAACCGGAGCCAAGCGATGACCGGCTTGTTTTGAAATCCCATGGTAATGATGGAATCCGGCCATAAATCTTCCAGATCCAGCACAAAAGGCACCCGTTTTACTTTGGCCAACAGCCAGCCGCAGAATGCAGACTCCAGGGGCGGCGTCACCGTAACCACAATATCCGCCAGGGTGAAGAGATTGGCCCAAAAGCTCAACTTGGAAAAGACCAGGATATTTAATTCCCGCTGCAAGGTGTTGCCATGGTAAGGTGTGCTCCAAATCCAGCGCAGCCGTACACCCAGTTCTTCCTTTGGCGGCCCGGGTAGATAACGCCGCAAGTAATGGTTAAACCTGCAACTTACCAGGTTCACCCGCCATCCCAAACCCGCCAGAACGGCAGTGAAATCGAAATTCCGGGTGGGTCCCGGGAATTTAGGGGTGGAGGCATAATGGTTGATGAATATTAAGCGATATGGCTTGCTTTCCGGTTTGGTCTGGTTCATTCGATGTACTTTACCCCTGGATTGTTTAATTTATAAACGAAAATCTTTTATAATCCTTTTTCGTGTTATTCGTGTATTTTGTGATTCATATCCGGGGTTCTTTAACGACTCTCTGTGGAAATTCCCGTGTATAGAGCCAGCAAATTTTGCCTGGCTTTTTCCCAGTTATATTCCGTGATCGCCGCGCGGATACTATGAAGCGATTTTTGGCGCCAGACCCCCAGGTTTAAATACTCCTCCAAAGCCACCCGGATGGTCTCCGGCGCCAAATCTTTCAGCACCGTGCCACACTTTTGTTGCTTGATAATTTGGGCGATCTCTCCCACATCGGTGGCGATTAAGGGCCTCCCGGACGCCAAAGCGATAAATAAGGCATTGGGCGCGCTGTATTGATTATTGGGAAAGGTTTGATCCACCGCATAATAGACCAAATGGCTCGTTTCCACCAAGCCCCGGGCTTGTTCCGGAGGTAGGTATCCGGTGAATTGGATATTGGCCGCTCCCCCCGCCAGTTGTGAAAGTTTAAAACGTTCGGGTCCGTCACCCACGATGATTAATCGGTACTGGTTCAGACCGGCCATTGCTTGAATCATTGGCTCCAATAGCCGGTCACGATTCAGGCCGCCCACGTAAATAATCTTTAACGGCTGAGGTTGGGGAGCCGGCGCCGGTTCCTTGGCAGTGACTTTCTTGTAATTTCCTACTACTATAACCTGTTTAGCTTTCAACTCCCGGAAATGCCTTGCCAATAATTCCCCTACGGTAATCACCGCCGCCGTTTTGGGCACCAGATAGCCTTCCAGTTTGCGGATCAGGCCCACCACCGGTTGGGGAAACAAGTGAGCCACCATATCGGGGTAAGATTCATGGGCATCGAAAACAACCGGAATTTTATTTTTGCGGCCGAATTTTACACCCGGCCAGAGTGTGTCCAGGTCGTGGCAGTGAATGATATCCGCCGGAGTCTGTTTTAAATAATTCAATGCTTCTAGCCAGAACTTGCGGAACTGAAAGATTTGCAACGGCCCCCGGCTGTAAGTGGTCTGTATATGGCAGCGGATGATGTTGATACCATTATAATCGGCGGTAGCCGGAAACTCTCCGGTACGATCCCAGGCAAAAACGGTGACTTGATGGCCCGATTGTCGGAGAGCTGTAGCTTCGGCAGCGACCCTGGGGTCTGGGTCGAAGCCGTTGGAGAGAAGCATGATAATGCGCATTTTGGATGATACCTCTTTAAAGTGCTATATAATTCAAAATGATTGTGATATTTCCTTTGTTTGCTTTTAATTTTCCTTCCTTATTTTATTACATACGCTTTGGAATAACAAGAAATTTTCTATCATTTTTTGGGTTTCCTGTTATTTATGAAAATTTATGCATAAAAAACTTCTTTACTTGATACATTATCTGTACAGAATGTACATTATATGATGGAATTGGAGGTGAGGAGAGGATGACTATGTTGTCTGAATTACAATTCACCGAAGCCCGTAAGGAATTCTCCAGCCTATACGATGAAGTATATCACAGTTATAAACCGGTCATCATCAAGCGTAAACAGTCCGAGGAAATCATGCTGCTCCGCCCGGATCTGCAGAAAATGCTTCTAACCGGCTATTCTCTCAAACCGGAAGTACTTCATGAGACGGACGGCTCCATCACTCTTTCCCTGGATCAGCTTGAAATCTATGTGAATGAAGGTTCAAAGGAGAATGCCGTTCAGGCTTTGATCTCGGATTTAAAAGCATACGCCGTGGATTACATGAACCGTTCCGCCTTGTTTTTAAACGCCCCCAACCGTGCCGGTCATTTTCCTTACGTTTTACGAATTTTATTATGCAATGACGACAACGAAATTCGTGGATTACTGGAGTTATAAGTGCCGCCAGAATTTAGTGATTTGAAACGATATTTTGAGAAAAATGGTTGGGTTTTGATCCGGAATACCGATCACTGGTACTATGAAAAAGTATTGGAAAGCGGAGATATTCTACAGACTAAAGTTAGTCATGCCCTTCATAAAGAAATTCCGGGGAATTTGTGGCAAAGGATTTTGCGGAAACAACTGAAGGTTACTGAAGACGAATTTTGGGGTAAGAAATAACGCTTACGCCCTATAATACTCAAGCATCTTCTCGAACTGCTCTTCCCATATCGCTCTGTGACGAATCAACTTCCGATTAATCCGCGCAGCCCGTTCCCGTAAATCTTGATCCTCGAGACTCCTCCGTAACGCCACCGCCAGATCGTCCGCATTCGAGTTGATTATCAGTCCATTCTCGCCGTCTTTGATCCAATCATGATATACCGGCAAATCGGAGACCACCAGCAGGCATCCGGCGGCCATTCCCTCCATCATGCTCACCGGAGTGCCGTCGCTTTGGGGAATACTGACCATCACCATGCTTCGGGCTATCTTTTCCAAAGCTTCCGCCGGGCTTAACCACCCCCAGAAAGTGACCCCGGGCAAATGATTTTCAGCCACATACCGCTCTAAATCCCCGGTTAAGCTGCCGTTTCCCAATAGCCACAATTTTACCGCCGGAAAAGCGGGAGCAATCCGGGCAAAGGCTTCCAAAATGATATTTAGATTATAAAGGGGTTCGTGCAACCGCGGCGAACAGATTACTAATTCTTTGTTCGCCGTATCATCCCGCAATTTCTCATAATCCGTGCGGGGAATACCCATCGGAAAGTTTAAAATCCGCTCCGGACTAGCTCCCAGGTCAATCAATTCTTTGGTTATCTGGTTACTCACCGAGGTAATCAACGATGCTTTGGAAATTAGAAATCGTAGCAACCAGCGATACAGCCGGGACTGTTTCGGCCGGACCAGGATATCCGACCCCCAGGCGGAAACCACGAGGCGCTTGCACCCAGAAAACCAGCCATATAAAGCATGAGCGCCAAATTGGTGGGCGTGGACCATATCCGGTTTCAACTGACGGATGATCCGCCGCACCGGCCAGGCAAAACGCCAGAATCCCACAAGTGGTAACGGGTGGACAATGACCTCCACCCCGGGAATCTCCCCCGGCCAATGGGAAATGACGAAGATCCGCCAGTTTAACGGACGGCACCCCTCTACCCATTTCAGTATATGAGGGCTACGGGCATCCGCGATGAAACAAAGGGTTTTAGAGTTGGTGTTCATCAATCGCTCCGCACCGCAAACTTATCAAAAATCGCCGCCAATTCTTTGGTCTCGGCCTCGATATTCATCTCCCGCCTGAAAAGTTCCAGTTTTTCCGGCGCCTGTTTCATTTGTCCATGATAGAAATCAAGATAATTTTCTTTCAGTTTTTCAGCGATGGCCAAATGATCCTGATCGGTGATCTTATAATAGTCCACCGCGTACTTTTGCAGCAAATCCTCAAGCTCTTGAAATTCGGGGACCACCGCTAGAATAGTCCGCCCGGCGGCTAAATATTCGAATAACTTGGTATTAATGGTTGGGAATTCCAATAGTAACAGCAGCATCTGGCTTCGAGCCGCTTCCAGTTGAGCTTCCTTCAAGGGCATGTACCCGGTTCGACGGACTAACGCCCCGATTCCCAATTCACCAACCATCCGTTCAAAGGTGTAATCCGTGGGACCCACGTAATTGAAGCAAAACCTGGCTGAATCAATCACCCGTTGTTCCAATAACAGCTTAACCGCCCGCAAAGTGGCCGATAAACTAGAAAATGGGGGGTAAAAAGTACCCAGATACGTTATTGTAAAAACCGGATTCGGCTCAACATCCTTCGGTAAATCCACCAAATCCACAGTATCATAAAAAACTTTGATTTTTTGGCGGGCCCAGTCATACATCCGATGATAACCATCCTCAGTAATCCGGTAAATACAGGTGATAAAATCAGCCTTACGCAACACCCATTTTTCCAAGGAACGATCCATTAAGCGGTGAATTGGACTGGGATATCCTTTCCGGGCCGCATTAAAACTCCATGGATCCCGGACATCTACCATTAACGGTTTCCCAGTAAAAGATTTCAATAAAGCGCCAGTGATTAACGCCGAATATGGCGGTCCGGTAACGTAAATCAGATCCACTGAATTGTTCTTAATCAGGCGCAATCCGTAAAGCAGTGCTCCCGGCAGCCAAAATATATGCTGATCCGGTAAAAATAATATCCGTTCATCAATCCGTAACCGGCGCAAGATCCGGGTCAATAAATTCCCGCCGGGAATCCGGAAAGCCCGGTAAACTTCCGTCCCTTCCGGAATTGGATTATCCGCCCGGTAATATTTCTCGGGATTTTTTACCGTCAAAACCAAGGGGGTCCAACCAAATTTGGGCAAATGCCGGGTAGTTCGCAAAATTTTAAGGATACCGGCCCCACCCATGGGCGGGTAATAATAAGCAATCACTAAAACTCGTTTTTTCGGCTGATCCGTCATGTAAGACACTCCATTGTTTTAAGTGTAAAGTTTGAAGGGTGAAGTGTGAAATTAAAACAAAATAAGCAAGGATCATTCGAGAAAGATGCACTTGGCTTATTTTCAAACTTCAAACTTCACCCCTCACCCTTTTTGATTATGCTTAGAATCAATTCTTCTAACTGTTCCGCCTGTTTCTCCCGGTTATATCGGGCAATAACATCGGGTTTCCAGTGGCGGCACGCTTTATCATTCTTTTTTGCATCATAACATTGAAGTAAAATTGAAGAAACATCCCCGATGGGATGAGTATCCGGATCATTGCCGGAACCAAACACCCATCCCGCACCTGATTCAAGAATTAGGCTTGCGGCAGGGCTTTGGGGATGGACCAAACCCAGTATGGGGCGTTTTAGCGCCAGGTATTCAAAGATTTTGCCGGTAAAAGCGGCCGGATTTGACTCGGCCAGGATAAGCAAGTCACTGCCGGACATGATTTGTAATGCTTCATGATGGGAAACGTAAGGAGTGGTTTCCACCAAAACACCTTTGGGGAAATTTAAATCCCGGCAGCTCCCCTGGCCTACCAATTTCAACTGCACCGCGCCACCGGGCAACTGCCCGGACGTGATTAAACCGCCTAATTCTTGAATCAGTGGTTGCAGTAATTTACCCCGTTCCTGGTTCAATGTTCCGACGTGAGTTATCGTTAAATGTGGATTTGGTTCCGAAATCAGGCCTTGAAAATCATCCGGATCAAAACCGTTGGGAATTACTTTAAATAAAGCCCGGGATTCGGGAGCCAGTTCACGCAGGCCGGTACTAATTTTTTCGGTTACGGTGAGCACTAGGTCAGCCTCGTTTAACACTCTCCGCTCTGCTCGCCGGTGTTTAAATAACCGGCACCTGGCCGGAAAAGAAAAATAGGGGTTCTGGCTCCATTCATCCCGGAAATCGGCAATCCACGGCATTTTAAAGCGCTTTTTTAAATGATAGCCTGCTAAATGAGCGGTATAAGGCGCTGAAGTCGTATAAACCACAATATCCCCATTGGCCTTACATATCTCAGTGGCTGCGGACAACACCGGAGATAACCAACCCGCCATCCGATCCGGAAATAAAAACCAGTCCTGGCACCAAGACCGGAGGCGCCATCCACCCGGCAACCGATCCAAGTTTCGCCATGATTCCCGGTATTTTACCCGATGAATCCGGATGGATTCTCCGGATACTTCGGCCAATCCCGAATCATCCCTAAGTTCAAAAGACGGGGGTTCAACGGATACCACTTCCAGCCGCCAACCCAGCCGCGCCAAATACTTGGCGAATTTCGCGGTACGTTGCACCCCGGCGCCCCCAAGCGGCGGAAAGTAATATGCAATCATCAATAAATGCTTCACTGCTTGGCTACCACCTCGCCGATTCCTCGGCTGATTTGTTCCCAGACCACCTGCGGGCGGTAGAAACGGGACACATATTCGCGGCCAATTTGGTTAATATGCAGATTCCCCTGGCGATGTTTCTGATATAATTTCTCGATAAAAGGGACCATCCTGTCAATATTCCCGTCGGTCTGATAAACTCCGGTCAAGGGATAGCCCCAGATAACATGCCGCCCATTAGCCAACGCTTCCAATACCATAAACGACAAACCGTCGTGCCGGGTAAGCCGGATCATTAACACCACTTCACTATAGAGTTCAGCCATATTGTCAACCCAGCCCACCGAAATCAAGTTGGGAGGCCATTCAGGATTGCGGTCGATGGTTTTGGTGGCCACCGCCAGAAAAACTATATCGGGAAACTTCCTGGCTAATTCAACAATAGTGTCTTCACCGTAAAAATCCGCTTTACCGGCCGGCAAATAAGTTAAAATCACGAACTTTTCAGGAAGTCCGCAAACTTCGCTGGGAAAGGCCGCCGGTGTCAACGGCACCACCCGGCTGGTTAACCCCAGTTCCTTGAGTTCATTGGCGGTCCAGTTTACCTCGGTCCAATGAACCACCCGGTTCACCAAAAGTGAGGAAAATTGATTCCCAAGGTTACACCAGGCCTTCATATCAAGTATATCCGACCCTACCCAGTGAAAAATAATTTTTTTCTTAAGAAACAACGCCAAATGATAAAACCGGTTGGGCCGCAAATCGCCTCCAATTAAATAAATCAAATCGGAACGCCATAACGAAAGCCACTTCCGCAGTTTACCGCGACCGAAAGTCACGAAAGTATAGGTTGAATCGGAAGAACCGAAACTAGCCCCCAGCTCCCTTAATTTATTTACAAAATAGGGATGACCCAAGATTAAAATCCGGATTGGTTTCATCGTGGCCATTTTGATCCCACCCTTAATTTTTGCGCCAAAAACTTCTGGCCATTTTCCCATAATTGTTTATAATCGGCAATATCGTCTTCGTTGATGGAAAATAATTTCACGAAAGAGATTTTGGCTTTTTTCATGAAAACCAAGAGTAACGCTCCGATAGCTATCAAATAGGATATGGTCGTCGCCCAAGCGCCCCCGGCCATTCCAATGCGGGGGATGAGGAGTAGACAAAAAACAATGTTAATTACCATGGAAAATACGGATATTAATAATGGAATTTTAGGTTTGCCCAGTTGATGGGTGAAATAGGTGGATAAAATTCCGGCAAGACCGTAAGCCAATACACCGGGTAATAAAATACGAAACGGCACCAACGAAGGCAGATATACTTTGGTGTAAATCACCGGCAACAGGAATTCAAATCCCACCCAAAGTGTTATTCCCAGAAGTAAATTAATCAATAAAGTATGCCGTATCGCTTTAGCGGTTATTCTTCCCGCCTGCTCCCGGGCGGCCACCCCGACGGGAGCGCATATGGCCACGGCAATTGCCGTTGATGTATACCATAGAATTTCAGCGCCGTTCACCGCCACCGAATATAATCCCAGCTTCTCGGTTCCAACCATCCGTTCCACCAAAAACATATCCACCCGGTAATTTAAATAGGTCACAATATTCACCAAACCGAGTTGCCAGCCGAACCGCAGCATTTGCTTAAGGAGCTTCAATTCAAAAACCTGTTTTACGGGAGGAATCCAGTAGCGCCGGCTAACCCAAAGTCCGCCGGCCACCGTTACCAGTTGGGCAATACCCCAAAAAGCGACAGCAACTCCCACAGTGACTTTCAAGCCTAAGAAACCGGAAGATAGTAAGAGCAATTGAAATAAACCGGAAATCATTCCAATCCAGTTTAAGGTGATAATCCGGTTTAAACCCTGAAAAAGGCCTGATAAGTTGGTTAAAATCAATCCCAGAGGCGTAAAAAGAACCACGACCCAAAAAAATCCGGGAACGGGGCGGGGTGCAATCTGAGTATAAATCCAAAAACCAAGGATGGTTAACAGGCCTACCCCCAAACTATACAGAGAAGCCGCCACAAACACCGCTTTGGGGTCTCGTTTTTGACGGGTAATCTGATAGGTTACAGCCCCGTTTAAATTGCCGAAGATCAAAATGTAGATGCCATAGATTAAAAAAATTAATGTATAATAACCTTTACCAGCCGGGAGCAGGAGTCTGGCCGTGGCTACGCCGATTAAAAAACCATTGACGCCGGTAATAATCCGAAAAATAAAGGTCCGAATACTATTGGTTGCGATACTCATCGAAATCCTCAAATTATTTTCTTGATTTCCCTCGCAGGGTTACCCGCCACCATGGTATGGTCCGGTACATTATGGGTAACTACTGCTCCGGCGCCCACTACCGCTCCCTCACCAACGGTGATTCCCGGTAAAATAACGGCGCCAGCCCCGATCCAACAACCCCGCTTAAGAACAACCTGTCCTTCTTTGCGTTTGACAACCCCGGCCAACATCCGGTTCCCTACATCACCGTGGGTGAGAATCATTGCCCGGGGCGCTAGCACAGCCTCGGCTTCAATGGTAACCGGCGCCGCCAAGTCCAAAAATACTCCCGGACCTACATAAACATTATCTTCAATCTTTAACCGGGCAAGTCCTTGTTCCGGATTATCAATGAATAATCCTGTTTTAATCGTGGCCTTCAGGGCAATATCCGCCCCGAGCCCGCGCAGCGCCTTTTGCAGATAACGCTGTGGAGCCACGGAAAGCTGCCGTTGTTGAAAATCGCTGCCCCACATCTTATACCCGGCAACAAATCGGAAGATCCATAGATTAAATAAGATCCGATCCATTAAATTAACGAATCGACGAATGATACAACTCATCATCAATCTGGTAGCAATTCTTCTTCCGGAACCTGCCGGAATGGTTTGGCCGGAATACCCTTAACCACTTGTTTGGCGGGTGTATCTTTCGTCACCAAGGCGCCGGCTGCCACAAAGCTCTCTTCATTAACCGTAACCCCCGGCAACAGAATGGCATTGCCTCCGATTCGGGCGCCCCGTTTGATAAGAGCCCCTTTTTTCAATGCAAATCGCTTTTCGGTCCGCCCCATGAAATTGTCGTTGGTGGTGGTCACCATGGGCGCAATAAAGACATGATCCTCCAATTCCATATAAGCCGTGATATAAGCGTTAGTTTGGATCTTGGTGGAGTCTCCAATCACTGTATTATTCTCCACCGCTACCCCCCGTCCTACCAGGACCGCATTCCCAATCCGGCAGTTCTCCCGGATCGAAGACAGATCCGCCACCAAAGTACCGGCGCCGATGCTCGTCCCGGCATAAATTATGGCCATGGCCCCGATTTGGCAGTTGGCATCAATCGACAGCGGCTTTAATTCACCGGTTGTGGCCGTACTGGACTTGGCCAGTTGCGGCATTTTCCCGAGAACGGAGTGATCCCCGATTACTGTATTTGGTCCGATGACCGTACCGGCATGAATAACCACATGGTGCCCAATCCGGCAATTGGTTCCAATCTTAACCCCGGCTTCAATGACGGTAAACTCGCCGATGATAACATCCGGGGCGATGACGGCGGTTTCACTGATAATCGCGGAAGGCATGGAATATAGACCTCCTCTGGCTATTTACAAATGGATAATCTCCGCCTTCGTATCCCGAATATTTCGGGTAGCGTTCCGGGTATCAAAGATCAAGCGGGTATTATCACAAAGCCATTGATAATCATATGCGGAATGGTCGGTGGTGATAATTACCAAATCAGCGTTTTGGATTAATTCCGGGGTTAATTGGGTGGAAACCACTTCGACTGATCCGGATTTAAACGCCGGAATATGGGGATCATTCACAATCACTTTGGCCTGACGTTTTTGTAGTAAACTATAAATCTTTAATGCCGGTGATTCCCGGGGGTCATCAATATCTTTTTTATAGGCGAGTCCCAGCATAACCACTTTGGAATTATTGAGTGGTTTCCCATGTTGGTTCAGAAATTCGGCGGCCCGTTCCACCACATAGTCCGGCATGGCATTGTTAATTTCTCCGGCAATTTCAATCAAACGGGTATGATAATTATACTCTCTGGCTTTCCATGTGAGATAAAACGGATCAATGGGAATACAGTGGCCACCGAGTCCCGGCCCCGGGTAAAAGGCCATAAATCCATATGGCTTGCTTTTCGCGGCGTCAATCACTTCCCAAATATCGATTCCCATTTTATGACAGAGAATTGCCATTTCGTTGGCCAGAGCAATATTGATATTCCGGAAGGTATTCTCCAAAATCTTTTCCATCTCGGCCACTTTCGGGCTAGACGCTTGAAAAATATCTCCTTCAAGCACTTTACCGTAAAGGGTGGCTGCTATTTCGGTGCAACGTTTGGTAACCCCGCCTACTACCTTCGGGGTATTCTTGGTATGATATTGTTTATTGCCGGGATCGACTCTTTCAGGAGAAAACGCCAGAAAGAAATCCTCGCCGCAGCGTAATCCGGTGGCTTCAAGGATGGGTAGGACCACTTCCTCGGTGGTTCCCGGATAAGTAGTGCTTTCCAAAACGATGAGCATCCCTGGATGAAGGTATTCGGATATTTGTTTGGCGGAACTGACCACATACGAAATATCGGGTTGTTGATATTTATCCAATGGTGTTGGGACACAAATTGCCACGGCATCCACCGCCGCGATGTGCGAATAATCGGAGGCGGCTTTTAAGCGGCCTTGTGTTACCAGATCTTGCAGTTCCTGATCAACTACATCACCGATATAATTTTTGCCTTGATTCACTAAATCAACCCGTTTGGTTTGAACATCAAAACCGATAACCTTGTATCCCGCCTTCGCTTTTTCCACCGCCAACGGCAGCCCCACATAACCCAACCCCACTACTCCCAAAACAGCAGTACGATTTAATAACTTC
Organism: Bacillota bacterium; assembly: GCA_023436305.1. Classification (GTDB taxonomy): domain Bacteria; phylum Bacillota; class UBA4882; order UBA8346; family UBA8346; genus JAEZJQ01. The sequence goes on from JAEZJQ010000096.1 coordinate 22,887, forward strand.
TCTAACAGAATATCATCCGGGCGGAGCATTGCTGAATTCGTCATCCGAATAATCCTCTTTTTTCCGTAAAAATAAGGGGGATAACCCCCCTCATAATTATATCCTATTTAATCCATTTTGCAATTGAAATTATCAGCCTAACGAATCTAATTCTATAACAAACCCAAAGATTTTAAAACATCTTGCATGATTTTTATTTCGGAGGGGGATGCTTCCACCATCGGCAAACGCATACCTCCAACCTTAAATCCCAGCAAATTACAAGCGGCTTTCGCCATAATCGGATTCGTCGCGATAAATAACGCCCGGTTTAAAGGGTTTATCTCATTGTTAATTTGGATGGCGCTTGCCAGATCACCCCGGTAAAACGCATTGATCATCTCCTTAATCTTCCGGCCTACAATATGAGCGGCCACACTGATGATGCCCACACCGCCAACACTCAACACCGGAAGCGTCAAAGCGTCATCACCGCTGTAAATCATGAAATCGCGGGGTGCTTTTTCATAAAGTTCACTAACCTGGCTCAAATTCCCTGAAGCTTCCTTAGCGGCCACGATATTGGGGACCAAGCTTAAGCGGGCCATTGTCTCTACTGTAATATTTACCCCTGTCCGTCCCGGAATATTATAAACGATTATCGGCAAGGTTGTTTCCTTGGCTATAGCGGTAAAATGCCGGTATAATCCTTCTTGCGACGGTTTGTTATAATAAGGCGCCACCAGCATAACCCCATCAACGCCCGTCCGTTCAGCTTCCTTGGTTAATTCAATGCTTTCAGCCGTATCGTAACTACCGGTACCTGCAATCACAGTTCCCCGGCCACCAACCGCTTCAACCATCGCGCTAAAAAGCGCCAACTTCTCCTTTTTGGTTAACGTGGGGGATTCTCCCGTCGTCCCAGCCACTACCACTCCATCGGAACCCGATTCGATCAACCGAACCGCCAACTCTTGGGCAGCTTGATAATTCACCTGCAAATTCGCGTCAAATGGAGTTACCATCGCTGTCAATACTCTACCGAATTTCACCATAAAAATCCCTCCACGTTTTTTCCTTAAGTTAAGAGTTAAAGGTTGAAAGTTAAAATCCATCGGTGATTTTACCCTTGCATTTCACTCCTCAACCTTCAGCCTTTATATTTCTCATTATGCTTCCAGTTCAAACTCATCATGCAACGCCTGTAAAGCTTTGCTCATCTCGTCTTGTTTAACCAAACAAGCAATATTAGTATGAGAGTCAGCGGAATGAAAGATGGCGATCCGTTCCTTTTGTAAGCCATGAACCATACGGGCCATGACTCCGGGGACGTCTCTCATTCCGGTTCCGACGATGGCTACTTTGGCGTAACCGGTGTCGATTTTGATATCCAGCGGTAATTGATTCAAAATATCAGCGGCTCGTTCCCTCAAATCTTCCTTAATAATAAAGCCGACTTCATGAGGGGATGCCTGAATCATGTCCACACTGATTTCGGCCTCGGCCATCCAGTGAAAAATTTCCAACATCCGGCCGGTATCGTTCAAATCATCTCCAGAGCTGATTTTTACGAAAGCCATACCCGCCATATGGGCTAAACCGGTTACTACTTTATCGCCTTTAATCTCGATGCTGTGAATTGAAATCGCGTCCGTGATTAACGTACCGGATGAATCGGAAAAAGTTGAACGGATTCGAAGCGGAATACGTCCTTCCATGGCAATCTCCACCGCCCGGGGATGGACTACTTTGGCTCCTAGGTGAGCCATCTCACAAACCTCATTATAGGTCATGGTGGTTAAAGGCTTTGCCTGGGGAACCAACCGGGGATCAGCGGTCATTACCCCGTCTACATCAGTAAAAATCTCAACCACTTCGGCGCTCAGAGCAACTCCCAAAGCGGCGGCGGTGGTGTCACTTCCTCCTCGCCCCAGTGTAGTTATCTCACCATCGGCGGTAATCCCCTGAAAACCCGCCACAACCGCTATCCGATCATCTTCGAGACACTTACGGAGATTGTCCGTCTTTATTTCAATAATTCGGGCATTATTAAATTGATGGTCGGTGATGATACCGGCTTGCCCTCCGGTAAAAGCCATGGCTTCCATGCCATGGAATTTAAGCGTTTGAACTGTAACCACCGTGGAAATATTTTCACCGCAAGCCATCAATAAATCTAATTCCCGGGGTCTGACTTGTTTGAATACTCCCTGAGCCAGATTAATTAAAGTATCAGTGGCATAGGGTTCACCTGTCCGGCCCATGGCCGAAACCACCACCACCACTTTTAATCCTTGTTCCAGAGCCTCTTTTATTTTTAGGGCCACCCGGTCACGGCCATCCGGGGTAGCCACCGAAGTTCCGCCAAATTTCTGCACGATAACGCGCAATTTTACCTTCCTCACTTTCCTTTATTTCACATTTTAAAAAGAAATCAATACCGGCTGTAACTGGCGATGTTCCATGGCTTCCATAATTGTTTCCGGAATTAAACTCATTTTAGAAGTCAGAGATGTTTGCTTCGTCTGCGGTATATCTTGACCGAACGGCACAAAATAGATATTCTTTTTGTTTAGCAATATTGCCAAGTTACGGGCATTGGCGCCCAAACCGTCATTCGTGGATATAGCGATGACTACCGGCCGGTTATTACGCAATTGGGCTTTACAGGCCAGTGTCACACAAGTATCGGTAATCCCTAACGCCAATTTAGCCAAAGTATTACCCGTGCATGGAGCCACTAAAATAAAGTCGAATAACTTTTGCGGGCCGATGGGTTCGACTTCCACCATGGTGGTCAGTGGTTCCGAACCGGTAATGGCGATAACGTCGCGACGCAAATCAATTGCTTTTCCAAAACGGGTATCGGTGTCCCGGACCGACGGCGAAAAGATCGTGGAAATGATCGCCCCTTGTTCGACTAAAATTTTCATAACCGGTAAAACCTCAAGAATAGTACAATGAGAACCAGTAAGGGCAAAGGCGATTTTTAATCCGGACAACATCATTGCTCACCCCCGCCAAGCCACTCCTGAAGCAGTTTGGGTATGGTTGATGACAAGATGAAACCTGCGGTTTTCGGAGCCACTTTCCCCGGTAAACCGGGAGCCAATATGGCCTTTATATTCAATTTGCGGGCAGCCTCAAAATCGATACCGTACGGTGGAGAAGCCAGATCGATGATTAAGGCGCCGGAAGCTACTTTCCTTAGCAGAGATTCGTTCATAATCAGAGCCGGGACGGTATTGATAATAATATCAACCTCTCCGATCGTATCCGCCAAAGAATTGATATTAATCTTTTCATGGCCTTGTTCCCAAATCCGGGCCAATGAAGGCGGCCGGCGGGCGGCCACCATAGTTTTCGCCCCCAACGCTTTAAATACACGAGCTACAGTTTCCCCAACCCGGCCAAATCCGATGATCAAAACCTTACTGCCGTGGATTGTTATTGGAAGTTGCTCCATAGCTATTTGTAAGGCCCCTTCGGCGGTAGGGATGGAGTTTAAAATCGCAATTTCATCATCATCGGCATACTGAAAAACTCTTAACTGTAAACTATTCGCCTTTTGTAACCATTGTGCGGAAATCGATCCGGTTACAATCGTTGTTCCCTTGGCCAAATATGGGATAAAACTTCCAAAATTAATGGTTTGATCCGGATTATAACTGGAGACCTGTCCGGCATCGTTCATGCCATTAATCGGAAGCACAATTACCCGGGCTTGTGCCAGTTCATCAAGGTTGGCGCCAAATGCCGCCGCGGCCGGAATAACTGATGACGGGTGCCCGTAAATCCTGACTTCTTTGAAAAGATCGGTTAAAGCTTTTGCCACTTCGATTTGCCGCAAATCACCGCCAACCACCGCGGCCGTATAGTTATAAATTGGCTCCACCGCGTCTCCCCCTTGCTTTTAAACATTCAAATAACTAATTTAATTGGTTGATAATAATGTTAGTATATTCGCTGATTCGGCAAGAGGTGAAGCAATTTATTTCTAAAGCGGCTAAATACATCCTATTGATAGTACCGTATCAGTGCAATTTCGTGCGTTCTCTCGTAAATTATTCACACGATTAATCACCGGAGTAATTAGCGAATTCAGTTTTCAAAGAGCAGTTCATCCAAACCATAGGTCAGCCCCGGCCGGTCACTAATTTTTTTCACCGCGAAAACCACTCCCGGCATAAATGATTCCCTGCTTATGGAGTCATGCCGGATGGTCAAAGTCTGCCCCTGGCCTCCAAAGATCACTTCCTGATGGGCAATAAGCCCCGGTAACCGGATACTGTGCAAGTGAACTCCACCCATTTCCCCACCACGGACCCCTTTGATTTTTTCTTCGCCAATCGCTTTTTGGCCAACCTCACCTCGGGCTTTGAGAATCATTTCGGCGGTTTTGATGGAAGTGCCCGACGGCGCATCCAATTTCTGATCATGATGCAGTTCAACGATCTCTACTTGCTGGAAATATTTGGCGGCTTCAGCGGCAAAACGCATCATTAATAAAGCGCCAATGGCAAAGTTAGGCGCGATCAGAACGTTCGCCCCGGAAACCGAACTAAGTCCGGCAATTTCTTGAAGATTTTCAGGGGTCAACCCAGTTGTGCCGATGACCGCATGAACTTTCGCCTGAAGTGCCACTCGTAAATTATTCATTACCGTCATCGGGGTTGTAAAATCAACCATCACTTGTGGTTTATCCAAGCTTATAGCCTTGGCCAGATCATTCCGGACTACAACCCCTAAAGGTTCCATTCCGATCAACAGACCGATGTCCTTATCCAGATTCCTAACATCCACCACGCTGGCCAAGGTGAGCCCGGGATCATTAAGAACGGCTTTCACTACTTCTTGTCCCACTTTACCACAAGCGCCCGATACCAATACTTTTATCTTTTCCAAAATCATCAACTCCCAAGTTTAAAATAATCTATCACTTTCCGAAAAATAAAAAAGGCTGGTATCCACCAACCTTGATTTCGGAATCCGAATTCAAATGATGGCAAGATAGCTCTCCACCTCTGGTGTTTTACACCAGCGCGGTGACAGTATCGGGACTCTTAATCACGATACCAGTCCGGAAGGCGGCCAATTCCGGCTTCGGCGAAATACCCTTTCATTTTGCTGCACCGGCCTTGCCAAGCCTTCACAAAATTACTGATGCCTTTCGCGCCTCTACTTTACCGATAAAATATTGAACACGGTAACTCGTGTTAGAACACGGTAACTCGTGTTTAAAACACAGCAATTCGTGTTAGTTCTTACTTAAATTTTTACTATAAAAAACTAAAACTGTCAAGACATTTATCTCCCGGGAGCTTCTCCATATAATCAAATCCAAAAGATTAAATTTCGGAGATTTACGATTTCTCACTTTCCACAATAATCAGTTCATCGCTGATTTTTTTTACTTTCTGCCAGGGAATGGTCATTATCTCCTTTTCACGGCCTCCTACTCCGATTTTTACGATGATTAGGCCTTCAACGATACCTGTTTCCGTATTGATTAATAATTCACTGCGGCGTATGACTCCCAGGCGATCTCCGGTATGAATATTAATTACTTCCTTGCCTTCCAGTTCACTAGCTCGCACCCTGATTCCTCCCCACTTTGTTAATAAACTATGTATCAAACCTCTTTTTTAGAGCAAAAAAGTATTCATTCAAATAACCAACCCGGTTTGTTTGAACCGGGTTGGTTTGGAGCCGATATTTATTCGGAATCGGCCTGAATCAAAAATTAATTTTGATCCTCAGGAGATTTTAACTGTGGTTCCGAAATTTTCTCTCCGGATAAGGGGGGATTGCCGCTGATGATTTGATCCAGTTGAGCGGCGGGACCCAGTTGATCTTCGATATAGCTGCCCAATACTTGCCGTTGCTTCTGAAGAAATGATTGGATCCCGGAAGAACGGTCTTCATCACTTTCAACTCCGTTCAAATGGGCTGTATCCATCATACTTGCTCCGGTTTGGAAGGATAAGAAATTTGACCCAGCGTTTGCGCCAATTCCACATCATATTTCGCCTTGGTAGCTAAATCTCCCAAAGAAACCATTCCTACTAAATGGTCATTTTCAATCACCGGTAAACGGCGGATCTGCTGATCAGCCATAATTTCGGCCGCTTGGTTTAAACTCATCTCCGGACTGATTGACCGAACATCCGTGGTCATTACATCACGCACCGGGGTAGAATGAGGATCTTTACCATGAGCTACGTTTCGAACTACAATGTCGCGATCAGTAACAACTCCCATGACTTTTTGTCCCTCACAAACTGGTACCGCCCCCACATCATGCTTTTGCATTAATTGGGCAACTTCAATCAACGGAGTTTGTGGATTTACATAGGCGACCTTGTCGGTCATAATATCTTTAATCTTCACACGAACACGACCCTTTCTTTTTTGCTCTTACTTTTCCCCAATTATCAAAACTCATTCACCGGTTTAAAAAAAGGTCGGATGTGGCGTGGCGCGGCGCTAGCGCGTCAAGACTCTATCATCGATGTCCTAATCTCTACACCTTTTTTGGCGGCAATCAAATACTCCATCTCCCTCAAGATAGCTTCCGCGGCATCGGGTTTGGCGATTCTTGCGGCGTTATTCTTCAAGGTTTCAATTTTTGCGGGTTCCCGTAAGAGTTTCCCCACCACCGGTTCTAATTCAGTGGTGCTTTTTAGGTGTAGGGCGGCACCGGCTTTTGTTAAAAATAAAGTATTGGCATCCTCTTGACCGGGAGTCGGCCGGATAATTAACATGGGTAAACTTGCGGCAAGAGCTTCGGCAACTGTTAAACCACCTGCTTTGGAAATTAGCAGGTCGGCAGCGGCCATGTATTCATGAATATTTTCGACGAACCCCAGAATCCGGCCACGCAAACTCACCCTCGCAAGTACTTGCTGTAATTCCAGATAAGATTTTTGATTATGCCCGGCGATAGCTATCACTTGGAATTTTTCGGTCAACCGGCCCAGCGTTTCCAATACATCCACCAAAGGGCCAATAGCATTGCCGCCGCTCATAATCAAAATAACCGGTAGATCCGGTTCCAATTCCAGTTTAATACGAGCAGCGCGCTGATCTAATCTTTTCGCAAAACAAGGTCGAATCGGTATTCCCGTAACTCGAATCCGTGATTCTTCGACCCCGAGTTCCTTTAATTCGTTAACCACTCCCTCATAACCGGCAAAAAACAGGTTTGTATTCGAATTAACGAAAATATGATGTGCGGTATAATCGGTTAACACCAGGCTGTTGGGGATTCGGAAACGAGGGTACAAGTATGAAGTCACCGCGGCGGGAAAAAAATGGGTGGAAATAATGGCATCCGGACGATATTCTTTAAGTAACTCCTTATATTTGCTTAATCCAATATACACTTCCGATTTTTTTACCGGAGAATTGGGGTGATCAGCCAGTTTATATAGTAATTTATAAACTGATGGAGTATGTTTGGTTATTGCATAATACATCTGTTCCACCCAAAGCCCAAAGGTTGGTGAAGTATACCGTAAAAAATCAATATGATGCGCTTCACCTCCATGGTTGGCGGTATAAGCTTCACAGAGGGCTTCTCCCGCTTTGGCATGGCCGGCTCCAATCGAGGTCGATAAGATCAAAAGGCGATTTTTCATTCTTGTCTCCCATTGATTAGATTTTTTGGCTAAAACGACGCTTTAAAATTCATTCACGAATACTCAATCAAAAGGCTTCCAATTTTTTAGCATAATCACGTAGTTCCCCGAAATCACCGGCTTGCCCGAGAAAACAGGCATTCAATGCCTTGATCTGGTTCCAGAAAAAATTAAATCAAAACTATCTTGAAACTCTACTTATGTTTTCGGAATTCTAAACCAAAATTTTAATCGTTATTTTAATTTGGGTATTATATTATACTATGCAAAAAAGTTATCCATATATCAACAATATTTATCCCCAGTTGTGGATAAATATTGTTTTTATTCTATCCTTAATAAAAAGAACCTTTTTACGTCGTATATAAGAAATGTGGTAAACTCCAATTTAGACTTCAATATAATATTATACCGCTTGCCCAAAAGCCTTCATCCCAGGAGTCTGTGCGGCTAATCGACTTTCGAAGCGTATTTATCACTCCGGCGATTAAACATACGAATCACCATAAGAGTAAATTGCAGCTAAAGGGTAATATTAAATGAATATTTTAGTCACCGGAGTAATAGTAACCCAGAATTTGAAAATCGCAAAAATTTTATTTTGTTCCCGGAAAATAATAAAAGCATCCCGGAATTGTCAATCCAACTCCGGGATGCTTTTCGATATAAAGATTAGAACTTACTGGATCTGGCACGCGGTTCCGTTCAAGGTAAAACTGGACGGTTTAGATATCAATAAACAGTCCCAAACCCAATGGCAATCGTTAATTTGGTATACTTTGTATAAGCGGTAAAACCAGGTGAAGTGTAATAATATTCCGAACCATTATTGCCGCTCAAGAAGGCTTCCAAACGGATAACCGGGAATTCCGATATTTGGAACCCACCGCCCATGGCATAATAAAATCCATAAATCATCGGATCCCGAAAACTATAATAATTATAATAGTCATCATAACCGTAATAACCGTAAAAATTAAAACCAATCCGTCCTAAAAAATAATAACCCCCTTCATCAATGCCGGTTGGATGATAGTACAATGAAAGAAAAACGGGAACCCCTTTGAAATACTTATTGATATTCACCGTTCCACCAAACTGGACTTCCAAGCCATATCCTAATTCCAAGTGATTGCTTAATTCAAATAGCTGTTCAATACTAATAACGCACCCACCATATACCGGGCTGCCGAAGGGGGCCCCCGGCGGGTTACTCGGGGTAAAGCTTAAGTAACCGTTGGTATTAAACCCGACTTTGGTGATACAAAGGTCGCCAGCCAAAACGTTCCCGCTTACCACCAAAAGCAACGCCGCCACGGCACAAGCCATCAAGACTCTTTTCATAAGCCAACTCCCTTAGTACATTTTTAGGATGGGATTTAAAAAAAGATCCGAATATCGGAATTATTTTTGAATTCCCACTTTGACCAGTTTCGGTTGTAAAATCCGCTGAATGTCTTTCGGGCTTAAACTTACCAGATAACCACGCTTGCCGCCATTGATATAGACCTTGGGAAGTTCCAGTATGGTCTCTTCCATAAAAACCGGCATGGGCTTCCGGACGCCGAACGGGGAGGTACCACCCACCAGATAACCTGTATGTTTGGTGGCGGTTTCGGGAGCGCAGGGGATAATCGTTTTAACACCGATAAACCGGGCCAATTCCTTGGCCGAAATCTCAAGATCACCATGCATCAAAACCAATAATGGGCTTTTATTCTCATCTTCCATAACAATCGTTTTTATAATAGTGTGATCATCAACCCCCAATTCCCGGGCGGAGACGGCAGTTCCGCCCTTTTCTTCATATTCATAAAAATGATCGGTGAAATCAACCTTGGCAGCCCGTAACACCCGAACCGCGAGAGTTACAGGCGGCTTTTCTTTAATCATTGTCATTACCTCGTATTTTTCCCGATTAAGGACCGCTCCAAGGCTTCCAGATCCAAATCATCCAATCCGGCATCATCGAAATCGATGGATTTCATAAGTTCATCAAGTTCGATATCCCCGGTTGTTTTTGGGGGTTCCTGTGATTGAACAACCTGTTTACTCACCTGTGTTAATTCGACGTCACTAAATTTAGTGCGGGCTTGCATTGCAAGTGTTTCAGCCAGGGAACTCAACTCCTGGGTGGAAGCGGATAACATATGCGCCATATCTGTAAATTTATTGAAAACTTCATTGAGATCTTTCATCCCGGTTTCGGAGGCTATCGAGAAATTATGGGCATTTGAAACTTCCAGGTCAATTTCTTTAATAATAACCGATTGACTTCTGATAAACCGGCTTACATCTTCCAATAACGGCAATCCTTCAAGTAAAGTGCAACTAATCCGGGCAAACGATTCATTAATCTGATTTACGTTTTGAATTCCCTTTTCAAGGACAACGGCGGTTTCTTTGGTATGAGTAACCGTCGTGGCCAGTTGTGGCAAAAACTTTTTAATTATCGCTTCAATCTGTTTCAAAGTCTCTTGAGTTTGGATGGATAGTTTATTGATTTTGGAAGCAACCACCGCAAATCCCCGCCCGTATTCACCGGCACGTGCGGCTTCAATAGCGGCGTTCATCGACAGCATTTTGGTTTGTTCGGCAATATTACTAACCGTCTGAACGATTTCACCGATATTTTGTGAATCCCGGTTTAATTCCTCAATGGTTTCCAAAGTGGCCTCGAACTGTGATGACACATTGTTGATTTCTTGTCCAATCTCCATTACATTATCCGAACCTGTCGCCGCTATCTCCACGATTTCTTCAGTCAACCGGACCGTCCGTTCGCTTAAATCTTGATGTTGATCCGCGTTCGCCGCTAATGAATTTAACAACGACCGTGATTTGGTCATGCCCTCTCTGATTTTTACGGCATCCAAACCAATATTTACAACGACATCGCGGGTTTTTTCAACGGAAGTGGTGGTATCCTCGGCAAAGGATTGGAGTTCCTGGGTGGCTGCAGTCAGAGTAGTCGAGCCAACGGCTATATCTTTGAGAAGGCCACTGGCCTCCCGGAGAGTATCCCGATTGGTTTTTTCCTGTTCCAGAATCCGCTCAAATAAGGAATTAGCCAGACTTGTAAGTATAATACACCCCGCTCCCACCAGACCCAGATAGAATATGCGAACCGCTATCGAAGCTTGAAACGACTGATAACCCATCGGACGCACATCCGGAATCAGGATGATCATTAACAAATACGAAACAATCGAACCCGATACCGCAAAAATAGTGGTCTTTTTATTAAAATACAGGCTCGAGAAAACAATGGCCCAAAAATAGTTCATAAAATTGTTTTCATTGAATTTCGCCATTAAAATACTCATAAAAACCACACAACCTATATTACAGCCTACCAATAAATATTTGATAGCCCGGTTATCAGGCCGGAATCGGATCAAATAAGCCGGCACACTAATCATGGCCACCCCACCAGCTAAGGTGTATAAAGCATACCAATATGTAAAGTTAACCTTCACCTTGGTAAATGATATAACGGCAGCCACCAGGATGGCACCGATAACGATTACCCCACATAATAGGTAGAGATATATTTTGTTGATCCGTTTTTCATTTTCCCGGTAAAGTGCAATATCTTGATCTTGATTCATGTAAGTTGTTCCTCCCGTTATTGGCATAACAATAAGCACAATTAAATTGACAGGTATTATAGGCCCCCATATCAACCGCTGCCGCGCAGAGACATACCTTCCGTTGTGAACGGTCTTTACGATACTTGAGATTTAAGCCGAAAATCCGGTTGATAAGCTGAATATCAATACAACTGCCATGTTGAATCCCGGGATACACTTGACGGCCGGCGTCGATACCATCTAAATTACCCGTCAGATCAACTTTTTCGGCACAAGAATATATTTCTAACGAATGGCCGGAAGCAATTGCGCTGAGTTTGGCGGCTAAGTCGAACAGCATTTGACGATGGCCCTCTATTGTGTGATTCTCGTTGGGAATCGAATCATCGCCGGCGATATCCGTGATTTCCATTCCATGCTCTTTCGCAAGTTTTGCCAAGCGTGGTTTAATCTTCGGATAGATATCCAGAAAACTAATCACCACCCGGCGGGTATAAGGGGATAACACTCCGGCCAAAGTTTCAAATTGTCCTGTATGGTAATCGACCCCGGTCATATTGCTGATAATTACCGGGTCATAACGCCATATTATCTTGTCCGGCCCAATCCGGTCGCTTAACCGCTTAAAGCAATCAATCCGTGAGGCCAAATTCGGAACCCCTGGTTCCACGAATCCCGGATAATTGTTTAATGTAAAATGAAAGTAATAACAGTAGCCTCGCCGGTCTAAGAACGGAAGATGCGGCAATAGCGGCCTTGGATTTTTGGACCAAAAAACAATGGCGTCCACCGCTTCCGGTGATAAGCTGATCGTTCGTTGTTGCCTGGGTTGAAATGGATTCACCCGGATAAATTCCCCGTCGCGAATCCGCTCCATAAACCATTCACTATAAAAAGCCGGAATATCCGTGCGGCGGCTGGCGCTAATAATCGAACTTTCCCTGTTTTCCATTACACCCTCATATAGTCATCGGAAAAAACCGTTAATCAGTTTAGATTTAGTTAGTAGTGATTAATTAGTGATTTATTTCATGGAAATAATGATTAACCGTGAATAGGTCCCAATAAACGCGTATAAAAAAATTTTATTAATATTAATCCGAGTAAATTCGCAGTGAATCGGCGTCAACTCCCAAACATTGTCAACTGGACGGTTTCGGATTGTTTTTTAACGGTTTTCTTCTTCATTTTTTCGTTATACATACTCAAATCGGCCTCTTTCATCAGTTGATCGATATTGATCTTGTCATCCGATTCCCATAATGAGCTTCCGATACTCAGGCCAATCTTGCGGGCTATTTCATCAGTTTCCTGCCAGCTTCGAAACGCTTCCCGAATGCGCCACCGGACCAGATCCAGCACTTCCCGGTCGCCTTTAATGAACACCATGAATTCATCGCCACCAAAACGGCAAATCATGTCGGATTCCCGGACCGTGGTCTTTAAAATTGCGGCAAAACTCTTAAGCACTTGATCCCCGGTTAGATGCCCGTAACGGTCATTGATCTTTTTAAAATTATCCAGATCTATCACCAAAATGCCGGCCTGGGAGTCGGCGCGGCGCACCCTGCCCAATTCTTTCTTGATGAATTCCAACAGCCCGTTCCGGTTATAAATCCCGGTCAACGGGTCAAGAATTACATTATTCTTTAATTCCCTAAAAATGAGATCGTACGGGGCTTCGATGCCAAAGATGACGATCAACCGGTATACCCATAAATTAGAAATCATTCTCGCCAGATGGGCGATGATGTTTTGATATGGCTCTACCGGCAGGAGGTCACAACCGGCGGCAATTATGGCAAAAAGAATCGCCGCCTGAATATTTGAAAATATTTGGAAGTTAAGTTGTTTTTGTTTTACATAAAAGTGATAACCGGCTGCCATAAATAATAGTATGACTCCCCACCGGCTAAATAATTGTATTTGGAGCATAACCGGGTTATCCCGCAGCCATAATTGACTGGATAACTCTCTCCCGGCCAAAAGAAGCGTGGCCAGTAAATATATTCCAAAAAACAGTTTTTTGGAAAAATGGCGTTGAATAAAAAACGGCACCACCAGAAGAGTAACCGCTTGAATATAATATTCACGATGAAAGACAACTAATGTGGTGTTATTCTCTAAACCCGGAAATAGATTTATTCCGGTCTGAGTCAATAAATGCAATCCGTAAAAAATACCGATAAAAAAATAACTGTACCCCAAAAAAAGCAGCGGGTTATTTTTGGAATAGCGAAAGGTTTTTACGGCCAATACATAAATCAAAGCCGCCAAAATAATATTGAGGCCTTCCGCCAAGGTATGGAACAACAAATAATTATATTTGCCGATAACAACCAAAACCGCTAACGCTATTAAACCATAACTTATTTTACGGGCGGGCAGTTGAATTTTTGGCATAAACCGCCGACCATTCTTTACAACTTCCATTTCTCACCCCGGCTGTCTCATGGAATTATTTTTTATCTTCGACAACTTCGCCTTTTTTCCTCTCATCTGATAAATTATTTATTTACATATTTATTTTTAATATTTTAAATAAAATTTGATTTGTCGATTTTACGCCGATCCGGGGAGTTTCGAAAGGAAATTGCCCAATTCATACAGAATATTATCAAATAGTGTGATCTGTAGATGTTCGACAAAGAAAGGTGATTATGATGAATGAAGCTAGTTGTAAACCTTGTTTTACAGGATCATCGTATGACACTCCGGATGATCAACCGAGGCGATTGTTGGACCGATTGGCTTTGAATACCCGTTGGTATTTTGTGAGCGCTTATTTGAGGATAGTTGCAAACGCCAGTTCTCTGGCTGTAAAGGGTGTTTATGATAAACAGGCCTGGATTAGGTCTTCATATAACACCATACGTATCATTGAAGGCTGTGGGGGACGTTTTCATTTGAGAGGTTTGGATAACTTGCAATTATGCAAAGGTCCGGTGGTTTTTGTCAGCAATCATATGAGCACCTTGGAAACCTTTGTATTTCCATGCATTATCGCCCCACTCATGAATGTTACCTTTGTGGTCAAGAAATCCCTGGTGAAAATGCCCCTATTCGGTCCGGTGATGCGCTCCCGGGAGCCTATCGTCGTTAGCCGGGACAATCCCCGGGAAGATTTTGAAACTGTAATGACCGCCGGACAAAAATTATTGGCTGAGGGCACCTCTATTATCATTTTCCCCCAGGGGACCCGTTCAGCGAAGTTCATTCCCTCGGATTTCAACTCGCTGGGCATCAAACTAGCCCGGGCCGCCGGTGTCCAGGTGGTTCCGGTGGCGATTAAGACCGATTTCTGGGGAAACGGCAAATACCTGAAAGATCTAGGTCCCATTCACCGGAGTCAACCCATCTGGATGGTCTTCGGCAAGCCGTTCCCGATTCAGGGAAACGGTAAGGAGGAACATCAGCGGGTCATCGAGTTTATCCAAAACAATCTTTCGCAAATGAAGTGACCATTTCAATATTAATTATGGGGTTATTTGTTAATAAAGCTGTTTCAATATATCAAAAGAAATATCATATCAAATCAAATGATGTAGACTTTAATAAAAAGTTAAAATTAGGTTCCCTGTTTGGCTATTTTCAAGAAATTGTAAGTATGCATGCCGGCAATCTTGGAGTTGGGGTTAAGAAAAAGATAATAAGGTGATCTTTAAGGCATAGATAAAAATTGAGGATGATTATAAATAATAGAAAACTGACGGACAAATTCAAACTTTTTTCCACCAATTTTCGATTTCATAAAACTTTGCCAAAAAATATTTTTCATTTGGAGTCGGTATCGGTTTTACGGTAACCGGTATTTTTGTTTTTATAAAGAAAACTTTGGCAGGAAGTTTATTCGATAATATTGAATATGAAAATAAATATCCTTAGCTCCAATGGGTAATTTATATCGTGTATCAGCACTACAACGTTTGCCGGTTTAACACTGATTTTCAAAAAATTTAACTTGATCCTTTCCCAAAAAGGAGCCAAAATCATGATTCTTTTTACCGCCAAGAAAAAAGAGACTATCCCCAAAACAGCGACTCCGAAGGTTAGAGACATTGAACACAACGGTCTGCGCTGGATTGATATTGTTCACCCCACTAAGACCGAAATTGATATGTTGGAGAAGGAATTTGAATTTCATGAACTGCTGTTGGAAGACTGTTTAACCGAACATCAACGGCCCAAAATCGATGATTATGAGGATTATTGTTTTATCGTGCTTCATCTGCCCCGTTATAAAAAAGAATTAATGCGGCTTGACCCGGAAGAGGTCGATATCTTCATCGGCAATAATTTCATTATAACGCTTCATGAAGGCGAGTTAAAACCCCTGACCTCCTTCGCTTATCTATGTTCAACCAAAGAGGAATACCGGCAAGAATATATGGAAGAACGGGCGGCATTGCTTCTTTACGAAATCATTAAGCGATTATTGGATTATTGCTTTCCCATGATCGATAAAATGGGTTCAATCATTGACGATATAAATAAAAATGTCTTCCGGAATAATAGCCGGTCAATGCTGGAACAGGTTTCCCGCACGAAGATGCAAATCATTAATTACCGGATGGTCATCAAACCGTTGCGGCCGGTTATCCTCGCGCTCGAAAAAGTGATTAAAAAATATTTACCCGAGGATAAGGAGATTTATTTCGACGATATTACCGACAAGATTGAGCAGATTTGGAATATGCTTGAGAATTATAAAGAAGTGATTGAATCCGTGGATAATACTTTCGCCGCCCTGACCAACCAGCGCATGAATGGCCTGATGCGGACTTTCACCATCATTCAGGTCGTGATTCTGCCCATGGTCCTGGTAAGCGCCTTATTTTCCATGAATGTTGAGGGAATCCCCATGCACCAATACCCGAAGGCATTCTGGGTTGTCTTCGGCATGATCTTTATCCCCACCGGGATAATATCCATCCTTTTGTATTTAAATCGGAAAAAATGGCTCTAAGATTATTGGTATCGTTACCGGGTAAGTTGTAAACGAAAAACGGAAGGCTTCAAAAAGAAGGATTCAAATCATGCGCAAAAACTTGTGTTTTAAAACCAACTAAAACAGCAAAGGAGACTTTCACCATGGAAAACGTAAACGTTCAAGACAACCATATATTGAAATATACGGTTGACTTCGAGAAGAAGGAGCTAGTTTTAAATACCCAATCGGAGGCAAAAGAACACACCGATATCGTTTTTTCGGATCTAACTGCCTACCTGTTTGAAGATGCCATCATGGGTTGCACCATCTTGGATCTGGAGGAATGGCCCGTGGAGGATTTCATCAGTTACCTGGGTGAAAATTACTTGATGGAACATAGCAAATACGACTGGCCCCTTGAATTTACCGATATAGCCGATTTTAAAACAAAGATGTCCGAAAACAGGATCTCCATTTATAATTTAGCATCTTCCTACGGTATGAGCGGGTTTGTTTTGGCCAAATCCGTAAAATATATCCCAGAGAAGAAAGCATGAACCGAAGAAAATTATTACCCTGATGAGCAGCTACCGGAGAACGGGAATACCGCGCGATTGATCCAGGCATTGGAAGATAAAACACGAGCGTTGGCCGGGAAAAAAATATAGAAACCGATACGGAAACTATATTTTTAGGGCATATGAATATTAAAACCTGTCAAGGTTGCCGTGTTTACTTATATTTGTCATCATCCGGAATTCGCTGGAAAAATAGGCTATATCCAATTCTATTCCAAAGACAGTTGAGATAACAATTTAGTGAACTAAAAGCCGTTCGTGAATTTATACGGACTTCACGGATGTATCGAAAAAAAATAACCCATAATCCGAAAGGGACTGTCTAGGCGCATTCATTACAGTCCCCTTTATATTTTACCCTTCAAAAAAGCCCCCAATAATTTATCCACATTCCGGATATGTGAATTCAACCAGCCCACCACCATCCGGTTGGTAAGTATTACCAGGTGGGGCCCCGGTCCATCGGAGTCCAGTTTGTTTTTTAATTCCTGGAAACTGGCAATAAATTGCTGATGATGCGTCTTATGGCTGGCATAATCGGGATAGCTAAACTGAATCATATATTTTTCCTCGGTCCCGAAATGTTTGACCACATAATCCCCTAAAAAATGAACGATCTCAGCCACTGTCGCCTTAGCGGTTCCTTGATAACAAGCCTCTAATAACCGGTTGATCTGTTGAAACAATTCCTGGTGCTGGTGGTCAATTTCAGCTACCCCCACCGCCAAATCACTGGTCCATTCAATGGGCACAAAAATACCTCCTTTTCAACTAACCCACCACATAGGTATCACTAATCGGCTTAATTAAGCCGCATATACCTATTTTTGTGTTAATCATTGATATGATCAGTTATCGGCTTTCAAGAAGGAAATATTTATAATAAAACGGGGGACCGGACTAATATATCAACGCCGCCGATATATCACTCTCCAGCTCAAAATACTCAGATTCCACTTCAAGATTTTCGGTAATTTTCACTTGAGACTCAGCGGCCAGTGAAATCACTTGATGCCAGACTCCCGCATGAAGGCAGACCGGTTTATCCAGCAGAAACACCTCAAAGTCTTTCGGTGTATCATGTTCAGCAACAATTAATAATAACATACCCGACAATGGCTCAAAACTTTCCTTGGAACCGGGATGGCATTCCATGATCCGGCCCGTCTTTTTGCTGTACCGCAACAAGGCCAGCCGCCATCCGGAATCAGGATGTTTAACGATAATCTCGAATAGCCCTTCAAAATCTTTGGAAAACTCCAGCACCGTGCCGTACTTGCCAAAATTATCTGCGGTAATGTTCAAGATTGGTTTTGAGTTCACTTTTGATGGCCTCTTTTCTTTTTCTTTTTCAGGGTTACACCCTAAAAAATTTTACACTACCGGCTTACGTTAGTGCAAGCATTTCTTTATTGAAACCAGTTGATTCTTATTCATGTAATCCTGGTATTATTTTTCAAAAAGGTGTACTGGAATTCCATGTCACGAAAATGGAAACAACCGTAAAAGCGGGGATTTAAACCAAAAATTGAATCCTATTGTATACTACACATATCCGGATTGTGATGATTAATCTAAAATTCCAGTGGGCTATATTTTCCAGGATTGGTCGCCTCGTTGCTTACCTGCTCTTTTAACTCAAAGGTTACCCGGTTTTGAATCTCACCGGCTTGTTTCACGAACCTCCACTTACCAGAATATGGTTTGTACCGGGTTAAATTTTCCGTTCTTGCCGGTAATCCCTGATTTGTGTGCCGGTGCATTTGATGGCTTAGTATTCTCAAAGCTATTCCCCCTTTCATAATTATTATTTACACTTTTCCCCGGTTTATCTCAGGGATTTTATATGCTGAGTTGTTTGAGCTTGTGGGAGGAATATTATTATTCCTTGTTATTTAGTTCAGACCATTTTTCCCATATCTCCGCCCCTATTCTTTTCGCAAATCGGTTAATAATAAATCTTAACAGGCGGAAGCAAGGTTAACCTTGTCATCTCCTTAAAAATAAGCGGAGGTTATTATCAATGTCCAAAAAAAATAAAAATGAGACCATAAAAAAAGCAAAGGTGCCGGATACGGAATACTCCGGAAATTTAAATCCATCGGCGACCAGCAGGCTTAAAAAAGCCGGTTACGGAAAGAGCATGGATCTGGAGTTAGCCGACATTGGAAAAAATCAAGCGAAAAATGAGGCAGAAATCTATTATCCCGGGCGGAATACGGAGCACAACGCTAAAGTGATACCGGAAACCAGTATAATCCAGCCGGATGATGCCAAAATCAATCACGAATTTGAATTTGGAAATATGGGAATCCAAAACAACCCGGTCAACTTTTTGAGAAACGCTGAAGATACGAGATTGAATGCGGAGTTGGCCGGGGAGTTTGCCGGATATAAAATGAATGGCCGAAAAGAAATTGAAAACCAAAATTTTGAATTTGGAGATATCGATAAAAAAAATAAATTGCCAGCGGAAAATCGCCAAAATAACAAATTTAAGAATAATCCAAATCAGTAGTCCCAATCGTCATACTTCTCTTGGGTCCACTCATATACAGAGTGGACCTTTTCGACTTGTAAATTCATTAATGGTCCACTGGATTTAAAGACACTTTCCCCAATGGTCAAAGTTTTGGAACCGAACCCCAACCCCGCCGCGAAATCCAAATTATTGCAAGCGTCACCAGCCTGATGCCGGTTGCCCTCTTGGTATGTTTGTAGCCGTTCTACCGGAAATTATGAATATTGGCAGGAATAAAGCAGGATGTTTATAGAATATATAGAAATCATTAAATAAATAATCATTCCTAAAAGATTTCTACAAAAGTAAACTGTTTAAGGATAATTTTATATCCGGGATTCTCCGGAAAAGTCAACGAAAGATGCCGGAGTCCGGTGGGCGCTACTCATGGGTAAGCAATAAAAACACCTTGGGCCAAAGAAAATTGAGAGGAATAACGTCTTGCTGAAAAATAAAGAATTTAAAATGGAAACCGAACGTTTAATCATCCGGCCATTCACTCTGGAAGATCAGGATTCAATTTACCAGGTAATGAAGGATAAGGAAATGTCAGAGTACACTCCCGGCGAGCCGTGGGAGTCAATAGAGGATGCCGAAGAGTTTATTAAACAGGCTTTATGGTTGTATGAGCTAGATCATTACACATTCCGGCACTTCTTTGCAATTACCGGGCGCCTAAGCGGTGAAATTATCGGTTTTTGTGGTGTTGGAGGAATTGGGTACGACCGTGGCGAGAATGAAATTTTTTATAGTATCGGGAAAGCTTATTGGGGCAAGGGGTACGCCACAGAAGCCGCTTCTGTCCTGTTAAAATACGCTTTTGAACAGCTAGGCTTATATCATATAATCGGAGTGGTACACCCTGATAATATCGCTTCCCGCAAAGTCATGGAAAAAATCGGCCTGAAAAAAGCGGGTGTAATTAGTGGACTACCGGCGGAACATGACTTTTTTAACGGTGAGTATTTATATGCATTGAGCAAGGATGAGTATATACTCCAGTGTTCATCAAAGGGAACCGTGAAAATATAGGCGTATGGCGTAGAACTTATCGCGTATCGTTTGGGGACAGAATATATGGGTGTATATACTCATAAAGAGAGATATGTTACTTTCTCAATCGAATTTAAATAGCAAAAGAGCATATCAGTTAAGCAGGCTAAAGTAATGCAATCATTTTGAGGAAGTGATTAAACCGAGACACGACGGCATATAATAAGGTTGAGAATAAGGGAATACAGTAAACGGGGGGGTTACAATGAAAGTTGCCATTGGTACATTTAATACCAGAAATCTGGCGCTCCCGGGAATTGAATTTTATCCTAACGAAAAATACACTCAAGCAGAATATGAACGGAAAAAAATGTGGATTGCCAAGCAAATCGACGTTATGAACTGTGAGATCATCGGATTTCAGGAAGTGTTTCACGAACAAGCTCTAAACGATGTACTTTCCGCAACTGGGCAAAACGGGTATCAGATTCACTATGCCCAAGCAAATCCAATACAACCCCGCGTAGCGATAGCCTCAAAATACCCGGTGAAAAATCTCCAATTTATTACGACAATTCCTGCCGAAGTTACCGGACGGTTTCAAGGTTATTCTGGAATTACTGAATTTTCAAGACCTATACTACAAGCGGAGATTGAATTACCTGAAAACAAAACCATTACAGTCTTGGTCTCTCATTTAAAATCAAAAAAACCAACATTTATAGGAAATGAGGAAAGTGACAAACTAAAATTCTATCATATCGCCGAGGCACGGTCATTAATCAAAAGAAGTGTTGAAGCGGTAGGCTTGAGAGAGATTATTATCAAGTTAATCAAGTCAAATAATTCTCCCGTGGTGTTGCTGGGTGACCTGAATGATGCGCCAAGAGCCGTTACATCGGAAATCATCGCCGGGCCGAGTCCGTATAAATATCTGCCAAATAACGAGAAAATCCCGTATTGGGATATCAAAATGTATTCCGCTTTCGATATTTTAACCCAAAAGACACTGGCGGATATTTGGTATACTCATATTTATAACGGTCAATATGAAATCCTGGATCACATCTACTTATCCGAAGAATTTTACTTTCGAAACGCCCAGAGAACCTGGGATGTAGAATATTTAAAAATATTAAATGATCATCTGGCCGATATAACCAATACTGATGAAAACCTGTCAAAATTCAACTCAGATCACGCCCAAGTTGTAGTTCATGTAAAAAGCATACCGTAAACTAAAACGCCGTTCACCCCGTGAAATTATTAATAAAGGAGCCTCCCACCCCTGGGAAGCTCCCTTTATTTTGGTTTTTCAATCCTCAGTCTTTAATCTTTCCCCTTTACACTTTACTCTTTTCTCTTAAACTAACACCGGCTCCCTCGACTTAACCCCTACCGGTTTTCCTTCATACGCCTCCCGGTAGATGGTTTCAATCTCCGCTACCAAAGGCATCCTGGGATTCGTGCCCGTAGTCTGGTCATTGAATGCCAGGTCGGCCATCTCCCGGACCGCTCCTTCAAAAGCTTCTTTATCAATTCCGGTTTCAGCCAGGGTATGCGGAATATTTAACTTGGCCAGCAACTCATTCACCGCCTGAATCAAACTATTAACCCCCTCCGTGGTAGTCCCGGCGGGTAGACCCAGAAACCGGGCAATCTCGGCATAACGTTCCCCGGCCATCGGATATTCATACTGGGGAAAGGCCACCAGTTTGGTTGGTTTCTGGGCGTTATACCGGATTACATACGGCAGCAGAATCGCATTGGCCCGGCCGTGGGGAATGTGGAACTTGCCGCCCAAAGTATGGGCCATGCCGTGGTTTACACCCAGAAAGGCGTTGGTAAAGGCCATTCCGGCGATACAGGAGGCATTATGCATCTTCTCTCGCGCCAGGCGATCTTGGCCGTTGGTATAAGCCTTCGGCAGGTATTCAAAGACCAGTTTAATGGCTTTTTCGGCCAGGGCGTCGGTGTAATCCGAAGCCATTACCGAAACGTAAGCCTCAATGGCATGGGTCAGCACATCCATTCCAGTGTCGGCGGTTACTGATTGCGGCACGGTCATCACCAGATCGGGATCGATAATGGCGATATCCGGGGTTAACTCATAATCCGCCAGCGGGTATTTGATATTTTTCTTCTTATCGGTGATCACCGCAAAGGCGGTCACCTCGGAACCGGTTCCCGATGTGGTGGGAATGGCCACAAAGGTTGCCTTTTTACCCAGGAACGGGTACTTGAAAGCCCGTTTCCGAATATCGGCGAATTTTAACCGTAATGTTTCAAACTCCAGATCCGGTTGTTCGTAGAACAGCCACATTCCCTTGGCGGCATCAATGGCTGAACCACCGCCCAAGGCCACCACAAAATCAGGTTGGTAGGCATTCATAGCTTTAACGCCATTCATTACCGTATCCACTGAAGGGTCCGGTTCCACATCGGAGAAGATTTGATACTCAAGGGGCACCTTCTCCAATTGATAAGTAACCTTTTCCACGAAACCCAATTTCATCATGAACGGATCGGTGACAATAAAGGCTTTTTTACCTTTGATCTTGCTTAAATATTGCAATGAACCGGGTTCGAAATAAATCTTGGGTGGGATCTTGAACCACTTCATCCGGTCGCGGCGGATGGCCACCCGTTTGATGTTAATCAAATTCTCGACACTCACATTATCCGTGGTCGAGTTCCGGCCCATGGAACCACAGCCCAAGGTGAGAGAAGGGGTATTTGTATTATAAATATCACCAATGGCCCCATGGGAGGAAGGAGAATTCACCAACAACCGTCCGGTCCGGAGCCTCCGGGCAAATTCTTCGATGATCTGCTGGTCATTCGAATGAATCACCGCTGAATGGCCCAAACCGCCAAATTCGGTGATCTTTTCGCAGAGCTCAATTCCTTCATGATAGTCATTCACCACATAGCAAGCCAGGATCGGGCTGAGTTTCTCCCGGGAGAGCGGATACTCCGGACCCACTCCTTGCAGTTCGGCTACCAGGATCTTAGTGTCCGCCGGAACTTCGATCCCGGCCCCGGCGGCTATTTTAGTCGCCGGTTGCCCGACGATGGCCGGACTCATGCTGCAATGCTTGGGATCGATGGCCACATCGGAGAGGGCGGCAATCTCTTCCGATTTTAGAAAATAGCAACCAAACTCCTTCATAATGGCTTTCACATCATCCGCCACCGCCCGGTCTATAATCACCGCTTGTTCCGAGGCGCAGATCATCCCGTTGTCAAAAGTTTTGCTCAAGATTAAATCGGAGACCGCCCGTTTTAGATTGGCGGTTTTCTCAATATAGCAAGGCACATTACCGGGGCCGACACCCAAAGCCGGTTTACCGCTGGAGTAGGCCGAATGAACCATGCCCGTGCCGCCGGTGGCAAGAATCAAACTTACTCCCGGATGTTTCATTAACAAATTGGTAGCCTCCACCGACGGTTCTTCAATCCAGCCGATACAATTCTCGGGGGCTCCGGCGGCCACTGCGGCGTCCAGCATCACCTTGGCGGCGGCAATGCTTGACTTTATCGCCTTGGGATGAAAGCTAAAGATAATCGGATTCCGTGTCTTGACACTGATCAACGACTTAAATAACGTGGTGGAAGTAGGATTGGTCACCGGAGTCACTCCAGCGATAATTCCAATGGGTTCCGCCACCTTCATGTAGCCTTCTTCGGGATTTTCTTCAATAATCCCCACCGTCTTCACATATTTAATATCGTGATAAACTTCTTCGGTGGCGAAAAGATTCTTCGTAATCTTATCCTCGTAGACACCCATCCCGGTCTCATCCGCCGCCATCCGGGCCAGTTCCATATGTTTCTCGATCCCCGCCAGGGCCATGGCTTTGACAATGGTGTCAATCCTGTTTTGATCGTATTCCATGAATTTGGTTTTAGCGGTTTCCGCCCGCCAAACCAATTCATCAATTTTAGCGGATAAAGTTTGTTGATCGGCCTGACGAAGCGATACATCATTATTATTCCGTGGGAATTCCTGATTGACTTTGGTAATTTTCTTTTCCATGTTATTACCCCCTCTTCTATGTGCTCAATCGAACGCAATGAGCGAATATGTATTTCTTTAGCATATCCGTTTTAATTTTGATGATGTAACCGGTAGGAAAGGACCAGTAAGCTTTCACTGATATGCACATCTTCCACCACAACATGTTCCGGGGTTTTCAAAGCAATCGGCGCGAAGTTCCAGATACCTTTGATTCCTCCCGCGATTAACTGATCGGCTATGGCTTGAGCGCTTCCCGCCGGGGTGGTGATAACTCCGATATCCACTTTATGTCCAGCTAAATAATCTGCCAATTCGGTTATAGGCCGGAGTTCAATTCCTTCTTGCACCGTGGCGCTGGTGATTTTAAGATCAAATGCGGCCAGGATGCGAAAGCCCCGTTCCTTAAAACCGGGATAACTGAGGATGGCCCGGCCCAAATTTCCCGAGCCAATCAACACCATATAGTTATTATGATCCAAGCCCAGGATTTTATTAACTTCATCGAGCAAATCACGGACTTTATAGCCATAACCTTGTTGGCCGAAATTTCCAAAATAACTTAAGTCCTGCCGCAATTGGGAAGCTGTAATTCCAATCTTGGCCGCCAATTCCCCGGACGAGATCCGTTCAACCTCCTTTTGATGTAAATCCTTAAGATACCGTTGATAAACCGGCAACCGTTGAATCACCGCCGTTGCAATCCCGGCGCCCGTCTTCTTATCGCCCCGCCCGCTCCCTTGATCCAGTACCAATTCCATCATCCCTTCCGCGAATATTGTTATTTTTTTAACAAAGTATGTTAAAAAAATAACAATCTTTCATTTCTATTATAACCGATTTTGATCAAGATGTAAAGAGAGATCGGGTTTGTTAAAAATTAATCGTCATTCAAAAGGTAAACTGGTTTGACCGCAGAATATATAAAAAACAATGTGAAGGGGGTATTTTCATGAATAAAGCATTAATTGTAGTGAATCTTCAAAATGACTTTTGTACCGGCGGTGTCCTGGAACAAATCGAAGGTGAAACCCTCATTCCGGCAATTAACGACTTGATTCCCCAATTCGAAATCATCATTTATACCCGGGACTGGCACCCCGAAAATCATTGCAGTTTCGTAGCTGATCCCAAATTCAGCGAACGATCATGGCCGGCCCATTGTTTGGCAAATACCCACGGCGCCGATTTTCATCCCGAACTATCCTTTGATTTAAACGCCGTAATTATCGATAAGGGAACGGAAGCCGATCAGGAATCCTATAGCGGATTCCAAGATACCAATCTCGCAAAAAACCTGCACAAATTCGGGATTGATTCTGTATTTATCACCGGATTGACCGTTGAATACTCGGTGAAAGCCACTGCTTTCGATGCGCTCAAGGAAGGTTTTGCAGTCTATCTGGTGGAAGACGCCGTTAAAGGCGTGGATAATCCTCCCGGTTCAGTGGCCCAAACTCTGGCGGAAATGAAACAAGCCGGAATTAAAGTCATTAAGGCCGCCGAAGTGGCCACTCTGTTTTAATAATAACGGCGGGGTTAAAACTACCGGAAGCCCAATGGCGATTTTTGCGGGAGATGATCAAGTAAGACGCGACTCAGATATAGTGTATTGGTAGTCTCATTCCAATTGGCTTGAAGGCCTGACAGATTATTTAAAAAACTCTGTAGTTCTAAATAATCATTTAAGACAATATTCCCGGATTCGGGGATAACCGCTTCCGGCAGTGTGGCCAGGATATTTCTTGATATATATACTGCCCCGTTCCAGTAAAACCCTTCAATTCCGGGGATATCCCCTTCAATATTGATGGCGCGCGGCACCTGGATCTGTCCCGGCCTTTGGCTCAACGGCAATAAACTATACAGGGCTTTGAGATGCGGTTGATAGGTCCAGTGGAGTTCGTTGAGAACGTCCCCTAACTTATTTCCTGATTTCTCCTGTTGATAAATATCTGGAAATAACTTAAGCCAGGCTTGTCCATTTGCATCAATAACGCCAATTACCGATTGATAAACAATTTCCACCGGAGTACCGATGGGAATCATATCGAACAACTGCTCAATATCCTGGTTATGCATGCGGAAACAACCGAGCGAAACCGGAGATCCTATGGACCAAGGCGCCGAATTACCATGAATTCCATACCCTTGAATGTTGAGACCCAACCAAAACTTTCCCAATGGATTATTCGGGCCTGGGGGGACGGGTTGTTGCTTGTGTCCGGGAGGATACCAGGTAGGGTTGTGAATTTTGTTGATAACGGTGAAATTACCGGTAGGCGACGGCGAATCCCTTTTGCCAACGGCAACCGGATAATCACGATATAACGTAAGGCCTTGGTAAAGGTATAATTTATATTCCGGGATGTTGATCCGGATGCGCCACCGGTCTTCTGCTTTCCCTATCGGCAAAAGCATCAATACAAAAACAAGAATCCCCCAAAGGTAGACTATAATTTTCTTTCTACCATTCTTTTGATCGTTCATATAAAAAAACCCCCGCACTGTTATCCTAGGTAGGATTCCGTTACAGGGTGATTCATATACAACGATTTTAAAAAAGTTACTCCTTCCGTCGAAAACTTCGGTTAACTTGCAGCACTGTCCCTTTGGTAATGATCTCATCACCAAACCGTTCCCGCAGCCTATCCACGGTTTGATGCAATTTATCCAAATTGTTATTGGCTTCGGGAGCGGGATTGCTGAATAAATCCAATTGAACCGGCTCGTTTTGACCAAATCCGCTTACGGTTACCCCAATCAACCTTACTTTCCGGGAACCCCATTGAGATTGCTCCGCAAGTTGCAAGGCTTCCAAGTAAATCGTTTCTTCAAAATCCGTTGCTTCCAAAAGCGTCTTTTGCCGGGTAATGGTCTTAAAATACTGATCCCGTATTTTAACGGTAACAGTTCGGCCTTTCAACTGATGGCGGCGCAGCCGCCGCGCCACCTGATCAGTGAGCCATAACAAAACCCCTTTCAAAAACTCCCGATCATCAATATCCGTTTGAAAAGTGAACTCATGACCGATGCTTTTGGCCTCCTCACCGGTTGCCACCGGGCGGTCATCGACGCCGTTCGCCAATTGGGCTAGATGTTCACCGGCCTCCCCGAATTTAGCGATGAGAATTCCAGGATCAAC
Organism: Bacillota bacterium; assembly: GCA_023436305.1. GTDB lineage: Bacteria > Bacillota > UBA4882 > UBA8346 > UBA8346 > JAEZJQ01. The sequence continues at coordinate 50,284 of JAEZJQ010000096.1, forward strand.
GCGCCGCAGCATTCCAATGGTTTTTAAGCCCATTTGTATTAATTGGACTTCGGTTTTGGGGCCTACACCCCACATTTTGCTCACCGGTAAATTTTCCAATACTTGTCCGGCGCAATCCAAGGTGATAATCATAAATCCTTTAGGTTTTTTCAGATCCGACGCCAGTTTGGCCAAGAACTTATTAGGAGCGATGCCAACCGAAGCCGAAAGCCCTATTTCCTTTTCAATTCTAGTTACAATCCGCCGGGCAATCTCCACCGCCGGTCCAAACAGCGCCTCACTGCCAGTCAGGTCCAGAAAAGCTTCGTCCAACGATAGTGGTTCCACCAACGAGGTATACTCCCCCAGAACATTCATAATATCCCGGGAAATTCCGGCATAGCGTTCACCCCGTGGCTGTATGAAGATGCCGTGCGGGCAACGTTGATAAGCTTCTTTAATCGGCATGGCAGAATGAACCCCGAACTTCCGGGCTTCGTATGAACAAGTGGAAACCACCCCTCGTCCACGCGGGTCGGCGCCCACGATAACCGGTTTATTCCGGTAGGCCGGGTTGTCGAGTTGTTCGACGGACGCAAAAAAGGCGTCCATATCTATGTGCATGATTTTTCGGTCCATGAAGATCCTCGGAATAGAATCAGAATGAAAAGTTAGAGGATAGAATAAACTCATTTTATCCTATCCGGATTCGAAAGTCAAAATTTTACTATTCCCTTCTTTGATTGACACTACCCCATCCATTCCGCATGGAACTTCCAGCCGGTTTTTGCATAAATTATTCCTATCAATGTTTTAGGTAATAGGGGTGGTTTATATTGAAACGGGCTTTGGTCTTATCGGGTGGTGGCTCTAAAGGCGCTTTTGAAGTAGGGGCCATTGATTATCTAGTGAATAAGAAAGGCTTAAATTTTAATATCTTCATCGGAACCAGTGTCGGCGCCTTAAATGCCGCTTTCCTAGGACAGTCCCGAAACCACCGGGAACTCACCGAGCTAAGCCGTGATCTCAAAAAACTTTGGTTGAATATGAAAGGAAGCCAATCGGTTTATCATACCAGTTTCTGGGGGGCTTTACGGTTACTTTGGAGTGATAGTTTATACCAGCCCCAAGGATTAAAGCGAATGCTGCAAAAACAGATTAATCTGGAGCGAATTTTTGATCCAGCCACTGTCGTCAAAGTAGCCACCGTGGCCCAGGAAACCGGCCAGCTCTTTTATGCCGACAGCCAGACTCCTGAATTACGGGCGGATTTTTTAAAATATGTTTTGGCTAGCGCCAGTATGCCCATGTTTTTTCCTGCAGTTCGTATCGGCCAAAACCATTGGTATGACGGAGGTTTAAGGGACATCACCCCATTAGGGGCCGCTTTCGATGAAAAACCCGATGAAATTATCGTCATCATAACCTATCCGGTCGGGCCGAATTTAGAACCGGTACTCACCCCCAAAAAACATCGCGGAGCTTTTCAAGCCATATTGCGCACAGTAGAGATTCTAACCAGTGAAATCCAGATCAATGATTTGCAATTGGCCAATTACATTAACCAAAACCACCGGATTTTTTCCGGACAGCGCCGTATACCGATCCACCTGATTGCTCCGAAGACATCCCTTCCGGGGAAAGATGCCCTGGATTTTAACCGTACTGATATCGTGGAAAATATCCGGCTTGGCTTTGAATCAGCCCAAAATCAGCGGTTGCTGAGTATGTCAAAAATAGTAACGGCGGCCAACGCGTAATTAATTTACGATTCCGATGATGAAATACACATACTTGAATGCAGTTCATAAACCATCGATAATACCTTGAGAATTCCATTGAATTCGTGAGTTCAGGTCAAAAAAAAGGACCTTTGAGGAATTAATCAAAGGTCGACAAAATAGTGGTAATGGAGGTTAGGAGGAAAGTTACCGAATTGTGGAAAAACATTTTAAATTATTGCCGGAAACATTTTTATCAATAAAAAGTGAGACGTTTACGTTTTTTAATAACTTCAATAAATTATTCGGCAAATTCGCCAAATTTATTAATATAATTTTCTCCCATTTCTTAATAAAATGAACGATTATTCCGATTTAAACGTTAACCCCTGATCCCGATCAAAATCCACCCAAACTTTCTTGCCTTCCCGGACTTCTCCTTGTAAAATTAACCGCCCCAGCGGGGTCTCCACCTCTTTTTGAATGGTACGCTTCAGGGGGCGCGCCCCATAAGCCGGTTCATATCCGGTTCGTACCATGTGTGCCTTGGCAGCGTCGGTCAACTCCAAAGTAATATGCCTGTCAGCCAAACGGTTACGTAAGTAGCCCAAATGGATTTCGATAATGGATTTCAAATGTTCCTCAGATAGCGCATGGAATACGATGATTTCATCCACCCGGTTTAAAAACTCCGGCCGGAAATGGTGTCGCATCTCATCCAGCACAGCTTGCTTCATCCGTTCATATCCCTCACCCGCGAAACCGCCTTTGTATTCCAAGATACGCTGGCTTCCGATATTGGAAGTCATAATAATTATCGTATTCTTAAAGTCCACCGTCCGCCCCTGACCGTCAGTAAGCCTTCCATCATCCAAGATTTGGAGTAGCAAATTGAAAACATCGTAGTGCGCTTTTTCGATCTCATCGAAAAGCACCACCGCATATGGCCGCCGCCGGATTGCTTCTGTCAACTGGCCACCCTCTTCATATCCCACATAACCCGGTGGAGCGCCAATCAAGCGGGCCACCGTATGTTTTTCCTGGTATTCGGACATATCGATCCGTACCATGGTATTGGGATCGTCGAACAAACTTTTCGCCAGCGCCCGAGCCAGTTCAGTTTTACCTACCCCGGTGGGACCCAGGAAAATAAATGAACCAATGGGCCGGTTAGGATCATTGAGGCCCGATCGGGCTCGCAATACTGCTTCCGCCACTGCAGTAACCGCTTCATCCTGACCAATGACCCGTTTGTGCAACTCGGCTTCCAGATGCAGCAACTTTTGAACTTCCCCTTCCAACAGCTTGGAAACGGGAATTCCAGTCCAACGGCTCACTACCTGGGCGATATCTTCTTCATCCACTTCTTCCTTGATCAGTTTCGTCTCACCTTGTTTCTTGGCCAGCAGTTCTTCTTCGGATTTCAGTTTCCGTTCCAGCCCGGTCAAAGTGCCGTATTTCAACTCGGCCACCCGGTTCAAATCATACTGTAATTCAGCTTTTTCGATTTCGGCCTTGGTGGTGTCTATTTCCTCCCGGATTTGGCGTAAACGCTGAACGCCCTGTTTTTCTGACTGCCAGCGAGCTTTCAACGCATCGGATTCTGTCCGGAGGTCGGCCAATTCCTTTTCCAATCGTTCCAAACGTTCCCTGGAAGAGGCATCGGTCTCTTTTTTCAAGGCGGTCCGCTCGATCTCCAGTTGCATCACCCGCCGTAACATTTCATCCAATTCGGTAGGCATGGAATCGATTTCGGTACGCAGCTTGGCCGCCGCTTCATCCACCAGATCAATAGCTTTATCCGGCAAAAAACGATCGGAGATATACCGGTTGGAAAGCACCGCCGCCGCTACTAAGGCCGAATCCTTGATCCGGACCCCATGGTGTACTTCATACCGCTCATTTAAGCCACGCAGAATCGAGATCGTATCCTCCACTGATGGCTGATCCACCAAAACTGTCTGGAACCGCCGTTCCAATGCCGCATCTTTTTCAATATGTTTGCGGTATTCATCCAGTGTCGTCGCACCGATACAGTGCAGCTCACCCCGGGCCAGCATCGGTTTCAGAAGATTCCCCGCATCCATGGCCCCTTCAGCCTTACCGGCGCCCACCACTGTATGCAGTTCATCAATAAAAAGGATAATCTGCCCGGCGGAATCTTGAACCTCTTTTAATACAGCTTTCAACCGTTCTTCAAACTCGCCCCGGTACTTGGCTCCGGCAATCAAGGCTCCCATGTCCAGGGAAACCACCTGCTTATTTTTGAGTCCATCCGGTACATCACCCCGGACAATCCGTTGGGCCAATCCTTCCACAATGGCTGTCTTCCCTACACCCGGTTCACCAATTAAAACCGGGTTATTTTTAGTACGGCGCGACAGCACCTGGATCACCCGGCGAATCTCATCATCTCGTCCAATAACCGGATCAAGCTTACCGGCACCGGCAAATTTGGTTAAATCGCGGCCATAACGTTCCAGCGCCTCATAAGTCACTTCCGGGTTGGGTGAGGTCACCCGCTGATTTCCACGTACCTCCTGCAATGCCTTTAATAATCGTTCCCGGGTCAGCCCGGCTTCTTTCAGAATCCGTCCGGTGGTCCCACCATCATCAGTCATGGCCAACAACAGGTGTTCCACTGAGATATATTCGTCCTTTAATTTTTTGGCCTCGGTTTCCGCTTGCGCCAAAATTCGATTCAGCCTTCCGGTGATATATACTTGATCCGGATTGCCGGCATAACCGTCGATGGTTACCTTGGGCAACCGGTCCAATTCGTCTTTTACTCTTCGCAATATATTTCCAGGATCGATATTCGCTTTTTTACAAATCGAAGTCCCAATCCCACCATCTTGGGCCAAAAGAGCCGCCAGTAAGTGCTCCACATCCACCTGCTGGTTGGAATTGCGCACTGCTATATTTTGCGCATCCATCATCGCTTCTTGCACCTTTTGAGTCATTCGGTTAAAATCCATTGTAATAACACCTCCATGCGTTAGTCAAAATTCCTAAACCAGTCCAACTCCCGTTGTAATTGTTGAATCCGGTTCTGTAAATCTAAAATTATAGTGATACCCGGCAAATTTATTCCGATATCGGAACGTAGCCGTTGAATCATCCGTACCTTGGGCACTACGCCGATGTCGAACCATAACGCCCCGGTTTTTGATTCCACCGGTTCGATAAGTCCCAATTCTAAGAAATAATTCAATAAGCCTTGCGTTATTCCTGTGATCTCCAGCAATTCTTCCGCATTGATCAATTCCTGAAAACCTTGGTGAATGACAAGATGGTACTTATCCATTTGTGTTCACCCCCCCAAACGAACTCCGGGGATCGAAACGGGACTCTCCGGCAAGCCGCTGATAAAGCTCCCGTTCTTTCTCAGTGATCGAAGCCGGAACGGTAATGTGCAGCTTTACATACTGATCACCCCGGGCGCCATTCTTTGTTTTCAAACCTAAACCTTTTAAACGCAGCCTTTGCCCGGCCTGGGAGCCCGGTGGAACTGTTAGCTCCACCGCTCCATCGATGGTGGGAACCCGTATCCGGGCGCCCAACACGGCTTCCCATGGGGCTACCGGCAATTCCAGTTGAATATCATTTTCAGCCACGATAGTAAACAATGAATCCGGTTTCAGACGGACTTTAAGATATAAATCTCCAGGTTTTCCATTACCGGTTCCGGGTCTGCCTAAACCCGCCAAACGGATTACCGTTCCTTCCCGGACGCCGGCCGGTATATTGACTTCCAACTGTTTACGGCGTTTGGTGTATTTTGATCCCTGGCAATCCGGGCAGTATTGATTTCCTTTGACTCCCACGCCGCCACAACCGGAACATTTTTCAGTGATATCCAGCCCAAATTGATGCGGTCCGCCGCGATGAGCATCCCTTAAACTTAAAACGAGCTCCGCCTCAACATCCCGGCCCTTCATCGCAAAACCGGCCCTGGTACTCCGCCCTGCCGCCGCGCCGCCGCCAAAGAAGCTGGTAAAAAAGTCGCTAAAATCGAAGCCACCGCCTCTAAACATATCACCAACGTCTTCAAAATTGACATTGCTGTATTCCCAACCCGGTGGCGGTGTAAAATCGGCTCCTTCCCGGTAGTTAGGACCCAATTGATCATAACGGCGGCGTTTCTCAGGATCAGAAAGCACCGTATAAGCTTCATTCACCTCTTTAAATTTTTCCTCGGCGGACTTATCTCCGGGGTTTACATCCGGATGATATTTCCGGGCCAATTCCCGAAACGCCTTCTTAATCTCGGCTTCGGAGGCGGTCCGCGCCACACCTAAAATCTCATAATAATCCCGATATTTAACCGCCATACCGGCACCCCCAAACATTGGCAAGTCGAGCGGCGGGATTCTCTCCGAATCTGCCGCTCTCTACTCACCCTAATTTATGAAATCAGTTGAATTCGTCCGTTCAATCATTTAATTCACTTCGGCAGTACATTTAAATTTTCCGAAAGTCGCGCGGCTGTGGTCGGAAAATTTGCCCCAATCAGGTTTTCCGACTGAAATTCGGCAAGGCTATATTTCGCCGAATTCAGGATAAACTTGATGAATTACAGATCAGGGTCTGGTCTCCCGGTAATCGGCGTCGATGACATCATCACCGCCAACGTTATAATGATTATTATGGTTAGCTGATCCTTCAGTCTCCGAAGCTTGGAGACCGAATAAGATTTGTTGCAAGTCACTGGTTAGTCGCCGAATATAAGTTAGATCGGATGAACCGGCTTTCACCAAACCCTTGGCCTCGTCCAACAACTGATCGGCGCGGGCCTTTTCATTGACAGCGGCCAGTTCGCCCAACTCCCGCAAATGGTTTTCTACCTGGTAAGCAACTGCGTCCAATTGATTCCGGGCTTCCACCTCTTCCTTCCGTTTCCGGTCTTCAGCGGCGTTGGCCTGGGCATCCCGGACCATCCGGTCAATTTCCTCCTTGCTGAGTTGTGTTGAACCGGTAATGGTGACCTTTTGTTCCTTGTTGGTATCCTTGTCACGAGCAGTAACCGTTAAGATGCCATTGGCGTCGATATCGAAGATAACCTCGATCTGCGGCACTCCCCGGGGAACTTGCCGGATTCCTTCCAGGCGGAAATTCCCCAAAGTCCGGTTATCCCTGGCCAACTCACGTTCGCCCTGGAGAATATGAATATCCACTGCTGGTTGATTTTCTTCCGCTGTCGAAAAAATCTCGGAACGCCGGACCGGCACGGTGGTATTCCGTTCCACCAGCTTAGTCATGACCCCACCCATGGTTTCCAGTCCCAAGGACAAGGGTGTAACATCCAGCAGCACCACATCTTTGACCTCGCCTGCCAATACCCCGGCTTGAATGGAAGCGCCCACGGCCACTACTTCATCCGGATTCACTGTCTGGTTGGGCTCTTTACCATTGGTCAAACGGCGCACCAGCGTCTGTACCGCCGGAATTCGGGTCGATCCACCCACTAATATCACTTCGTCGATGTCACTCTCTTTTAGCTTGGCGTCAGCCAGCGCCTGCTTCACCGGACCCACACATCGTTCTACCAGCTCCGCCGTGAGTTGGTCAAATTTGGACCGGGTCAGTTTGGCCTCCAGATGTTTGGGCCCCGTTTTATCCGCTGTAATGAAGGGCAGGGAAATATTGGTTTCCAGAATACTGGATAGTTCAATTTTGGCCTTTTCCGCCGCTTCTGTCAACCGCTGCAAAGCCTGGCGATCATTCCGGAGATCAATGCCGTTTTCCCGCTTGAATTCTTCTGCCAGCCAGTCCACTATCCGTTTGTCGAAATCGTCACCGCCCAGATGGGTATCCCCGGAAGTGGCCTTGACTTCAAAGACGCCATCCCCCACGTCCAGGATGGAAACATCGAAAGTACCACCACCCAGATCAAATACCATTATCGTTTCATTTTTCTTTTTGTCGAGACCATACGCCAAAGCCGCAGCGGTAGGTTCATTGATGATCCGCCGCACCTTCAATCCGGCAATCTCCCCGGCGGCTTTAGTGGCCTGCCTCTGGGAATCATTAAAATAGGCCGGAACGGTAATTACCGCCTCCGTAATCTTCTCTCCGGTGAACTTGGAAGCATCCTCCACCAGTTTGCGTAACACTTGCGCTGAAATCTCCTCCGGGGCATACAACTTGCCGCCAATCTCAAACCGCACCGCATCATTGGGCCCGGGAACCACTTTATAAGGAACATTCTTAAGTTCCCGGCTAACCTCGGAATAACGCCGCCCGATAAATCGTTTGGCGGAATAAATCGTGTTTTCGGGATTGAGTACTGCTTGCCGTTTGGCCAATTGCCCCGTCAAACGTTCTCCGTTCTTGCTGAAACCCACCACCGAAGGAGTAAACCGGCTGCCATCGGCGTTGATAATTACCGTGGGCTGTCCTCCTTCCATAACCGATACGACGGAGTTCGTGGTGCCTAAATCTATACCTACCGTTTTACCCATAATAAAAACCTCCTTTTATCAAAACTAATATGTACCCTGGATTTGGGATATATTCAAAACCTTTCATCAGGGTTTTATTATAAAATTAGTTTCTATATTTTAATATTAATATAGTTGAATAAATTTGTCAAGTTGCTTCCTAATTATCCTCTTTTTCCATGAATGCGTGAACTATTAGGGGTTGTTTTTGAAGTATTAAACGGTAAGCCGGGAAAGAAGTTCCAATTAGAAGTTAATCCAATTATTTTCCGTGCTTCGAGATTTAGAGGTTAAAAAGCGCAACGAACAAGGCTTAAATTTTTATTTTTATGTCGATATTAATTGAAATTAATCCTCTCGATGGGTGTGGTAAAAAATTATTTCCTCAAAAAGGAGGGTTATTCATGAAATTACGTTATTTATTTTGTTTTGGAATACTCGAGATTTGCTTGATGCTTTCGGGGGCCATGGCCTTTGTAAACGCCAGTAGCGATCCTATCTTTGCCGCCGATGAATTATATGCCAAACGGAGCAACCCGGAGAATGTCCGGCAGGCGATGAATTTATTAAAACAAGCCGTTACTTTAACTCCCGATAATTCGGAGGCTCTATGGCGGTTGGCCAAGTATCAATGGTTTCTGGGTAATCAGTGTACCCATAAAAAAACTAAATTGACTTTCTTTTCCCAGGGACAAGAGTATGCCAGAAAAGCTGTCAAGGCCAATTGCAATGACATTAACGCCCATTTCTGGCTGGCGGCTTTAATTGGCGCGTCCGGTCAAGCGACAGGCAACTTGCAAAGTCTTTCCAGTGTTGCGCCAATGAAAAAGGAGATTGATATATGCTTTCAGATTAACCCCGAATTTGCCGATGCTCATGATATGTTGGCCCAATTATACTGGATGGCTCCCGGGCCGCCATTATCCATCGGCAATAAAAAAAGGTCATGTTATTTTCTTCAACAACCAGGCCATATTCCTCCCCAATGTCTTGAACGTTTCGATTCCTTCCTCATCCTTTTGGATGTCGCCGGGGTCGCGGGCCACCGTCATATTCCAGTAATTGGAGCCGGGAACGATCATCTGGGTGATCCCAAAAAAGAAATTGATGGCGGAGTAGACGAAATTCGAGCCAGCCCGGCGCACTGAAACCACCGCCGCCCCCACTTTGCCTTTTAAGGGATTCCCGTTAGCCCTGGCCACGATACCGCAACGATCAATAAATGCCTTGACTTCGGAAGATACATTGCTGAAATACGTGGGCGAACCGATAATGATCCCATCCGCCTGCAACGCCTTTTCGATAAATGTATTCATCTCATCATCCTCGCGGACACACCGGTTGTTTTTCAATTCGGAGCACTTCCGGCAAGCCAAACAGCCAAATACCTTCCGCCCGCCCAGTTGCGCCAATTCGGTTTCAATGCCTTCCTTTTCAAGTTCGGCGAGTACAATGCGAAGCGCTTGAGCGGTATTACCTTCCTTCCGGGGACTTCCATTAAAAGCAATCACTTTCATGTCGATTGGCCTCCTTTGATAAATACGTGAGCTCATTATCCTAGAAAAGAGTAGGAAAAAAGTTCATTGGGCTTAATAAGCCGATTATGACTGATTTGGATATTAATTGTTGGATTGGTTTAATACTATTACTCCGCGATTAAACACATGAATACTTTGCAAATAAAATCGCTGGAGTAATATATTGAATTATTGATTAACATATGATTGGTTTCAATGGTTTATTTCCATTTTTCTAAAAAGAGTAATTTGAGATTTTTACTCGATCTCTCCAAAAACCTGGGCGGAGAACCGGAGTAGTTCTGTTTGCGGATCTTTATAGGCTTCCCGGGATAAACCGGCTTTCAGTCCTAGTTGCTCCAGATACGTCGTCTTATCCCAATTCCATTCGACGGGGACTTGCGGTAAAAAGACGCCTGAATGAAACCCTTTTTTTAACACCAAGCCATCCCGGCCCACTTGAATTTCATCAAGATTCCGTACCGGCTCCAAGGGAGACATTACTGAAATTTCAATCTCAATCCGCTCCAGTTCGTCCTGGGTCACTTTGACGAAACGGGGGTCATGAGCGGCGGCATTTTGAACGTTTTCGATGACGCCTTGGTAGAGCGGCCGGATACCCACAATATTCCCAATACAGCCTCGAAGATCGCCATGCTCTTTCAAGGTAACAAATACGCCCAACTTTTGTTTTAAGGCCGGTGTAAGCTGAAAATCGGCCAATTTGGAATCCGGAAAATCAGTGACTTTCCGGGTGATGAAACTTTCCAGAACAAATCGGGCAAGTCCGAGTAAAGTCTGTTCTTCCCCGTCATTCAGATATTTTTGTCCCATAACCGGCACTGCCTCCTTCAAAGTACCTAATGCAATGGCCGCATAGCTGACCGAATGATCCCAATCGCCGGTTAAATCACCACTAGTATAATAAGTTAACACCCGGACCCGGCCTGGCCAGTGATTAATCTCAAATATTTTCAACAAAAGCGTTATCGGGTTGGCGCCGCAAATCGTAGCCCCGGTCCGTCCAATATAAGCGGCAAATTCGGCGGAGCTTCTCCGGGCAATACAATTAATAGCCCCTTGATCCAATTCGTAAATTCCGGCCCGGGTATCCTGAAAGTCGGGCGCATAATCAAAATTCACTCCATAGTGGGTAAAATCGGAGCTGGCAACAATCACGGTGTGTTCATCCACAACAGCGGCAATAGCCTTTGCGGTGGACTCCAGGTCCGGCCCGTTTAAATCGCCGACAATAATCGGGACCACTTGGGCCTCAGGTAATACTTTTTGTAAAAAGGGGATTTGAACTTCATCACTATGTTCCCGGGTAACTGCGGTTTTATTTTCCACGTGTGGAAAATCCATTTTTTTTAATGCCGTAACAGCCTCGGTATCCACTGGATAAATACCCAAAGGCGTTTTATAAGAATGCTCACCCAAAGCAACTCCCCGGAGATAAGTGTAATGGCTGGTAGCCAGTAAAATTACCCGTTTATCCCCGGTGGATTTGGCTTGTTGAAAGATTTTATAAGCATGAGCCGCCACCGGTCCACTAAATTGGTAACCGGCATGAGGCACAATAATGGCTCGCGGTATCTGGCCCGTATCGTCCGGGGCTTGAGCAAGCATTTTTTCAATAGAACGCGATAACAAGCCTTCTTCGGCGGGATAAAACCGCCCCGCTTGCACAGGCTCGCGAGGAGTTTTATCCGGTTCGTCTTGACATCCGGGTGTCATCATCAGCACCAACCCTTAAAAGCGAGTAGTAATATAGTTTATCCATCCATCTCGCATCTATTTATAATAATAATCAAATGGAGATGGATATGTCAAGGATAATGCCAAATTTTATGGAAACCACGTTTTCAATTCCAAGCACCCAAGGGGGTTATCATGAGTAAAATTTATTGCATACCGGAACTCTAAGTTTTATATATCATTATTCCCCAATAGTTCTTAAAAAGATGGCATCGATAAATCATTTGCCAGCTTTGAATTATATATTATAATAAACCTATTTCTATTCTTGGCATTCTAGACTAGAAAGTGACATCAAGAATAGGCTAGGCTGTTACTAACTCATCAAACTTTGGTAAAAATATGCCGAAATATAAATATATAAGTCGAAATAAGTTTTTTGAATGAATGAGATTTGGGCCAACCCACCCAACCCGCGCGCTTTATAAAGCATGACCTCAAGGGAGGGCTTTAAGATAGACTTACCGGGGACACCGGAGCGTCCTTTGGACGCTAGCCCCCGGCAGGGCGCGCCTTCCTTGGAAGGCGAACCCTGCACCCTTATAAAAGCTTTTTGTTTTGATCTTTACGCAAGTGCAG